>JANXLY010000278.1 GCA_025354885.1 Acidobacteriota bacterium | reverse complement strand
GCGCCCGCCCAGCGCCAAACCGGGCAGAAAGGAGGTCTAACGAAGCTCGAATCGCTTATAGAAATACCGATTGCCGTCCGCCCAAGCGCTTCTTCTGGTGCGCGTGGTGCTCAAGCTGTGCGCGCTGTGCATAATTTGGGTTGCACGCTGCCTAGGCTTCGTCTTCCCAGGCTTTGAATTTTCTTCCGCTGATTTGTTCAAGACTTCTGGGTGGGCGAGCGGGTGCTTGTTCCTGCTGGCGGTAAGTCATCAAGGGTCCCGGGAAGCCGATCATCTTCCAGCCGATGAGGTTCGCGTTGCCGCCATGCACCGGATCACAAAACATACCTTCGACTGTGTGGCTGCGGAGCTGCTGGAAGAAGGGTGTCCTCTCGATAACAAGGAGGCGCTTGTCCTGTTCCTCGGCTGATTGCGTTACAAAATCGGCACCGAGCGTGGTCAGGCCTTCGCGGTAGATTTCCTGAGGAGTGGCTTTGTCCTGGTTGCCGTGCTCGGGGATCGATTTGCGCCAGGGACCTTTGGTGTAGCGATACTTGTCTCGACCGTGGGGACCTGCGAGTTGGCGATCAATGTAGATCACGACTGCGGCCTCAGTGGCGCCTGGCGTTTCGTTGTCTTTAGGAAAGATGCGTTCGGTGGCGGCTACAACAAGCTTGGCTTCTGCAGCGGTAAAGAAGCGCAGGGGGACGCGGATCTCGGGCTGTTGTGCATTCAAGGCGAGGGCAGCTGGGATGGTAATAAACTCGCGGCGTTTCATGCGAGAGCTCCCGGGTTTTTCAGGTATTTGTCAATCATCGCGTCGGCGGCGCGGAAGGTGAGGGCGAGGGCAGTGATGGTGGGGTTCGTGGCACCGGCATGGGGAAATGCCGAAGCACCAATGACCCAAAGATTCGGCATGCTCCAGTGTTGGAGAAAGGTGTTGACGGCGCCGGTGGCTGGAGAGTCTCCCATGATGGCACCGCCGTGGAGATGGGTAGTGGCGTAGAAGGCAGTCTGGTAGCGACCGGAGCGGCGGCCTGCGCCACGGCCTTCACTCTGCACGAGTTTTCCGCCCGAGACGGAGGCCATCTCTTTTGCCATCTGGGCAGAGATTTTTGCGGCGAAGGCGCGGACACGCTCTTCGTGATCGGTCCAGTCGATGGTAGTGCGAAGGAGCGGGTCTCCCCATTTGTCGGTGTAAGTGGGGTCTAAGTCGAGAAAGTTCTGTTTGTAAGCCAGATGCTCGGCAGAGAAGCCGGGCGCGCCTGCCATGCGGTCGTGATAGAGCAGGGCAGCCTTCTTCCAGTCGGCACCCCAGTTGCGTGTTGCTATGCCGGGCGGAATGTTGCCAAAGGAACTGATGGGCAGTCCACTGCCGCCACCTCCGCCGGTGAAGGTGCCACCACGGAGGATGCCAGCGTCGGGGTCAAGTTTATTGAAGCTATCGAAATCAGAAAAGGACATCGACTGGCCACCGGCGTGGGCGTAGCCGTGGAGAGGTTTGTCGTAGATAATCTGGAAGCCGCTACCGCCTGACATCTGGTGAGTAAAGTTGCGGCCAAGAGTGCCGGTGCCGGTGAGGGGATCGTAGGGCGTGCCGATCTTCGACAT
This sequence comes from Acidobacteriota bacterium, assembly GCA_025354885.1. GTDB lineage: Bacteria > Acidobacteriota > Terriglobia > Bryobacterales > Bryobacteraceae > Bryobacter. Next base: position 11,194 of record JANXLY010000278.1, on the reverse strand, counting down.
GAGCAGGAGGCGAGCATTGCCAGTAGGGAAGGCAGAGCTGATGACGATGTCGGCCGGCTGGATGACCTCATTGCCCTTCTCATCCATGTACATAACGGCCTCGGCCTGGCCGTCTTTGTGGAGGATGCGGCGGACCCAGGCGTTGTTGCGGAGCGTGAAGGATTTCTTGCGACGCAGGATGGGCATGAGAAGATTGGTGGGTTGGGCCTTGGCGCCGATCATGCAGCCATAGGGCGTGCAGAAGCCACAGTAAGCGCAACCAGGGCGCGCGATGCCGTCGGGGTTTTTGTAGTCGAAGGGGAGGGTGGCGGCGGGATTGATGTAGGGGTGATAGCCGAGTTGCCGCGCTGCCTTTTCGAAGACCGTCATCGGCAAACTTTGGCGGTGAGGGCCGACAGGGTATTCCTTGGAACGGGGGCCTTCGAAAATGTTTCCGCCGTCGATGAGACGGCCCTGGATGTTGCCGGCTTTGCCGCCAATGCCCATCATCTCTTCGACCCTGGTGTAGAAGGGTTCGATGTCGGACCAGGTGAGAGTCCAGTCCTGGACGCTTAGGTTCTCGGGGATTCGCGAACTGCCGAAGCGATCTTTGAGCGCGGTTTTGATGGTGAAGGTGTCTTCGGGGTAGCGGTTGGTGACACCGGACCAGTGTTCTCCACTGCCGCCTGTGCCGGTGCCGATGCGGACGTGGCCGGGACGGCGGACCGGGTCTGCGGTGTCGCGAAGAGTGTGTCGATGCGTCAGTGTTTCTTCCGCTGTGTTCTGCATCATCTTCATGCGGAGGGTGTAATCGACCTCGTCCATGTTGTTCGAGTAATCGGAAATGGATTGGGCGGGGCCGCGTTCGAGGACAACGATTTCGAGGGAAGTGCGGGTGGCGAGTTCCTTGGCTATGGCGAGACCAGTCCAACCGCCGCCGCAGATGACAACGTCAACTTTTTTCAGTTTCATTTTTGCGTTTTGAAGTTCATGGGAAGTATATACCCAAGTGTCGGAGAGGAGCGCATAGACTGGAACGACACTGGAACGACACACTGTGAAACCAATTTCTTCTACCCTGTTCGGGCTGCTCTGCCTCTCTGTCTGGATCAACTATCTGGATCGCGGAACCCTCGGTGTGGCGGCACCAATTTTGCGTCCCGAGTTGGGACTGAGCACACCGCAGTTGGGTGTTCTGCTGTCTGGATTTTTTTGGACCTATGCCTGCTTGCAGCCGGTTGTGGGAATACTCGTAGACCGCTGGGGAGCGTATCGAGTGTATGCAGCAGGCTATGGCGTGTGGTCTGTGGCGATGGTGCTCGGCGGGGTGTCAAGCGGCTTTGGAAGTCTGCTGGCATCGCGGTTGCTGCTCGGGGCAGGAGAGAGCGTGGGGTACCCGTGTTTTTCAAAGATGATTGCGACTGGATTTCCAGAGAGTAAGCGCGGGATTGCGAACGCAATGATTGATGCAGGGACGAAGATTGGTCCGGCAGTGGGGACTTTCGCGGGTGGGATGCTGATTCAGCGTTACGGTTGGCGACCGTTTTTCTTCTTTCTGGGTGCGGCGTCACTGCTCTGGCTTGTGCCATGGCTGAAGATGATTCCGAAGGAAGATCCGATGCCTGTCGAGAGCGCAAAAGAGCATTTGCCAGTGTCGAAACTGCTAAGGCAGTGGAACCCCTGGGTGACTTTTTTAGGGTTGTTCGGCCACAACTATGCATTTGCTTTTCTGCTGACGTGGTTGCCCTCTTATCTAGTGAACGAGCGGAAGTTCACGATGGAGAAAATGTCGGTGGCGGGGGCATTGCCGTTTTGCGCGACAGCGATTGCGTCGGTATTGACAGCGTTGTATGCGGACCGGAAGATTGCTGCGGGGGCAGATTCGGCGGGGACACGGCGTAAGTTGCTAGTGATCGGACTGCTGGTTGCCGGGACAGGTTTGTTTGGCGCGACGCTGCCATCGGAAGCGGCGTCGATGGCGTGCCTGATTGCGGGCTTCGCGGGGCTGGGCATGTTTACAGCGAACTGCTGGGCGATTACGCAGACGCTATCTTCGACACAAGCAGTGGGAGCCTGGACTGGTTTTCAAAATTGCGTCGGGAATCTGGGTGGAGTGGTGGCCCCGATCCTCACGGGAATTCTGATCGATAGCACAGGCTCCTATGCCGCCGCTTTTTGGGCGGCGGCAGGAATGCTGTTTGTTTCGGCAGTGCTTTACGGGTTGCTATTGCGGATTGACGAAAGGCCGATGAATCAGGCTGTGGTGTAACCGCCATCGATCGCAAAGATTCCGCCTGTGCAATAGGATGATTGATTGCTGGCGAGAAACGAAACCAGGTCAGCGACTTCTTCGTTTGTGCCATAGCGCCCCATGGCAATTTTTGAGAACATAACGGCACGCATGGCGTCGGGATCTTCGGGCACAAATTGTGTTTCGATCGAGCGGATCATACGGTTGTCGATAGGGCCCGGGGCGATGGCATTGACGCGAATGCCTGCAGGAGCCAACTCAAGGGCAGCGGTTTTCATCAAGCCGATCACAGCGTGTTTGCTGGCAATATAGGGTGCGCCATTTCCGAAGCCAACCATCCCGGCAACCGAAGCCGTCGCGATGATCGATCCGCCGCCCTGTTTTTTCATTGGTTCGACGCAGTGTTTCATCGCGAGCCAGACTCCCAACACATTGGTGCGCAGCACGGTTTCAAAGTCTTCCATGCGGATGGATTCAATCGGACTCATGATTCCTTCGAGGCCGGCATTGGCGAAGAGGATATCGATACCGCCGAACAGCTTTACGGTTGCCGCTACGGCGGCTGCGGTGGCGGTTTCGTCCACTGCATCGGCGACGCAGTGACTCAGGGAAGCAGAAGCGCCGAGGCGCTCGAGCGATCCCTGCAGCTTATCCAGGGAGCGCCCTACCAGCATCACGTTGGCACCCTGTTCGAGGAATAGTTTCGCGGTGGCTTCACCGATTCCTCCGGTTGCGCCGGTGATGATTGCTGTCTTACCTTTAAGTCTGGTCATTTGTTCTCCTTGAGCAACGCCGTGATGAGAATGTAGCAGTTTCTGCGCGTATCTGCAATCAAAAATGGAATGGCTGGTGAAAGTAAATTACCGGATTGCATTTGGTCCAGTAGTGGAGTAAATTCTTAAGAACTGAGTTGAGATTTAGTGAGTACCGGCCCAGTGAAGTGAGGATCCATGTCAAGCGAGAAGACAACGACTTATCAGCCTGCAGGATGTGATGTTTTTGTCAGAAATGACCTTCATCCAGAAGTGATTGCTGCTGAAAATCAAGAGATCGGCAAGCAGCGCCTTGCGCGGGGTGAGAGTGCAGATGGGCCGAAGGTGGGTTTGGCGTTTTCTGGCGGCGGAATTCGTAGCGCGACCTTTGGACTGGGAGTGCTCGAAGCGCTGAAGGATAAGGAAGTGCTATCCAAAGTCGACTATCTGTCCACTGTGTCGGGGGGCGGTTATATCGGAAGCTGGCTAACAGCGAATTGTTTGCGTAATGGCGGCTGGGCCTGGACGGCAAGGCGCACGGCATGGGATACCTCCATCCGGCATCTACGCAGGTATTCGAATTATCTTTCTCCCCAATTGGGGTTTTTCAGCGCGGATAGCTGGTCGATTGCGACGATCTGGATCCGGAACACTTTACTGATTCAAACTACGATTGTTCTGGCCTTGATCGCCTTGTTTCTGTTGCCACAGATGAGTCTCGACCTGTTTGTGAAATGGCCGGGTCACGTCTCCTGGCGTTTTATTACCTTTCTACTGTTTGGCATGGGGGTGGTAGGGGCTGCGGGGAACTTACTGGAGATGCATCGACCGGAATGTTGGCTGTTGAAAGGCGAGAACTGGTGGAATTCTGTACTGGCGGGCGGGACGACGCTGGCGCTGGCTATCTATCACTACATAAATCATCAGGGCGCTTGGTGGATGGATGTGTTGACTGGTTTTGGGTTGTTACTCGGAATGTTTCTTTTGCTGCCAGCAGCGGTAAAACTATATGCGGTTGTCCAGGGCATGTTTGGAGTTTCAAAATCGAAGCGAGTAACGACAATCCGATACGGACAAGTATTTACCCAAGTCGCTCTCGTCTTGCCGATGATGATCGCCGCCTTTCTGATTGCCTCGGTGATGTGTGATCAAACGATTCACTTGTTTCACGATAAGCAATATTCAAAGATTCTGGCCGCAGGCATTGGGCATTGGTGGCTTCCATTCAGTTTTGCCGTTTTGACTTTTGTGATGCTTTCTTTTTCTCTGCTGAAAAAGGGGGCGGGTCCGAAGGGTTTGTGGGGTGTGACTTTGGCGGTCGTGGGGGCCTCAGGCGTTCTTTACTTGTCACTTTGCGCAATTATTTACGTCGCCAATATTCTGTATTCGTTCCCGGCAGAAAAGCTGGCCTTCAGCCTGGGGATCCCGCTCGAAGCAGCTGCGAATCCTGCCTTTTACCCGGAGAGTCTGGCCGAGGCATACCAGCATTGCCAGATCCTTTTGCCGGCACTGGTGCTGTATGCATTTTCGCTCTCTGTAGTGGTGATGATCGGGATGATGGGAAATGCGAGCAGCGAGGGATCGAGAGAATGGTGGAGCCGGATGGCGGCGTGGCTCGCGATCTACGGATTCGCCTGGACGATGCTGGCAGCCTTCTCGGTTTATGCGCCCTGGGCTATGCGGGAGTTGATTCATCCGGGCCACTGGACTGGGTGGGGAACAATTGCAAGCGTTTTGGGTACGACTTTTACCGGCTTGTGGGCGGGCGGTTCGAAATCGTCGGGCAATGGAGAGGGCAAGCCAGGTAAGGGGCTGATCGAAGTAGTTGCGCGCCTCGCTCCATTTGTGTTTATCGTCGGGTTACTGTCTGGCACGGCAATGTTACTGTATTTTCTGGAATTGCAACTTGCAGGCAGTGGTACTGATAACTATTGGGGTCAGTTGAAGGACATCTCAAGTTTCGAAGTGACGAAACTCTTTGGATATTCCTTATACCTGCTGCCCACCTTAGTGATCGCTTTCACGATTCTGGCGGCTGGATTTGCTTCCCGCGTGGACCTCAATCAGTTCAGCCTGAATGCGTTTTACCGGAGCCGGCTGGCGCGCTGCTACATGGGCGCTTCGAGGCTGGATGCGGGCGAATCGAGTGAAGCCGACCATAACGGCACTATGCGTAAGCCGCATCCGTTTACAGGCTTTGATGATGAGGATGACGTGAGCCTTCAGGAATTGCGATTTGATGCGGGATATGAAGGCCCGTTGCACATTGTGAATTGTGCGCTCAATCTGGGAGGGGCCGGGGACTTGAGCATTCAGTCGCGTCTGGCGGCGAATTTTCAATTTTCTGCACTGCATTGTGGATCGAACCGTCAGAAAGTGCACTTGGTGGCTACGCAGGACTACTCTGGCTCCGGCAAGCTAGCAGAGCCGACCCTCGGGCAAGTGGTGAGTGTTTCGGGGGCGGCGGCGAGCCCGAATATGGGATATCACAGCTCGACGCCGGTAGCGTTTCTCTTGACTATGTTCAATGTGCGCCTGGGCTGGTGGTTTGGAAATCCGTCGCGAGGCAAGAAGGGCGACCAATCCCCCGAATTCAGTTTGCGATATCTCGCCGTGGAGTTGATGGCGATGGCGACACAGGATTCCGAATATCTGATGATTTCTGACGGCGGTCACTTTGAAAACCTGGCGGTTTACGAACTGATACGACGTAAGACCGGGCTGATTTTGTGCAGCGATGGGGAGGCCGATCCGAATTATGGATTTGAAGGTCTTGGACGCCTGATCCGGATGTGTCAGGTGGATTTTAATACGAGGGTTGAAATCGATCTGAGCGCAATTCGGCCAAATCCGAAGAATGGCGAGAGCCGGTCGCATTGCGCCGTAGGCAAGATTCATTATGCCGACCGTAGCACAGGCTATCTGGTTTATTTCAAGGCGTCATACACGGGCCCTGAGGACGAGGCGATGGAGCAGTACAGGACCGCGAATCCGGAATTTCCGCATGAGAGCACCGGCGACCAGTTCTACAGCGAAGACCAGTTTGAGAGTTATCGAACTCTGGGACGGTTGGCTGGACTGGAGGCGTTTGCGCGATACAAAAATGGAGACGATTTGCAGGCGTTTTTCAAGCAGCTATAGATTGGCGTTGCGGAAGAGTTCGGCGATGCGCTGCAATTCGGCTTTGTGTTCCGGCTTGACCGGGCAAAGGGGAGGCCGGGCTGGGCCCGCTGGTATTCCGAGGAGCTCCATCATCTCTTTCATGACGGTAACTTCGTAACCTTTTACATGGTCTCGAAGTGCGTAAAGGGGGTGCACGTAGTGGATCAGGATTTCGTTCAATTTAGTGAAGTCATGGGCTTGTCCGGCAGCGGAGATGGCGAGCGCGATTTTGGGGCTGACGTTTGAAATCGAACTGGTGAAGGCCTGAACGCCTATGGACCAATAGCCGCCGGCACAATCGTCGCCAAGGCCACCCACCCAGGCGAGGCGATCGCCGAGTTTGGCCATGATGCGCTGGTACATCCGGATGTTGCCCTGGCCGTCTTTCCAGATTTCAAGAGAGGGAACAGCGTCGGCGAGGCGGGCGACCTGATCCGGGGTGAAGGCAGCCCAATCGCGGGAATAAAGCGCGAGGGGGAGACCGGTGGAATTGGCGATGGCTTTGTAGTAAGCGATCCAGCCAGCTTCGGGGGCGTTGATGTAATAGGGCGGCATGACGAGCAGGGCGTCAGCACCAGCCTTCTCCATACGGCGGGCCATGTCACAACCGATGGCAGTGTTGTAGCCTACGCCCGCAACAACGGGCATACGGCCCTGGGTTGCTTTGACGGAGACGGCCACGACTTCAGCGGCTTCTTCAGAAGTCATCGAATAGATTTCGCCGGTACCGCCTGCTGCCACAATGGCGCAGTAAGGATGGCGGGTCATCTCATCGACGTTCTTTTCGAGAGCGGCGAGGTCGAGGGAAAGATCTTGGTGGAAGGGCGTTATGGGAAAGCCGAAGACGCCACGAAGCTGGTCACGAAGTTTGGACATGCGGAGTGAAAATTTATTCTAACCCAGCGACGTGGATGCTCTGCTGCGGCCTAAGCGGCAACGCTGAAAATCTGATCGTAGAAGGCCAGCGCTTCGTCGCGAAGTTCGGGGGCCAGCGGGTAGCGTAGCGAGTAAGAGTCGAGAGAAGGCGTGAGCGCCTCAATTTGTTCGATGAGGTGATCAGCAAGGGCGAGTGCGCGGTCTTCGTCGACCTGCACCGGAAAGGTGGCAGCAAGGATCATGCCGCTGGGCATGGGGCAGATGAGGAGATCCTGACGGCGCCCACGCTGAAGCTGGAAGTTTTGTTCGCCGACACCGAGTAGGCGGCCGAGCTCTCCGCTGCTACCGAAAGTAGAGGCGACAATTGGGCCCAGGGATTGGGGGATGACGGTTGATTCTTTACCCGCGCTGGCGACCATGGTGCCGGCGCAACTGACGAGAATGACCTGGCGGCATTGTTCGCGGCCGATTGAGTCCTGTAAAATTCCGGAGAGGCTGCTGTTGATCATGTGCGCTTACTCGAAGTAGGATTTGGCGATGGAAGGCTGGAGGTGGACAGCCATCTGACGGCACTGGAGCGCCTTTTCTGGTTGGCCGCTTCGCTCCAGAAGCGCGGAAAGATGGATTAGAGCTTCGCCATAGCCGGGCTCGGCTCGAAGCGCACTCTCATAGTAGTGTAGGGCGGCGGGAATCTGGTCTTGTGATTCAAAAGCTCGGGCAATACGCAGGCTGATCGAGGCCAGAGCAATGCCACGATTCTGCAAGGTTTCAAAAACCGAGACAGCTTCGTCGAGTCGCCCCTGCTCAATATCGAGGCCGATGATGCATTCGGCTGCTTCGCGGCTGGCGGGTTGTTCGCGAAGGGCCGTCTTGAAGATGGCGCGGGCCTGATCGAAATTGCCAAGCCGCTGCATGGAAATGCCGAGATTGAGGCGCGCTTCCGTCCAGAATTCATTTTCTTCACAGCAGAGGTTGAAGTGGCGGGAAGCTTCTTCAAAGCGGCCTGCTTCGAGGCAGTTGAGGCCGAGGCGGAAGCGTAGTTCCGGGGTGTAGCCGTCAAGGCGGATGAGGTGTTGGGCGGCGGAGACTGCTTCTTGATGGCGGTGCGAGAACTCTGCAGCCAGCATGAAATTCCACCAGGCATTGCTGTTTTCTGAATCGATGCTGGTGAGGTATGCGAGGTGGTCTGCGGCAGCGCTGTAGAGCTCCGCCTGAATCAGAAGGCAGCCGAGGTTGTAGCGGGCTTCGCGATGATTGGGGCTGGCCTCAAGGCATTTTTCGTAGTCAGCGCGGGCGAAGTCGAAATTTCCCATTTGTTCGAGGGCGTAGGCGGTGAAGAAGTGGGCCGAGGGCTCGCCTTCGGCAAGGTAGCTTTCACAGGTCTTTAAGACTCGTTCCCATTCCTGGGAAGCGGCGAGTTCGTGGAGCTGTAATTCCCAGTTGTCGGGACGGGTTGTAGCGGCAGGAGGGCCTAATAGCGCCTGGGCAGCGCGGATGCCTTCCTTTGCAACAGTATTGCCAGGGGAGCGGCTTTCGACACTGCAGAACACATCGAGAGCGTCCTGGGGCTGATTGAGATGCAGGCGGCAGATGCCAAGCGCGAGTGCGGCTTCTGTCCAATCCGGATGCAGGTCGACTTCGGGCTGGAGGAGGTCTGCGCCATCCTGCCAGAGTTCGAGGCGTTCCATACAGGCGACAGTCTGAATGAGCAGATCGGGACGGGCAGGAACGAGCTTAAGAAGTCGCCGGAAGGCTTCTAGAGCTTCTTCGTACTCCTCTATTGCCAAGTGAAAATGGGCAAGAGCTTCGAGTTTGCGAGCGGCAATAGCGGCAGGGGATTCGCTGTGCAAACTGGCGGGCACGAACGACTCTTGCGAGTCGGCGTGCCGCTTGAGGGGCATTTCGATGATTTTAGGTGCGCGCGCTGCGTTGGCCATAGCGATTATCCTGCGACGCTCTCAGGGCGAGGTGGCAGTACCGGCCCGAGTTGGAATAGTGATGGAAAGGGAATTGGCGGGACACGATCCGTAGAACGAGTCGGCTGCCAGTTGGAACGGGACTGCCAGGTCTTCGAGGGCCCGGGAAGCATAGTATTCGCTGCCCAGGAACTGGAGCTGCAATTGGTGCTGAGTCCATCGGTGTCCGAAAGAGTGAAGGCGAGGACTACGAGTGCGTCGCTCGTGTCCTGAGGCTCGGCTTGGCTCAGCGAGAAGTTTGCCAAAGCATGGATGGACAGCGGAACATCGAGATGCGGAGCGAGTTCAGGCTGTGTGGCTAGCGGCTCTTCGATCTGTGGCAAGCTGCAGGTGGATGGGAGAATTGGGTCCCAGTCGGAAGCATTGGAGAGCGAGTAGTTTTCGTCTGTCGAGGGGAGTCCTTTCGAAGTAGAACTGACCTCGCTGGCAGCATAAGGGTACCGAAGACGAATGCGGGGCTCCAGTTCGTCGCGGCGGCCAAGCATGTTTTTCTGAATGGGCGAATTTGCTGCGTCATATTCCAGCGGCACGATATCGCCGAATAGGGAGAAGTCGGAATCCGGTTCCGAAGAGACAGAGACCGGCAGGCGAAGCAAGTCCTCGCCAAAGTCGACCTCGGCAAACGGAGTGGGCAACTCCGGCGGGGCGAAACTGCAGTTGTTGAGCAAGGAAGTGGTGTCGATCTCGAACTCGGTACTATCCATGGGAAAGCCGAGATAGAGCACTGGTTCGGGACTGTAAGGTGTACAACAATCTGCCTGAACAATGATGGCGAAGCTCCAAGGCGGGATGAGCGGCACACTGGTATCGAGATCCGGGCGCGATGCGGGCTTCTCAATAATGTAGTCTTCGTAGAGCGGAGGTGGCGATGGCGGTTGAGGCGGAGCAGCAGCTTCTTTGACGACCGGTTCAGGTGCCGGAGGCGGCGCGGCCTTAATCTCTTTGGCCTTCTTCGATTCCTTGTGGGACTCTTTCGGCGACTCTTTTGGGGCGGCCTTTGCCGCAGGCTCTGGCAGGCGGGCTGATTCAAGGCCCATTTTCGATTTGGGCGGCGGAGCTTCGTTGACCAGCGAATCGAGCGATCGAACCGGGGCCTTAGATTTGGAGCCTAGACGCTCCATCAGGGCGCGTTCGAGTTCATCCTGGTGGACACGAAGATGTTCTTCGCTACAAAACGGTGTGTCTTTGTAACGCGAGAAAAAGCCGAGTTTTTTGCCGCAGTATAGGCAGGTCATGTGGTCTTTTCGTCCGGACTACGCATTAGGGCTTACTACTAAAGTAGAGACCCGGGTCTTGTATTGAAATCGGTGATTCACCTTAAGTTCATTAGGGCAGTTGCTAGGATCGTAGAAAGATTATGCAAATTCTTCTGGTACTGATGGCGGCAGGAACGATTTGGGCGGCGGACAGTCGGCAAAGTTATGCTTGTAATAAATCCGCTAAACCAATGAAAATAGATGGCAAACTTGATAATGCTGATTGGAGGCGTGCAGCCTGGACTTCGGACTTCATCGATATCGAGGGTAGTACTAAGCCGAAGCCCCGATTTCGGACTCGGGCAAAAATGTTGTGGGACGAAGAATATTTTTATATCGCTGCCGAAATTGAGGAGCCTCAACTGTGGGCGACCTATGACCGGCATGACATGGTGATTTTTCATGAGCACGATTTCGAAGTATTCCTTGATCCTGATGGAGATGGGCTACATTACTTCGAGTTTGAGATGAACGCGAAAAATACTAGTTGGGACCTCTATTTGGCGAAACCTTATAAGGATGGAGGCAAGGCGGATGACGGGTGGGAAATTCCGGGGTTGAAGACGGCGGTACATTTGAACGGGACCTTGAATCAGCCAGGGGACAAGGATCGGGGTTGGACGCTTGAGATTGCGATGCCGTGGAAGGCGTTTGACCGAGGGCCGAGACCAGCGCTTGCGCCGAAAGTGGGCGAGGAGTGGCGGGTGAATTTTTCGCGGGTGGAGTGGGTGTTGGATGTGGTGGCTGGGAAGTACGAGAAGCGCAAGGGGTTGAAGGAGGATAACTGGGTGTGGAGTCCACAGGGGGTGATCAACATGCATGTGCCGGAGAAGTGGGGTGTGGTGCGTTTTGAGCGCTAGTCGTCCACAATAGACACATGCAACGGCGAACGTTTGTAGGGTTTGGGCTGGCGGCACCGAGTGCCGGTTTTCAGCGTGAGGT
>JANXLY010000243.1 GCA_025354885.1 Acidobacteriota bacterium | reverse complement strand
CTATGTCCAGTTTCCTCTTTTCCGCATCTCGTAGACCAAAAACACCCAACGCGACTCTGCTGCTCCCCTCGCAAATCCTCCATCCCACCACTTTCACAGGAGTTGCGCACAGCTTTACGGTTGGTTGCGGAATCGCTGTGAAACAACTGCGAGAATTGCATCAGAACCGCGTGAGCAGTATCATTCCTTAGGGCCATCTCCCGGTGCTTGGATTTTGTTTAGCGACTATATCTTAAGTCACCCATGGCCCTAACTTCAATCCCTAAAAGTAGTTCTCCCTTGTTTTGTTGCGCTTAGGCGAAGCTTACTTTTGCAAGTGGCTCCTGTCACCGCAATTTACGCAGTGCCAAATTGAGAGGTGGCAGAGTCTACAACCCGTTAGATTGGTATACATCACGCCGTTAGCGTGGATCTATGTGCCGAAACGGCCAGTCCAAGGATTGCCAAGATTGGATCAGGCGGCGGTGCGTGAGGAAATTGAGGAAGTAATGTCAGCGCCGCTGGCCAATGGACGAGCGGCGTAGCTTAGAGCAGCGACCGCAGAATGTAGCGTCGGCCCCTGGATGTGCAAGGGTGAGGGCACCAGGTGACGATGTCAGAAAAGGCGCCACGAGTCGAACTGCCTACTCGGGCAAAGGTGCCAGGCGAGTTGACATTGTAGTTGCCATTAGGATCGCCAAACTTTGGCTGCTTGAAAGGGAAATTATTGCCGTCGAGGCGAAGCTGGAAGCGATAGCGCTCTTTCAGCACCCACCACTTCGCAATGGAAAATTGCGTCCAGGCCAAACCGGGACCTTCCAAGGTATTTCGTCCCAGAGTTCCAGCCGTGAAGGCGGACGGGCCACCCGGACGCGCGAGGGATGCGCATTTTCGCGGATGCGCTGATGGCGCTGTTTCGGTAGATGGGTGGTCGGGAGTGATTCGGCTTAGCGAACTATACTGGAATGCTTTTCGTTCCAGTGACAATGAGCACCTCAGCAGGAAAACTCATCCCGCTGTCTGTGGAGTAGAGACCAAGAACTTCTAAAGCCTCGCTTTTGAAATCAGCCAATTGCTGCGCTGAAAGTTTGGCGACCAATTCACGGAGCTTCTCAGACATTTCGCAACGCAGTGTCCAAAAGTCATCTACTGAAATCGGTGCCTTGATTCTAAATTGCAGCAGGCGTTCGGTTGGAGCTGCAGCATCGGCCTCGACAAAAATGTCTCGGAGCTTACCCGGGCGGGCGTAACGAAATGCGCCTGGAGCATTCTCGGCAACTGGCGGCGAAGCGGAATATTTTTCGACTACACGCTGCAGAACGCTGAGGAAGGGATTGGTTTCGGCGGAATGCCAGACGGCCATGGACAGCTTTCGTCCTGGCTTGAGCACTCTCAATATTTCGCGAACGGCGTCCACCGGGGAAGAAATGAACATGACGCCAAAGCGGCTGACCACGGCATCAAAAGTATCGTTTGGGTAAGGAAGGTGGTCTGCAAAGGCGACTTCAAATTGTGTATTGTGAAACCCGAGTTTGTCTGCTGCCCTTGCGGCAGCTGCCACCATTTCGGGAACCGGATCGATACCAAAGACTTTGCCTTCGGGGCCGACCAATGCCGCCAAACTGAGGGCCGGCTCTCCCTGGCCGGTGGCAATATCGAGAACAGTGTGCCCCGCGCCAATTTGAGCGTCCTCGACAAGGGCATCTGTAACCGGTGCAAACAACTGTCGAATGATTTCGCGATGCTTATCCCAGAACAGTGCAGTGGCACTCCATTCCTGGATCAATTGTCTTTCGGTCTGCATTAGGGCAATTGTATCGACTGCATGGTTGAAGCCGTGGCGGCTGCTGTCTGGCATCTAAGGTATTTACCCGATACTCCTGGTGGGTTGTTTGCACCTAGACTGGGAATTCATGTCCTTGCAGAGTACTCTCTTCGTCCTTTTTGGTGCGGCAGCTCTTTTGCCTGCAGGGCAGATTGTGACCTTGCATAGCGGGCAGGTGATTCGTGTGGATAAGGCCGATCGCGATGGCGATCAGGTGTTTTTCAAGACCGCAGCTGGCGTTACGATTTTGAATGTGTCGGAAGTGAAGAGCATCGTACAGGAACCGGATCCGAATCGGCCTGCGCCTGTTGTAGCCAAGACTGGAAAGCCGGACACGCGGGCGATGATTCGAGCAGCCGCGAAAGCAAACGGACTTACGGTGAAAATTGTGGAGAGCATAGCCTCGGTGGAATCAGGCATGAGGACGGATGCAGTGAGCCCGAAGGGGGCGATCGGCGTTATGCAACTGATGCCTGGAACGGCACGGCAATTGGGTGTGGATCCGCACGACGTGGAACAGAACATTAACGGTGGAGCCAGGTTGTTGCGGGACTTGCTGATCCGCTATGAGAATGATCCAGATCAAGTGCGCAAGGCACTGGCCGCCTATAATGCGGGACCAGGAGCGGTGGCGCGATATCAGGGAATTCCCCCTTACAAGGAAACGCGGGACTATGTGCGGAAGGTGCTGCGGAAGTTTGATACGCCGAGTGCGGCGGACGCCGAACAATAACTGGAGCTTGATCCTGTAAATGGTCAGGAACTGAGCAGGCGAACGCCAGCTACAAAGAGTCCGCAGACAATGATGCCCAAGGTCAAGGCGATTGCGCCCAGAGTACGTTTGGCTCGCAGGCCCCACCACAAATTCAGCCCTGTCAACACCATGAAGACCATCCCGGCTGCGACCGCGTCCATGGTGAAGGCCCACACTTTTGTCAGTATCCAATCCCGTTCATTGCGGGCATCGCCAGAGCGAGCGCCCGTGAAAGAGTGTAAGGCCCTGCTGACGCCCCATCCATTGACCTCAGTGTGTTGCACTGACGAAATGGACTGATCCCGAAGCATGCTCACTGCGAAATTGTGACCGGGCCTGTTGACCCGGAACTCAAAGACTGTGAGGCTTGGTCTGGTTGCGGTCCACTCAATCTCGCCGTAGATTCCAAGTTGCTGCATCAGATTGAGCGCCTGTTCGAGGTCGGTTCCCGCATTTGGTAGCTGAATTGGGCGAGTCGTGGTCGAGACTTTGCGACTCGGCCAGAACTCGGCAAAACTCCACGAGCCATGGTTCAACAAAAGCCCAGTAAAGGTGAAGAGCCAAAGAAAGAAGAGAAAGTATAGGCCGAGATAGTAATGGCTCTTACGGTTGAAGACATTGAAGCTGATTCGAGACTGGGGCGAGACTGGGTTAGTAGGAAATGGCATAAATCAATCCGAAGAATGACACGGCACCCAAGAAGAGAAGTGCGAGACCAAAGCGGCGTTCTGCCTTGAGTACGGCCCACAGATAGAGACCACTGAAGGTTAGAAAGAGCAGACCATAGGCGGCAAGGTCGGCCAGCACTCGCCACAATTTCATATACATCGAGTTCGCCCGAATCGAGACGTTGTGAGGGCCTGGCATCTTGTGCAAGTGAATGAGGGCATCTGCGAACCCAGTGTTCCGTTCCACTACAGTTGCACTGCGGGTTTCGAGGTTTAGATCTATTGTCGTCTCGCGACCAGGCACGAGAACGGGAGCAATCAGGCGATGCTCTTTGGCGATGTACCGGATGAAAGTTATCTCGCCCTGGACCCCTAGTTGATCCAGCACCGGGCGAAGAGCATTCACTTGATCGAGCCCGGTTAGTCGCTCAAGTTCACTTGTGACGGAGATGTCGCTGACTAGCCGGGCCGGACCTGGGGTGGTCTGACTGTTGAGCGAGACATGAACCAGATAGAAGACGCTGATGGCGAAGACTAAAACAAAAGGACTGAGAAAGAGGCCCAGGTAGAGGTGGAGATCGCGAGTAAAACTGTAGAAGATTTTTCGCATCAAAGGAAAGGCCAGTATATCGGAAATATAGGAGGCGCTAGATGGATTTCAAGCGGGCGGCGAGTGCGCCGGTGGCCTGAGTGATATCGATATCGGCGATGAGCAAGCCTTCTTTAGCGTAGGGTTGGTGCCTGAGCAGCGTGCCGTCGGGACTTATGATCGCGGACGTCGTGGGGGAGCCGATGCTGGCGTAGTTGACTGTTGCGAAAAAGCAGCTGTTTTCGGCAGCGCGACACAAAGCTGCTTTTTCGTGGAATGAGTTGGCGGGGTCGGCGAAGGTGGAGGGCTGGTAGCTGCCCGGTTCGGCTTGGTGGAAGTGGGGGTGGAAGACGATGTGCGCGCCTTGCTTCGCGGACCAGCGGACTGTTTCCGGATAGCGCCAAGCTTCATGACAGATGGCGATGCCAAAGATCAGCTCACCGGATTTGAAGAGGTGCCTGCCTGTGCCCGGCGAGTAAGTGGCTTCTTCAGAGGGGTCGAGTTGGACTTTGTCCTGAAAACCGGCGATCCGTCCGTCTGAATGGATGACCAGGGCGCTGATTCGCAGTGCATTGTCCACAATACGTTCAGTGCCTAGCACGACTGCGATATTTGCTTGGGCGGCGGCTGCGGCAATGGTGGCCCAGGCGCGTTCTAGAAAAGCAGGATCGGGGGGAGGAAGTTGCTTGCCTAAAGCGCGGTAGCCGGGGACGAAGCATTCTGGAAAGCAGATGAGGTTTGCGTGTTGGAGCTTTGCGTCGGCAATGGCTTGCTCGGCCAAACTCACTGAAGCTTCGGCTGAGTGGGGGAAGCGGAGGTTGGCGAGTGCGATGCGGAAGGTGCTCATTTTGAAATTCGATCGTGGAAAGAAGTTTTTCGGTTGCTTAGGCGTCTGCCTTGCGGATATCGGTCATTCGGAAATCATTGCCCTTGAACAATAGCGGTTCGTCTAATGACTTTGCGAGTGCATAAGCAAAACAATCACCGAAATTCAATTTGGCGCGATGGTGACCGCGACCGAAGTCGAAGAAAGCCTGGCGAGCAAGAGTACCCTGATGCAGGGTGACCGGTTCAACAAGGATCGACGCAGCGCGCAAAAATGCCTCAGCCTGGCGGGCAGCATCCGGCCGTCCCTGACGGTCCAACACGATCGTAAGCTCGAGGTGACTGACGACGCTGATGCGGCAGACTTCCGCATTGAGGATCAACTGTGCGAAGTGCTCTGCCTCTGGCTCCCCGAAGAGAATCGCTACCAGGGCAGAAGTATCAAGAATCACTTGGGCAGTCCATGTTCGTCATAAAGCAGTTCGCCATGGTCAACGTAGGGACGCTTCACTGCTTTTGAGGCCCGTTTGGCAATTGCCATGAGTTCTGACAAACTCGCCTTGCCTTTGCGCTTTTCGAGCTTTTGGAGCCGATCGCGAAGGGAATCGATTACGACCTTGGTCAAGCTTTCGCCGGTTTCAGCTGCGATCGCCTGCGCCAAACGATGTGCTTCCGGATGTTTGACGTTCAACATGATTGTCTCACTTTCTAGAACTATCACTAGAAGTCTACCAATTACGCAATTGCAACTGAGGCGGAGGACCCGCGCTGGTGTGACCTCGACCATAATCTGGAGACGGCGAAATTGAACGTGGTGGCGGCGGTACACGGGCGACATCCCGGCTACAGCGTGGAGAAACTGGCGGCAGTGATGGGGCGCGGGCACTCGTGGTTGTATGCGTTGCTGGCACGGCACCGCGATTTGGAGTGGGTGATGCGGATCCGGGACTTCAGTCCGGTCACCTAGGGTGTCTGGAGCAGGTTTAACATCCAGGGGATCCCGAAGCGATCGATGAGCATTCCGAAGCGGGCACCCCAGAAGGCGTCGTGCAATGGCATTGTGGCGGTGCCGCCTTCGAGGAGGGCAGCATAGAGGCGTTCGATCTCTTCAAGGTTTTCACATTGAATATTGATCGAGATGTTGTTGCCTTGGGAGAAAGGCATGCCGGGCCTGTTGTCGGAAGCCATCAGGAGGATTGAGCCGGTGGAAAGCCTTGCATGCAGGATGCGATCTTTTTCGGCGTCAGCTACAGCGAAGGGCATTGAGGAGTAGAGGGAGAGCTGTAAGTCGGCGTCGAGGCATTTTGCATAGAAGGTCATGGCTTCGGCGCAGTTGCCATCAAAGATCAGGTAGGGGTTGAGTGTTTGCATAGGCACTTTTATTGGTTCGAAGTGATGAGATTGCGGAGCTTTTGATTGCGGAGGCAGAGCCCTGTCCAAAGCATAAGGCCAACGTAGACAGGGAAGAGCGTGTGGCTGAAGAGTGGATTGCCGACGCGGACGTGAGTGGCGACAGCGCCGCCCAGGTAGCCGGTGAGCAAGATTGCGCCGAGGATTGCAGTGCGGGGGATGAGGTAGAGAACAGTCGAGATCAATAGAATGAGGCCGAGCGAAAAAACAACGCTTGCAGGGTAGCCAAGTTCGACAGTGCCCTGGACAGCTGGTGCGGCCTGAAACACTTTCATGCCGGCGTCGAGGAACAAGAAGAGTGCTGGTATCGCCGTGAGGATACGGCCGGGCCAACGGTTGAATTGGGACATGCCGCCGGAGATCGCGCCAATGATCCAGAAGGGTTCTGCACCGGAGGCGACGGCTTCAGG
>JANXLY010000239.1 GCA_025354885.1 Acidobacteriota bacterium | reverse complement strand
TGTGCATAATTCGGGTTACAGCCCGCTGCTTGCAGCACAGGAACCGGCCCCGATCCGAGTTGAGGTCAGCCTGGTCAATGTGCCATTTTCGGTACAGGATGCTAGCGGCCGTTGGGTAACGAATTTGACCGGTGATGATTTTGAAGTATTGGAAGATGGGGTGAGACAGAAGATCTCCTTCTTCTCGCGAGCTGGGGATTCGCCATTGTCCATTGCAGTCATTGCGGACGTATCCGGATCGCAGCAGGAATTTCTGAAAGAACATCGCCGCGACTTGCACGACTTTCTAAGAACAGTGATGACGAAACGCGATCAGGCGATGCTGGTCTGCTTTGGCAACAGTGTTCGCCTGGTATCGAGATTTCATCAACAGGCAGATCATCTTGACGATGCCCTCAAGGAATATCAAAAGGGAAAAAGCAATGGTAGTTTTCCCCGTCTCGGTCAGCCGGAACTTCGCAGTGGCGGTACAGCATTTTACGACGCAATCGTAAATACGGCGCGCGAGATGAACGGGCAAGAAGGGCGAAGGGCGATCCTGCTGTTCTCTGATGGCGAAGATAATTCCAGCGCAATGAACCTTCTGGATGCGATTGAGACAGCGCAGGAAGCCGGAGCGACGATCTTCTCGTTGCGCTATACGGAGATCAAACGAGGCATATGGACTGCGCGCAACAAATACGGAAAATCCGTGATGAACAGGCTCGCGGTGGAATCTGGCGGCCTCTATTTTGATGCAGCCCATAACAGTGACCTGAAAGATTCATTCCGGCAAATTTCGGATATGCTTCGCTCCAGCTATGATCTTGCGTACACGAGTAATCAAAACGAGCGAGATGGCACCTTTCGTAAGATTCGCATCAAAGCGAAAAGTGCAGGCCTGAAGTTGAGGCATAAGAGCGGCTACTTCGCAAGGACGAGTCCAGAGCCTTAGGGCATACAAGATGAGCCGGGTGCGCGCAGGAAGCTTGTCTCGATACGATCGCCGTTTGCCTTCAAGTTCATCAATACAGGGCCTCGATCACATTGCAGCAGCAGCGTTGTTGTCGAGGCACCATCGCCTCCGAGAGTATTTTTGATGCTGCACTTGCCGTAGGGTGCCCTGGCGACCTCTTTATCAGCAGCAGCCAGCATGGCCGCGTTCATGTTGTTTGCACCCGCCAAACGAAGGAACTGGAGTTTTGGAGGATTGGTGGGTGCCAGCGTAAAGGAGATATTGACCTTGCCTTCTCTGCAGGCAAGATCAAAGTTGCCGCGCAACCAGTTTTGCGGATGAAAGGACCCATCCGGTTTGCAGTCGGAGTAGCTGGATTTGAGCTTCGCGAATTCCGATTGCATGTCGGCCCGGGGATGATCGAGAAAAAGATTGTCTGCAGCAATAGAATCGATGCCGCTATTGCTCCAGTTCGACCAGAGCTGCATCAAAGATTTTTGAGTGGATAGCAAGGCAGACGATGCCGGTAGAACCCGCGGTTCAAGGGCACCCGTGCGGGATAGAATATCTAGAGCTTCGCGCATGGGAGCAGCTGGTCCGGTGTAGGTCAGATTGGCCATCGCAAACATTCCAACGCCATACTCGGGCAGCCACATCATGTAGGAGCCAAAACCAGGAAGCCCGCCGCCGTGAGCGACGATTCGTGAAAAACGACAATCCTGAGTAATGCTCAAGCCATAACCATAACCACTGGAAGAGGCCCGCATCGAACCAGAAGAATCTGGTCCATTGACGGCGAAGTTAGATGTTCGCCAGAGGCGCTGCATCTCCCGAACAGAGCTTCTGCGGACAGGCCCTGCATCTTCGTCATCGCGCGCCGGTTCGGCTGAAAGGTGAAACGCGACGTAACGAGCAAGGTCTTTTGCATTGGTCAGCATTCCTCCCATTGCGCCGAAGGAACCATGAGCGAGCGAAGGGATTTCAAAGAGCTCTCCGTCCCTAAGGCCATAACCATTGGCGAGCTTTGTGGACGGCACGGTAGAAAAATCAAGCGTTGTCGATTGCAAGCCCAGGGGACGAAGGATTTCGGCTTCTACATAAGACTGGTAGCTCTTGCCGGAAACTTTAGACACTATGCGGCCTAGCAGTGCAAATCCATAATTGGAGTATTCAAAGCCACTATCCGGAACGGTTGAAAAAGGTATTCCCTGATCGAGCCAGCGAGACAACTCGGCATCGGGAATCGCGAGCTGCCGATCGCCCCACGGATTGTCTTCCGGGAACCCGGCGGAATGAGTCAGCAATTGGCGGATCCGCAGGGGCGGCGTATCCTTTGTCGGATAGCGCAAGCCGGTCAGTTCAGGAACCCACTTTGAGACAGGATCTTCGAGAGACAGCTTGCCTGCGTCGCGCAACTTCAAAATCGCCAATGCGGTAAAGCTCTTGGTCATCGAAGCAATGCGGAAGACGGTGTCTGCGGTGACTGCAGCTTTGCTCGCGTTATCACGTACGCCAAAAGATTTCAGGTGCACGAGTTGTCCATCGATTACAAGGCCGTAAACCATACCAGGGGCTTTTCTCTCTTGAAAATAGCGCTCGAAAACCTGATCGATTTGAGGAGTGGCAGCCAGCAACTTCTCGCGACGGGCCGTATCTTCGAAACGCGGCACCTGAGCGAATACAATGCTGCCAATCCACACCAAGGCCAGAAGATATTTCATCACTCTTTCAGCATAGCGGGCGAAGCGTGAAAGAATCTGAACTTAGTCTCATGCCAGAGTTTTCACTTTCTCCGTTTCAAGCCTTGGTCGCTTTCGCCGCTGCGTTCACAGCTGGTGCCATTAATTCTGTAGCCGGAGGAGGAACGCTTGTTTCCTTTCCTGCCCTGGTGTGGCTGGGTGTACCCTCCATCGTGGCGAATGCAACCAATACGGTCGCGATGTGGCCTGGCTCGATGGGTTCGCTGTGGGGTTACCGCAAAGAGATGCGCGGACTAAATCGAAGGATGCTACTGCTAATTGTGCCAAGTCTGATGGGTGGAATCATCGGTGCAGTTTTGTTGCGGGTTACACCGCCGGGCGTCTTTGATCGACTGGTTCCATTCCTGATCTTTTTTGCAACACTCCTGTTTGTCGCCCAAGAGCCGATTCAGCGTAAGTTGAAATCTTCAAACCCAGAAGCGCATGAATCGAGCACCTGGCTCTGGGGCGCGATGGGCTTCCAGTTTCTCGTCGCTCTGTATGGAGGCTACTTCGGGGCAGGCATTGGCATTCTGATGCTGGCAGCACTCAGCATCATGGGCCTCACAGACATCCACCAGATGAATGGTTTGAAGAACCTGTTCGCCGCCTGCATCAACGGGATTGCCGCGATCTATTTCATGTTCTCCGGCCTTGTATCCTGGCCCTATGCGGTGGTGATGATCGCCGGGTCGGTGCTTGGTGGTTATCTGGGAGCAGGAGCGGCAAGACGTATTGGCCGCACAATGGTGAGGCGTATCGTAATCGGCATTGGATTTGCCATGACGACTGCGCTGTTTCTGAAAACCTGGCTTTAATGCAGTTGTGACTTACGCGGATTGGGCCACGCGGATGTCATCTTCAATTTCGTAGATGCGATCTTCAATGGCCTTGGTTGGCTTACCGGCAGCTTTGGCTGCGGCAAGCTTTTTGTTTTGCGCCTCCAGTTTTTTGCGGAGCTCGGATGAGGCCGGAACCAATTTTCTCGCAACTGGAGCGATGGGCAGCTTGGGTTGACTTGGAGGGGCTTTGATCGCTGCAGGCGCAGGTCTTACGGCAACAGGTGCGGCAACGGGAGGCACAACTGGGAGCGGAGCAGCCTTTTTCGCAATTGGCTTCTTTGGCTTGAGCGGCATGCTCACCTTTTCACCGAAGTCTTCCAGCAGTTCCTTCTGGATCTGCAAAAGTTCTGCGGCGACTTCATGGAAACGAGCGACAAGTTCCTTCTTGGCCTGACTTCTCAGCTTCAGCCAGTTTTGCTTCGCTTCACGATATTGGTTTAAAGTTGTCGACATAAGGGGCAAGAAGCCATTATAGGCGCTACTCGATGTGGTGCTCGAGAAATTCGATTCAGGCTGCCTGTTGCAGGGAAGCGGGCGCGTCCGCATGAGAGCGCAAAAGGTCAAGATTTGCTGGAGTTACCAACACAAAAAGTGGGTCCTTACTTGAAAATCGACGCAATTGTTCTAGCAAGGATTCGCACGGAATCTCGGAGCTGGCGATGATCAGAAATCCATCACGAAGCCGCACGGGCTGGAGGCACGCGCTCACCATCAGGCTTCTGGGCAAGCTGCGGGCCACCTCAATTTCAATCTCGTCCACCGGGATGGTTGCAGTTGGATAGGAGGACATCGCAGACAGCCCTTGATAGAGCTGCTCCCAACTCAGCAACGATTCGTGGACAAGAAATTCTCCCAAGCGCTGGCCGGTCGGCTGTCGCAACGATGCAGCCTCGAGCTGAGAGGAGCTCAAGTATTGCAGGTCGGTCAGTACTTCGCCCAGCTTTCGCGCATAAGGATTCAAGGCTTGGCGGTTCGGATAGGCATGCTCAGTTTTGAGCCACACCATTGGTTCATTGCGCCAGCGAGAACGAAAGTAGCGGGCCAGAGCAGAGATTGTCGCAAGGGTATTGACCAGGTTTGACCAGGGGATGCGCAGAGGAACGAGCATTGCATACGCTACGCCATAAATACGTGAAGAGAAGTAGACTCGCCAGAGAATACGAATCATCTGCAGAAGCAATCCGATCGAGGTCAACACGAGCAATGGGCCTGTAAGCGCAGCCAGCACTCCAAAAACACTCAGTACGAGCATGAGATTTGCGACCAGACTTAGCGGGTTGCCTAGCAGGCCTTTGCGGTCTCGCCAGAGCCAGTAGTTCTCCTGCCAGCTAGTGCTCCACCCCACTTTCTGCCAGGTTTGCAAAGCAATCCCAGTTACCCAGCGAGTGCGCTGGCGCACGGCTGCATGAAAGTTTTGCGGGAAGAACTCACGAGTGGCAACGGGCTGACCATTGACCCAGGCAACGGGAAGGTACAGCTGCTTCATTCCGAGTCGATGCATGCGCAGGCCGTTCAGATAATCTTCAGTAAGGCTGTCTGGCTCGAAGAGGCGATTCGATTCGGATTCTGCAAGCGTTGCCAATGCCGATCTTTTGTAGCCAGTGCCTACACCACAGGAAGGCGAGAAGCCACCCATCCGATTTCTGGTCGGCAAGTCCTTTTGCTGTGTCTCGGCAAATTCATCGCAGTAGATCCCATGCGTAAATTCCCACCACGGGGTAGGCAGGGCGAGCACGGGGATTTGTACGAAATCGTAATCGCGGCAATAGTGATTCAACCAGCGGAACTCTTCCGGATGAATGAGATCTTCACTGTCGTGGATCACCACAATCTCAAACCGTTCTTTGAGTCTCTCTTCGACCAGGCAAAGATTCTGATAGATCCAGTTGAGATTATCTGCCTTGGACGTTGGGCCGTCGTGCGGGGTCAGCGACACATGCAGATTCGGGTATTGCAATTCGAGTTCCCGAAGGACATCGAGCGTGCTTTCGTCATTGGGATAGGTGCCGGCGAAGATGTGATAGCGACGGTAACGAATGGAGGCTACGTTGTGGGCAATCATACTGGCGATCACCGCATCCTCGCGCCAGGCGGGTATCCAGAGAGCGATGAGGGATTCATCCAGAGCTGCTGGATCAATTGACGGTGGGACGGCTATGGTGGTGGGGTGAATCTCAGAAGCAGCGCGAGCTTTGGCAATCCGGCCAGCCAGATAGCAAAAGTCGAGCCAGAGATCGTCAATTCCGCTTACGATCATCCAGCTCGCGAGCAGGAGATAGATCGCTTCAACCAATGCCTATATGTGGCATCGACAAGGGAAAGCTCTCAGGATTTTTTGCGCAACAACTTGGCCGCAGCTTCATCCACGAACCACTCTGTTGGAAATGGGGCTCTTGCTGCAATCTGACAGGGGTGCGCTTTGTAATTAATCTTGCCTTCGAGAACATCCCAAAGGGCTTCGGCCTTATCGGCTCCAGGAGCAAGAATCACAGTGTGGCGGGCAGCCTTCAACACGCCAGGGAGGAGGGTGACGCGGTGAGATTTGAATTTCTCGACGTAAGTATTGGCGGCAATATCGTAATCGTCTTCAATGAGAGGATCACCAGGAAAGAGACTTGCTGTGTGCGAGTCTGAGCCCATCCCGCGATGGATCAGATCGAATTGGGGAAGCTGACCGTCCTTCAATTTGAAGTCCACGCGAATTTCAGAAATGTAGTGAGCAGCAGCCTCTTCCGGATAGCGTTCGCCTGCGATCCGGTTCAGATGTTCGATTGGAATTCCTGCCGGGAGTATAAGACATTCGGTCGCCATCTTGTAGTTTGAATCCGGATGATCTGGCGGCACTACGCGCTCATCAACCCAGTAGAGCCAAACGTGTTCCCAATCCACTGCAATCTTTGCAAGTTCGGCAAACATCAATTTAGGAGAGGACCCCCCCGAAAGCGCAATACGGGAGATTCCGCGCTGCGCGACGCTTTCGTTTACGATCTCGGCGATTCGTTGGGCGCAGGCTTTTGCTGCTGCTTCGGCATTAGTGAGAATTTGTAGGTTGGACGACATTCTTAACTTTGGGAGGCAATTTCAACAACACGGGCGAAGATCGGATCTCGACCCAGAATTGCCAGTTCTTCGCGCACAAGACGCGCTTCATCAAGTTCTTCAAAAACACTTCGCGTTGTAAATCCGCGGATATGTGATTCCACAATACCCTTTTCTGAACGCTGAATGACGATATCAGTCAGTGGCGTTTCAAACCGAAGGCCACGAATTTGCCAGGATACATCCTCTGCCACGAGCACGCGCTCGACTGGGAAATTGAGGCCCAGAATCGATTTGAGCCAGGCGCTGAGGTAGGCAACAACCATTGGTTCTGGAGCGTGAGTGTACTGAATTACGACACGATTGATCTGGTGAAAGAAACTCTGGCAATCCAGACGCTCAAAAGCAGTCGAAACAGTCTGTCTCCAACGAGTCAATCGTGCCCAGGTCAAGTCGCCAACCATCTGCCCGGCCTTGAGATTCCGATCCATCACGCTTAGGGTCTCGGCAGGCTTTTGATGGTTGCGGGAATCCAGAATTATCTTGTCAGCCATAGCAGCAATTCCAGCAAACGAAGCATGACTGAAGAGTTCTGCGCTGCGGCACCAGAAAACAACCGGAAGGTCAGGCGCAATCAGGCCGCGAAGGAGAGAAAGCATGTCCTGAAAGTGACCACTGCCCGCACTCAATTCTATCTGTTCACAACAGATCTGCTGGCGCCGTCCAAAAGGCATCCAGCACTGCGCAAAGGCTCGGCCGTCAATTTCAGAACTGACATCCCGGCGTAGTTTCAATACGATCGCCCGACTGGGATGATCATGCATCAAGAGGGCGAGCGTTTCGGAGGCGGCAATCTCATCTTCGCCTTCTGCAATCCCGAGAATGAAAGTCATCGTAACAGCGCGCAACACTCCCGCTGATCGATCCGACCCTGCCGTCTCTGCCTTGCCCAGATCGATCCAGAGTGCGCCTAAATCCTTGAGAAGCTGTTCTGGCCTGACGCTCAAGGGATCCTCCACTCGTGACCGCGTCGTGCAAGCATTTCGTCACTCGCTTTTGGCCCCCAACTTCCTGCTTCGTAATTCGGAAACTCGAAGTTCGTGTTGTTCCAGTGATTGAGAATCGGCTCGACTGCCCGCCAGCTCGCCTCAACCATGTCCTGACGCGTGTAGAGTGTGCTATCGCCAGCGAGCGCATCGAGCAGAAGCGTTTCATAAGCGGATGGAGTTCGGGTACCGAAGCTCGAACCGTAATTGAAGTCCATTGAAACGGGCCGCAATTTCATTCCTCCACCGGAGGGATCTTTCGACTGAAAACGCAGCGAAATTCCTTCGTCTGGCTGGATACGCAAAATCAACAAGTTGGGTGCTGCAAGCGGCGAATCCGATGCCCCAGGGCTAGAAGAAAAAAGTGCCATCGGCGCTGGATGGAAGCGGATCGCAATGTCAGTAACTCTCTTGGGAAGTCTCTTGCCGGTCCGAACATAGAAGGGGACACCGGCCCAGCGCCAATTGTCCACAAAGAACGTAATTGCGGCATAGGTGTCAGTTTGCGCTGTGGGTGAAACACCCTTCTCTTCGCGGAAACCGGGCACGGTTTCATTGCCGATTCGAGAGGGTCCGTATTGGCCCTTCACTGCATGCGAATCCACATCTTCTGGTTTGAGAATGCGAATCGAGCGCAACAATTTCGCCCGTTCATCGCGCACAGCATCCGAATCAAAATAAGGAGGAGCTTCCATCGTCACAGTAGCCATCACTTGCAGCAAATGATTCTGGATCATATCGCGCAAGGCACCGGCCTCCTGATAGTAAGCACCGCGTCCTTCAACTCCAATACTCTCGGCAGCTGTGACCTGCACGTGGCTGATGTATCGCCGATTCCACAATGGCTCGAAAATGGTATTGCCGAAACGGAAGGCAAGAACGTTTTGAACAGTCTCTTTGCCGAGGTAGTGATCGATGCGATAAATGTTCCGCTCGGGGAGCACCACGCTAATGCGGCGATTCAATTCCTGCGCACTGGCGAGATCATGACCGAAAGGCTTTTCAATTACAACTCGCCGCCACCCGCCTCCAGCATGATTGGCAAGGCCTGCAGCACCAATTTGCTCCACAACACTCGCGTAAAAACTAGGCTGGGTCGACAGATAGAAAAGGACGTTGCCTGCAGTGCCGCGGTCTCTTTCGATCTCATCCAACTGAAGCTTCAAGGCTGCATAGCATTCAGGATCAGACAGGTCTCCGGGCACATAAAAAATGCCGCGCTCAAAGTCTTCCCAAAGTGCCGTATCAAAAGGAGAGTTTTCAATAAACTTCTCGACACTTTCTCTCATCTTTTGGCGGAACTGCTCGTGAGTCATCACGGTTCGCGAATTGCCAACGATAGAAAAACCGCTTGGCAGTTTTCGCTCATAGGCGAGCCGGAACAATGCAGGGAGAAGCTTTCGCATCGTCAAATCCCCATTGGCGCCGAATATCAGCACGCTGCATGGCGGAATACGACGTTCGAAGCGTAGTGGATCGTGAAATGGATTGGCAGAAACAGGAGCCTGCGGCATGAACCCTTGAGCATAGCAAGAGCTGCACTTGACGAGTGAACCTCAGTCTTGCCAAGATGATGCGAAAGTTCACTTTCTCCATGTGCGCGATACACTAAAACTGTCCACCTATGAGCACTCGGAATTCTTTCAGCGCCGCCTCGACCCTTAGTGTCGGCGGGCGCACCTATGAGATCTTTCAACTCGCCGCGCTTTCTCGCGCAGGCTTCAATATGCAGCGGATTCCGGTCTCCATCCGCATTCTGATTGAGAACCTGCTGCGTTTTGAAGACGATCTCACAGTAAAGAAGAGCGACATCGAATACGTGGCCAAGTGGGACTTGAAGGCTGCGGCGCAAGAAATCAACTACCGCCCCTCTCGTGTTTTGCTGCAGGACTTCACTGGCGTCCCCTGTGTTGTCGACCTTGCTGCGATGCGTGACGCACTGATGAAAATGGGGGCGGATCCCAAGCTTGCCAACCCCTTGATTCCTGTTGATCTGGTAATCGATCACTCTGTGCAGGTAGACAACTTCGGGACCAAAGATTCTTTCGATCTAAACGTGCTGCTGGAATTCCAGCGCAACAGTGAGCGCTATGCCCTGCTCCGCTGGGCGCAAAAAGCTTTCCGCAATTTCCGCGCGGTCCCTCCTGGCACCGGCATCGTCCATCAGGTTAATCTCGAATATCTGGCTCCCGTTGTCTTCGTCAACGAAGACAAGAAAGTTCCACAGGCTTATCCCGATACCCTTGTCGGCACCGACTCGCACACGACAATGATCAACGGCCTCGGCGTTGTTGGTTGGGGCGTTGGAGGCATCGAAGCAGAAGCCTGCATGCTCGGCCAGCCCATGTCGATGCTGCTGCCGGAAGTAGTTGGATTCAAACTCCACGGCAAACTTGCCGCAGGTGCAACGGCGACGGACCTGGTGCTCATGATCACCCAGCAGTTGCGCAAACGTGGAGTTGTTGGAAAATTCGTCGAGTTCTTTGGCCCTGGTATGTCGGCATTGAGCCTTGCAGATCGTGCCACAATCGCCAACATGGCGCCCGAATACGGCGCAACAATCGGCTTCTTCCCGATTGATGTCAAGAGCCTCGATTACATGCGCCTGTCGAATCGGCCCAAGCATCTGATTGAACTCGCTGAAGCTTATTACAAGGAACAAGGTTTGTTCCTTGAAGCAGGCACCCCAGAGCCGGAATTCAACGATACTCTGGAACTCGATCTTTCGAGTGTGGAAACATCGCTGGCTGGACCAAAGCGTCCCCAGGATCGTGTCTCGCTCTCAGGAATGAAGTCGAATTTCCTGTCCACACTGACCGAAACTCAGAAGCATGTTGCGGTGACAGTTCAGGGCCAGACCTCGGACATGCCCGAAGGCGCAGTAGTCATCGCAGCCATCACGAGTTGCACCAATACTTCGAATCCCAGTGTCATGATTGGCGCGGGATTACTCGCAAAGAAGGCTGTGGAGAAAGGCCTCAGCTCAAAGCCCTGGGTCAAGACTTCTCTCGCCCCCGGCTCGAAGGTAGTGACTGAATATCTCAAAGACAGCGGCCTGATGCCTTATCTCGAAGCACTCAAGTTCAATCTCGTCGGCTACGGCTGCACCACCTGTATCGGGAATAGTGGTCCGCTACCGGAACCGGTGAGCCAGGCCATCACCGAAAACAATATGGTGGTTGCGGCAGTCCTGAGCGGCAATCGCAATTTTGAAGGCCGGGTTAACGCCCAAGTGCGTGCGAACTATCTCGCCTCGCCTCCTCTCGTGGTCGCTTATGCAATCGCTGGTCGAGTCGATATCGACCTCACCACCGAGCCTCTCGGCAAGGGTAAGAACGGCGAAGATATTTTCCTCAAAGATGTCTGGCCCTCGCAGGAGGAAGTCAGCGCAGCCGTTGCTCAGTTTGTGACGGCCGAGCAGTTTGAACGTGAATACGCAAGTGTTTTTGAAGGCACCGATCAATGGAAGGCAATGAAGACGCCGACCGGGGATCTCTTCGCCTGGGATGAAAAATCGACCTACATCAAGCACCCTCCCTACTTTGTCAACATGCGGGATCCCAACGCGCCGCTTGAGGACCTGAATGGTCTGTATGCACTTGCGATGCTTGGCGATTCGATCACAACCGATCATATTTCTCCAGCCGGATCTTTCAAGAAGGATTCTCCCGCCGGTCAATACCTGATGAGCCTTGGCGTCGCGCCAGCTGATTTCAATGGCTATGGCGCGCGCCGAGGAAACGACGAAGTTATGACACGCGGAACCTTTGCCAACGTTCGTCTCAAGAACGAGATGCTAAGCGGCGTGGAAGGTGGCTTCACCAAACACGTCCCCAGTGGCCAGCAAATGAATATCTATGACGCCTCGGTGAAGTACCAGGCCGACGGCAACTCGCTCATCGTGATTGCAGGCAAAGAGTATGGCTCTGGATCTTCCCGCGACTGGGCCGCAAAGGGCACTACGCTCCTTGGAGTAAAGGCAGTGATTGCTGAAAGTTTCGAACGTATTCATCGCTCGAACCTGGTTGGAATGGGCGTACTTCCCTGCGAGTTTCTCAAAGGAGAGAGCCGCCAGACCTTGGGCCTCAGTGGCAATGAAACGTTCTCAATCGCGGGCGTTTCCGAAGCTGTCAATGGGACAAAACAGGCTGTTGTCAAGGCGACTGCACAGGACGGCAGCGTGAAGTCATTCAAAGTCAAGGTTCGGATCGACACGCCGGTCGAGGCGATCTATTTCCGGAATGGCGGCATCTTGCCCTATGTGCTGCGTCAGATCGCAAAGTCACCTGTTGGTGCCGCGCAGTAAAAGGACCAAACGAGATAGAGTTGCAGTGTGCGCTCAGCTCTATCTCTGATTCTTGCTGTTTACTCTGCCTCGGCGGCAGAAGACTTCGCCCGTGACATCAAACCGGTGCTGGAGAAGAATTGTCTTGCCTGCCACAATCCAGCCAATCCGAAAAGTCGCGTCGATTTTTTGAAGGCGAAAACAGAAAGCGATCTCGAATCGAAACGCCTCTTGTGGCGAGATGTAGCTACCCAACTTCGAAATCGCACAATGCCTCCCATGGCTTCGAAGCTTAGTGAGAAAGATCGGCTTGGTATTGCAACCTGGATCGATGATCGCCTTCGCCTTACGGCATGTTCCACAGGAGAAATTGCCGCCGCGATTCCTCCTCGGCGCCTCAATCGCCGTGAATACCATCAGACCATCCGCGATTTGTTGGGACTCGATTTCAATGTGGCAGACATCTTTCCTGCTGATGAATCGGGTGGAAATGGTTTTGACACGAATGGCGAAACACTATACCTCCCGCCCATGTTGCTCGAGCGCTACATGGAAGCCGCACAGAAAATTCTCGACCGCGTCATCGTGACTTTGCCGATGACCAAAACATTTCCTTCTGCGGAAATGAATCCTCCCAAACCAGGCCTCAAGCCAGGAAGAAGTCTCGCGGCGGGAGAGCAACTGACCGCCGAATTTCCCATCTTCGTAGATGGCTCTTACAATCTGAAAGTTTCGATCGAACGTCCGAAAGAAGTTCCAGTAACCGTGCAGGTTAAAGTCGATCAGGCACAAGGCTCCACCCTTTCGTATGCAAGAGACTCAAATGGGGGCCCCACAACCCGAACTCATGTCGCCACCCTGACGCGAGGGGTCCACAGCATTTCCGCTATTGCAGGTGGGCTTCCCGTGGATTTCTATAGTCTTACTGTGGAGCAGCGCGGCGAGCCTGTCTCGGCAGAGAAGCGTGCTCTTCACTTCCGGCTCTTTGGCCTCGAAGCTGGCGAAGCTCCAGTGGACACGACCCTTGGCACTCGCAGATTGCTCGAATCTTTTTTGCGCAGGGCCTATCGTCGCCCTATCGCTGTCAGCGATACAAACCCATTTTTTGCAATCTACAAGCGAGCCTTTGAGCGCGGAGATCCTTACGAAGAAGCAGTAAAGATGGCACTCAAAGCGGTACTCGTTTCTCCACGCTTTCTGTTTCGTGTCGAAGATGTGCAGCCCGAGTTGACGCCCAAGGCGATCGGCCAATTCGACTTCGCCTCAAGGCTTTCCTATTTCCTCTGGTCCTCTTCACCCGATGAAGAATTGTTGCGACTCGCAGAACAGGGCCGTCTTCAGGATCCTGCCGTGATCCACGCGCAAGTGGATCGCATGATCGACAATCCTCGCTCTCGCTCTCTTGCGAAAAGCTTTATTGGGCAATGGCTGGGAACTCAGGAAGTTGGCGGCCGCGTGGTTCCGCTGCTCACTGAATTGCAGCACTACTACACGCCAGAAGTCGCTGCCGATTTACGAGAGGAACCTGTGCTTTTGTTTCATCATCTGTTCAGCAGCGGCCGCAGCCTGCTCGAACTGCTGAATGCGAACTATAGCTTTCTCACTGCGCGGCTTGCGAAGTTCTATCAGGTAGAAGACAGACTCAAGACCCCTTTGGGCGACCAGTTCACGCGGGTCGAATGGCCAGATGATCGACGTGCCGGTGTGCTCGGAATGGCCTCGGTACTCGCAATGAACTCCCACTACAAACAGGCCAGCCCCGTGCTTCGCGGCGCTTGGGTACTCGACACAATCCTTGGGACTCCTGTACCGCCACCACCACCCGACGTGCCTCCACTCGAGACCGCCGCGAAATCGGAGAAGGGATTAACGATGCGCCAGATTGTTCAACGGCACCGTGCCGATGCCGCATGCGCTAGCTGCCATAATCTGATGGATCCGATCGGCTTGGGCCTGGAGAATTTCGACTGGATGGGCCGCTGGCGTGATACGGAATCAAGCGGCTCCCCGGTTGACAACACTGGCACATTGCCCTCCGGAGAAACATTCGCCGGGGCAGTTGGGCTTCGCAAAGTTTTGCTCGAACGCAAAGAGGAATTCCTGCGCCATGTCAGCGGCAAGCTTCTCGGTTACGCGCTCGGTCGCTCCATGCAAGACAGTGATCAATGCACTGTGCAGCACATTGTAGACATGCTAGGCAAGGAGAACTATAGCTCCAGAACACTAATCCACGAGATTGCTCTGAGCAGCCCCTTCCGAAATACACAGGCTCTCGCGGGCTCACCGGTCTCGGCCAATCCCGGTGTTAAACGTAAGAGCACTCGCCTTCTCGGCGACAAGTGATTCTGATAGCCTGAAAGCAATCTATGGCCCGCAAACTTTCTCGTCGCTTGATTCTTCGTGGAGTCGGTGCTTCGCTTGCCTTGCCCTGGCTGGAATCGTTGCACGCTGGACCGACCGGCTCAAACGACGAAAGACTCACCGAGCCGCCGCTTCGTGCTGCATTCCTTTTTATGCCCAACGGAGTGCGGCCAGATTATTGGACTCCGCCCGGCGACGGCGAACAATACGAGATTACGCCCCACCTTAAACCACTAGAAGGTCTACGCAGCGAATTCACCCTACTCGAAAATTTGTGGCACAAGAACACGATCGGTCGTAACGGCCACTGGCCTAAAGTACCCGCATGGCTCTCAGGTGGCTTTGTCGAAAGAACCGTTGGCAACGACCTCGATTCAGGAGCAACTTCAGTCGACCAGCTTGCGGCACAGCGCATCGGCTTGAACACACCGCTACCAAGTTTTGAACTTGGCATAGACTCACCACGAACCGGGATCGATACAGCCGGTGGTGGTTTCCCCCGCGCACTCGGTTCCTTTCTTTCCTGGGCCGATCCAAAATCTCCAGTACCCAAAGAGATCGTTCCGCAGTTGGCCTTTGACCGGCTCTTTCGCAATCCCAAGTCACGAGTTGTTTCAGGCGCCAACCCGAAAGATCGATCTCTGATTGAGTCACTGCAACGCGATGAGACCAGCGTTCTCGATGTAGTTCGCGATCAGGCCAAATCCCTCCGGCAAAAAGGAAGCAGCGGCGATCAGGCGCGGCTCGACGAATACTTCGAATCCGTACGCGCCGTCGAAAGGCGTCTCGAAGCATCCATGCGACCACAGAAGCGTTGGATCAACAAAGGGCAATTCCCTCTCGACCGGCCTGCTCCAGGAATCCCGGAAACTCATGCCCAACACGTCAAGCTCATGCTCGACATCCTGATCCTTGCTTTCTGGACAGACAGCACCCGCATCGCGACTTTCATGTTTGGAGACGCCCAGAGCTCTCAGAATTACTCGTTTCTCTCCGGAGTCAAGGGCAGCTTCCACGGCCTCTCCCACCATCGCAACATTCCTGAAACGAGAGAGCAATACGAAAAAATCATCAACTGGCACACCGAGCAGATGGCCTACTTCCTGAACCGATTGCACAGCCTCGATGAAGGTGGCAAATCGCTCCTCGACAACTCGATGATTCTCTTTGGCGCTTCGCTCAAGGACGGCAACAGGCATGAGGTTGAAGACTTGCCGCTAATTCTTGCAGGGCGCGGCAAGGGCACGCTACGGCCTGGCCGCCGTCTTCGCGCTGCTGCCAAGACCCCGTTGTGCAACCTTCATCTCGCCATGCTACAACGCATGGGCATCAACGAGACATCGTTCGGCGACAGCACTGGGCCACTCGAAGGCCTCGCTTAGCTTGATTGAAGACCCACTCAGAGTGCGGCTGAGGCGGGTGTCACAATGGCCGTATGAACGTGAGGTTGCGGCAAGCATGCGTAACCGACATGAATTTGCCATTCAGGCGGCAATATCGGACGTCTGAAGAAGATTCTCGCGGTAATTCCAAGGCATCCAGTTCGCAGGCGCTTGCGCCAGTTCGCGAGGATTCCG
>JANXLY010000219.1 GCA_025354885.1 Acidobacteriota bacterium | reverse complement strand
TCGAAGCTTCGCTCAGTGCCCTCCCCTCTTTCAGGTCCTCGAGCGTGATCCGGTAATGAAGATCCGCTCCAGCGGGAAGATTCGTAAGCACGTGGCGGCCAGTGAAATCCGTAGAAGGCAGCAGATGCGGACCGCGTATGCGCTGCATCACCTTGCTGAACTTTTCGTCACTCGATACTTCGATCAGCATGCGAGAAGGCCGATCTCCGCGCACCCACACCAGCGCCGAATCGGCAGCCGGATCACCCGACTGTGTCCCATGCGTGATCTTGGGCCGCGACACCTCGGCGCGAACAAAAGCCGGTGCGATCAGACTCCCCAGCAAAGCTCTACGATTCATCACTTCACCTTCTTAAGTAAATTCATCACCTTGTCGACAATGATGTCTTCGCTATCGCCAGACAGAGGCGCAGGCTGGCCATAGTAGAGGAAGCTGTCCTTCGACTCATAGCCCCCCTCTGCCACCTGCTTCTTGGTCGGGATGTAACACATCACATCATTCGAATAGCCCAGGACAATCAGAGAGGGATTGGCTGTCTGCTTCTTGAGCCGCAGGCAGTAGTCGACGACGACCTCACCGCCCAAAGTCACTACCGTCGCTTGACCGAGCCGGATCGCCTGAATCGGATAGGCGAGCGTGTGTGAAAGACGGCTCTCGCTCATCATCTTGAGCATGGCCTCAGCGCGGCGCACGGCAAACTTATTGGTGCTCTTTAGCTCGGCTTCAAAATCGTTGCTGCCAAACGGTTGAAAGGGAAGTTCTATCATCTGGAAACCCGAACGAATGCGGCCTTTCAGCAACTGCCCTGTCTTCTCGGTTGTGCGGATCACAGCCTCTGCGAGTTCGTGTCCATGAGCCTTTGCGTTCGCGAGTGAACTCCTCGGGAATGGATTCTGATCGCCACCACAAGCCATCGCGAACATCGCAACAGCTCCAGGGAATCTGGCCTCCAGTTCGGACTGAGCATAGCCGGCATAGTCGGCGCTGATGTCGTAAAACTCGCCGGTAAGCGTGGTGTTGTGGCACGAATATCCGAAGAGCAGGGCGACGATCTTCTTGTCCTTGCCGCGGACCTCAATCGTTGGTACAGCGTGGTCCGTCACACCAGCAGTATTGGGGGAGTTCTTGATGCCCTCAGGAGTGGGCAGGCGACGATTCATGGCGAAGCTTGCTGAGCCCATATCGAGCTCAAGCTCAGCGGGCTTGAGGTTGGCTATTGCCGCACCGATGACATCAATGACCTGCCCCACGAACTTCCGCGTGTAAGCTTCGACCCTTGCCTTCTCAGTGGTATCAAAGAAATACATGGTAGCGAGATTGGGCCAGATGACCGGTGCGCTATGCGTGTGCGAAGCGTTCAGCACCAGTTGCGAACGCTCAAGGCCATAGCGCTTGAGTGAGGCAATGGCAATCTCTTCGGCGACGCTTCGAGGAAACCCGATGATGTCGGCAGTGACAAAAACCACGCGACCCTTCTTGCCATCGTCAATCGCCAAAGCTTTGGCGTGAATCGGGCTAACTACGCCCGTGCTTGCTTTAGTTCTGGCCGCATAGCCGGCCATCCAGACGGGCCCATCGGGAGTGATATCTACCTTGGCGGCACCTGCCTGCCAGGACTGCGGCAGTGCAATCAGCGCGCCCAATACAAACAAACTCAGTAGACGCATGGTCATTTCACCTCGGGGATGGATTGTGGAGTGATCTCGATTGGCACGATGCCAATCAATCGGCGACCTGCTTCGAGACGAAGCAGCTTCCGCCCAGGGCCGACATCGAGCGGCAACCGGAAGTTGATCTCATGCCGTGGCGGCATCGGGTCAGTACAGAGAATGGAGTACTCAAAAGCGGGTTGGCCATCAACAGTGGCAATGAGTGTTTCGGGCTCGAATAACTCCTCGATAAAGAGCTTCACGCTGCCGCTGACGATCCGCGTCCCGGACATATAGTCGAGGCCATCGACAGCCTCAACCAGCCTCGGCACTGCAGGTGGAGCGGGAATAATCCGGAAAGACGATTCACCAAGCAGCGTCCCACCAAAGCGCAATTCGAGCGGCTGCAGCCCGGTGGCAAGACCGGCAGGCAGCACTGCATTCAACTGCACCAAGCCATCCATTTCGGGCGCACTCAGATAGGTGAGGCGAGCGGACTTGCCTCCGATTCGAAGGTCGAGCTGCAACAGATCCGCATCCGCCGGAAGTTGTTCCAGCCAGAGCGAAACAGCAGCGTAGCGGCCGCGATTTGGAGCTACCGGCTCGCTCGATTCACTGTTGGTGATGCGGCGGATGCGCGTCGTTCCTGAAGCTTGCTTCGCGATGAGCTCAGGCTTGCGCAAAGTCACCCACATGTACTGTGTCTGCACTGCTTCGAGAGCCAACAGGCGAAGCCCCTGGAGCGCCGCGAAGTCGCGGATCTCGCCCGCTTCCATCGAACAGCCATGCCAGGTTTCGGCAGCGGTGCGGGCGGCGGTGAGATTATTCGCCTGAAAGCGCATCAGTCCACCAGGCTTTAGAACGCGCGCGGCATCGTGCAGGTAAGAGAGGACAACGTCTTTTGAAGGGATGTGCTGAAAGACCGCATAGCTGTAAATGAAGTCGAAGCTGTCATCGGCGAACTGGCGCAAGTCGGCACCACTGCCGACATGCGGGTGAGCATGAGGAATGCTACGCAGGCGCTCGCAAGCGAGCGCGATCATTTCATCGGAGACATCGACACCGTGGATCTCGCCGAACTTCTGCGAGAGTGGTTTCATTAGCCGTCCTGGACCACAGCCGATCTCGAGCGCCCTGCGGGCTCGCGGATTTGTGCCGGGCAAGCCTCGCTTGAGTTCACGATCAAAACCGCGCAGGACGTCGCTTGCTGTGGCCAGAAATTCGTCTTCGTCCTGTTCATGACGTCCGAAGGCGACGTAGTAGTGGGCGTCTTCTTTGGCGCGGCGATTCCAGTCATCGCGCATCGTTTGTTCGACGCTCATTTTGTTTTCTTTCCTCTCAAGGCGGCGTCGGCATCAACGCAGATGTTTCCCTCGACTCGCAGGCCAGTCTTCATGATTTGGGGCGAATACGCTACGCAGCGTTCCTTCATCTTGTAACCGGTAATGAGATTGTCTTCGACCAGAATGTCACGGGCTGGATCTGGGCGTTCTGCGCCCTTTCCGAAATAGATTCCGCTGCGCAGGAGATCCGGCTCGTCGGCACCGAAGAAACATTCAGCACCAACGGCATGGCTCTCTGTGCAACCCGCAGTGTTCAGATAGCGCATGCGGTTTTTGCGGACGATGTGATTGCGTCCGATCAGGAAGATGCCGCCATACTTCATGCCTTCGAGCTCGTTGTCTTCAATCAGAATTCCTTCGCTGCGCATGTCCGGATTCGTGTTGTTCAGCACTATCCCAAAGTGTCCCTGCGGATAGGCGGTAGCTGGCTTCTTGTTGATGCAGCGGTTCGCGCGGATCTCGCCATCGTGAAAGCCGTCGAGGTCGATGCACTTGCCATTGATCTCCTGCATGATGTTTTCGGCATAGAGGCTCTTGTCGACATCGCCCGCAGTGTCGATGGCGACGGGGATGCCGCCGTGCGCGGAGTCTACAAGATCGACAGGGAAGCCGATATTGGCGAAGAGGTTCTTGATGACTCTGACGTTGGTTGCGTGACCGATTTGAACGGCGTCGCGCGCGCTTCCGTTTACCTCGCACTCGTGGATGAGTCCATCGCGATTGCGTGGACTTTCGTAGCGGGAATGCGTCCAGATGCCGTTGCCGCGGATGGCGCGCATCTTGGCGAAGCGGACCTCAAAATCGGCAGTGCCTTCTTCAAAGAGGATGCCGCCGGTAGTGTTGTTCTTGCCGCTCTCATCGCGCGACCCGGAGTATTCGATCTGCACGAAATGAATGCGGACCTGCTTGGAGCGTGTGACGAGGACCGGAAAATTGACGATGTTGCGGATCTCAAGATGGCGCAGAATCGCGCCTTCGCAATTGTCGAGCAGGATTCCATTCAGGGGATAGAATTCGGCGAAGCTCTTGTCGTAAGGAGCGATTGGGAAACGGCGATCGAGTATGGAGCGATTGCCATCGAGCTTGAGACGCTCGATGCTCAAATGTTTGAGTCCGCGAGCAACGATCAGGGCAGCTCCCTGAAACTTTGCGGACGCCTTGAGAGTCGAACCGGCCTGCGCGCCGAGCAACTGGATATCACCCTGTGTGGCGTCGAGCACCATCGGCTCGTCGAGTTCGGTGACGCCGGGTTTCAGAACGATTTCTTTAGCGGCGAGCGTGGTTGCAAGCGCGAGCGTCGCTATCCTTAGGAGAATGTCCATTCGCTTCGACAAGTTTAGCGCCACTGCTCCCACAGGGAGCTGGATCGGGTTGATCGGTCACGGGGAGAGCGGTATCGCAGAAGTGGTTCGCGAAGGAACTCATTCGTGTCAGAATCTGAGTGCTCTCGAATTACCCGAACGGCTGCGCTGGTTGGCAGAGGCCGAACGAGTGAGGCGAGCGGGCGGGGTGGTGCTGGCAGCTTCGGCGGACCCTGAACTGTTGCGCAACTTTGCGGATGAGATCTGGTGGTTCGACGAAGGCAAGCTCGTTCAGCGCGGTGATCCGCAAGAGGTGATTGCGGCTTACCTGAAATCTGTCTATCTTGGCCTTGGTAGGGGTCTCGAGCCAAGCTTGCGACGGGGCGACGGGCGGGCGGTGATTGAAGCAGTCGAAGTACTCGACGCGGAGGGCAAAGCGACGGCGCTGCTGCAATCCGGCGGTGCGGCGGCAATCCGGGTGGTGGTGAAATATGCAGCGGCGGTGGAAGATCCGGTGGTCGGAATCCTGATCCGGACGCGAATCGGGTTTGAGGTTTACGGCACGAACACGGAGCTTGAAAAGCTGAAGCTCGGGCCAGTTGCGGCGGGTGAAACGAGGATAGTGATCTTTCGTTTCGACTGCCAGTTGTGTCCACAAAGCTACACGGTGACTGCGGCTTCGCACGACCCCGACGGGGTGTGGCACGAATGGATGGAAGACGCGATCAGCTTTGCGGTGGCAGATACGCGCTACACAGCGGGTGTTGCGAACTTAAAGGCGCGGGTGGAACTTTGTTAGCCAATCCGACGTATGATTAGGCATGTTCTGCACACAATGCGGCCAAAACATGGACGAAAAGGCGAATTTTTGCCTGAACTGCGGCAAAAGCGTCGGTATGCCCGGCGTGCAACCGGTTGCGGCACCGAGAGCCGAGAAAAAGCTGATGAGACCGCGAGAAGACAAATGGATTGCCGGGGTCTGCTCGGCGTTTGCCAACTACTTTGAAATCGACATCACGCTCGTTCGACTGGTGTGGATGTTGACCATCATCCTGGCCGGAACGGGCATTCTGGTTTACCTGATCTGCTGGGTGGTGATTCCACGAGAACCGCTGGCGATGAATGGTGCTACGCGCCCGCAAGCGTATTCAGCGTAGAGAAGCGCGAGGCTTCATAGGCGGCAATAGTCGCTTCATTTTTCAGGATGAAGCCCAACTCGTCGACGCCATCGAGCATGCACTGTTTGGCGAAGGAATCCACGGCAAACTCAGCAGTGGTGCCATCGGCGAGAGTGATCGTCTGAGAGGCCAGATCTACCTTGACCGCGCTGTCTGGCGTCGAGAAAAGTTTTTTGTGAATCTCGGGACTGACGACGATCGGGAGCAGACTGTTCTTGAGCGCATTGCTCTTGAAGATGTCCGCAAACGAGGTGCTGATGATGGCGCGGAAGCCATACTGGGTGAGTGCCCAGGGTGCGTGTTCGCGAGAGCTTCCACAGCCGAAGTTATCGCCAGCGAGCAGAATCTTGCGGCCCTTTGAGGATTCCTGATTGAGGATGAAATCCGGCTTGGGAGTGCCATCGGATTCATAGCGCCAGTCGTTGAAGAGCAGGTCGCCCCAGCCGATCATGTCGGTTTTTTTGAGGAAGCGTGCGGGGATGACCTGGTCGGTATCGATGTTGTCGATGGACATCACAACCATGCGGCTTTCAAACGGTACGAATTGTTCCATGACTATTTCTCTCCCAACAAGGTTCTGACGTCGGTGACTTTTCCAGCGATGGCACTGGCGGCGGCGGTGAGGGGGCTGGCGAGGAAGGTTCTTCCGCCCTTGCCCTGACGGCCTTCGAAATTACGGTTACTGGTGGAAACGCTGTATTGACCCGGGCTCAACTGGTCGCCATTCATGGCGATGCACATGCTGCAACCGGCTTCACGCCATTCGGCACCAGCGGCACGGAAGATCTCGTGGAGGCCTTCGGCTTCTGCCTGGCGTTTGATTACTTGCGAACCAGGGACGACCATAGCACGGACATTGGGTGCGACTTTGCGGCCTTTGAAGATCGAAGCTGCGTTGCGCAAATCGCTCATACGGGAGTTGGTGCAACTGCCGATGAAGACGACATCGATGGGGTGGCCGAGTAGCGGCTTGCCTGCATCCAGAGCCATATACGCCAGAGCCTTTTTCAGGCTTTCACGCTCCAGAGCGTCGGTGATGGTGGCGGGATCGGGGATCGTACCCGTGATGCCGATCCCCATACCGGGGTTGGTTCCAAAGGTGATCATTGGCTCAAGTGCCGAGCCATCGATTTTGATACTGCGATCGTAGGTTGCGCCTTCGTCTGTAGGAAGCGTCTTCCAGCGGGCGACGGCAGCATCCCAATCTGCGCCTTTGGGCGCGTATGTGCGACCTTTGAGGTACTCAAAAGTCTTTTCGTCGGGAGCAACGAGGCCGGCTCGGGCACCCGCTTCAATCGCCATGTTGCAAACGGTCATGCGTTCTTCCATCGAGAGGGAACGGATGGTGGAACCGCAGAATTCGAAAACACAGCCGGTGCCGCCGCCGATGCCGATGCGGGCGATCAGAGCGAGGATGATGTCTTTGGCCCCGACTCCGGGAGCAAGCTCCCCTTCAACAAGAACCTGGAAGCTCCTGGAGGGGCGCTGCAGAATGCACTGACTGGCAAGGACGTGCTCGACTTCACTGGTGCCGATGCCGAAGGCAAGAGCGCCGAAGGCACCGTGCGTAGCGGTGTGGCTGTCGCCACAGACGACGGTCATGCCGGGTTGGGTGAGGCCATTTTCCGGTCCGATGACGTGCACGATACCCTGCTTTTCGTTCTGGAAACCAAAGCATGGGATGCCGAATTCTTTGGCGTTGTTCTCCAGCTTCTCGACCTGGCTTTTGGCGATGGGGTCGAGGATGGGAAGATTGCGCGGAGTGGTGGGCGTGGAGTGATCGGTTGTGGCAAAGGTCAGATCAGGCCGACGCACTTTGAGACCGCGCGCGCGGATGCCATCAAAGGCCTGGGCGCTGGTGACCTCATGAACGAGGTGCAGATCGATGAAGAGGAGGGCAGGCGCGCCGGGAGGGTTGGCGACGACGTGCGAATCCCACAGTTTTTGAATGATTGTTCTGGGTTGACTCATTTTAGTTATCCGATTGCCTCGCAGATTGCCTTGCCGACTTGTTCGGTGGAGGAGTTTCCTTTGAGGTCGCGAGTAGTAATTCCGGCATTGAGAGTAGCTTCAATGGCGGTGTTGACAGTGGTTGCTTCTTCAATCAAGCCGAAGGTGTATTCAAACATGGCGGCAATGCTGCCGATTGCGCCGAGCGGATTGGCAATGCCCTTGCCGGCGATGTCGGGTGCAGAACCATGGACGGGTTCGTAGAGGCCGACCCATGCGCCACTGGGGAGTTGTGCGCCAATGGAGGCCGAGGGGAGCATCCCGATGGAACCGGTGATTACAGAGCCTTCGTCGGAGAGGATGTCACCAAACATGTTTTCCATCACGAGGACGTCAAACTGGGCAGGGCGGAGGACCAACTGCATGGCAGCGTTGTCGACGAGGAGATGGTCGAGCTTTACGTCGGGGAATTCCGGCGCGATTTCGAGAACGACTTTGCGCCAGAGCTGTGAGGTCTCGAGGACGTTCGATTTATCAACCGAGGTGAGTTTCTTCTTGCGCTTACGAGCCAGGTTGAAGGCCATGCGGGTTACGCGAGCGATCTCTGCGCGAGTGTAAGTCATGGTGTTGGTGCCACGTTCTTCGTCACCGGAGCCGGTGATGCCGCGCGGGGTTCCGTAATAGAGGCCACCAGTAAGTTCGCGGACGATGATCATGTCGACGCCAGTGAGCAAATGATTTTTGAGCGGCGAAGCATCGAGAAGGGCTTCGTAGGTTCTGACAGGACGGAGATTGGAGTAAACACCAAGAGTCTTACGAATACCGAGGAGGCCTTTTTCGGGACGCTTCTCGGGAGGAGCATTGTCGAATTCTGGAAGTCCAAAGGCACCCATGATGGTGGCGTCGGCTTCAAGTGCGAGTCGCTCTGTCTCGGCAGGGTAAGGAGTGCCGGTCTTGTGAATGGCGATGCCGCCGAGCAGCGCTTCGGTGACGATGAGCTGGTGATGAAACTTACTCGCGACGTGGCGGAGGACACGGAGGCCTTCGGCTGTGACTTCTGTTCCGATTCCATCGCCCGGAAGGGCGAGAACTTTCAATTGCATCTAAGTAACTTTCTCGGCTGTGCTTTCGCGCGCCGCTTCTATGAACTCAGTGATCTCTTCGTTGGTGAAGCCCTTTTTGTTGTCGGCTGCATTGGTGAAGCACTGGTAAACCATGTCGAGCTGCTCTGGAGTGAGTTCGGCGAAGCCGAGCTCTTCGACACGTTTTTTGAGGGCATGACGCCCGCTGTGTTTGCCGAGGATGAGTTTACCCTCAGGGACACCGACACTCTTGGGGTCGATGATTTCGTAAGTACTTTTGTTTTTGAGGTAGCCATCCTGATGGATGCCCGCTTCGTGGGCGAAGGCATTGGCACCGACGATGGCTTTGTTCGGTTGGGGCCCAAACGTGATGATGCCGGTGAGCATCTGGCTAGCGGGGTAGAGGTGTTCGGTGACGATTTTGGTCTCGCAAGGGTAATAGTCGTTGCGCGTTTTCATGATCATCACGACTTCTTCGAGGGCGCAGTTGCCAGCGCGTTCTCCAATGCCGTTGAT
Source organism: Acidobacteriota bacterium (assembly GCA_025354885.1). Lineage (GTDB taxonomy): Bacteria > Acidobacteriota > Terriglobia > Bryobacterales > Bryobacteraceae > Bryobacter. The sequence goes on along the minus strand of JANXLY010000219.1, from coordinate 2,562 downwards.
GGTGCATTCGATCTGACGAGCGCCAGCCTTGACGGCGGCGAGAGAATTGGCGACGGCGAGGCCAAGGTCGTCATGACAATGGACACTGACGATGGCGGAATCTCCAAGGAGGCGGACGATACGGCCGATGCGTTCGGCGTAATCTTCGGGGACGGAGAAGCCGACGGTATCCGGCAAGTTGACGGTGCGGGCACCAGCGGCGACGACGGCGAGACTGATCTGTTCGAGATAGTCGATGTCGGTGCGGGTTGCGTCTTCGGCGGAGAATTCGACGTCATCGACGTACTTGCGGGCGAGTTCGACCGAACGGACGGCGTCTTCAAGGACCTGTTCGCGAGACTTCTTCAATTTGTACTGGAGGTGGATGTCACTGGTAGCAATAAAGGTATGGATGCGGGGGCGCTTCGCCTTTTCGAGGGCGGCAGCGGCCCGTTCGACGTCCATTTTGGTGGAACGTGCGAGAGCGGCCACCTGAACCCAGGGGAACTCTTCGCTGACTTTGCGAACGGCCTGGAAATCACCTTCGGAAGCGATGGGGAAGCCAGCTTCCATGATATCCACGCCCAATTCCACTAGTTTTGCCGCCATCCGCAGCTTCTCTGGTACGGTCATGCTGCATCCGGGCGACTGTTCACCATCGCGCAGAGTCGTGTCAAATATGTAGACTCTAGGCTGATTCGATGGCTGTTTTTGGGCCTCAATCATGGGCGCCTCCTATTTGCTCTTTAATTATGTTCTGGCAGCTTTCGATTTAGCAAATTTATATTACTCGCGACGGCGATAATCGGTCATAATGTCATAAGGCAGCTTTATTATATAAGCCAAAACGAGGGGGACACGTGCTTTTACACTCATTGAGGGTCTTTCTGTCGGTCGCAAATGAAAAATCCTTTTCCCGGGCGGCGGAAAAGATGCTGCGGACGCAGCCGGCGATCTCGCTTGCGGTACAACGGCTGGAAGCTGAACTGGAAGAGAAGTTGATCGACCGTTCGGCGAAAGAGTTACTGCTGACCGATGCAGGGCGAGTAGTACTGGAGTACGCGCGACGCTTTGAAAATCTTCAAGCGGATATGAACAACGCAATTGCGGAGTTGCGTGATAATTCTTCGGGACGGCTGACTATTGGGGCGAATGAGTCTACGTCGCTTTATCTATTGAGCCACATTGAGCAGTACCGGCGGCTTTATCCGAAGGTGAAGGTGCAGGTTCGGCGGAGTCTGTCGAGCAAGATTCCGACGCAGTTGATCGACGGGGACCTGGAGTTGGGTTTGATTTCTTTTGATCCCGGGGACGAGCGGATTGTCTCAACAGTGATCTACACGGACCGGTTGGTGTTTGTAGTTTCGCCGCAGCACCGACTGGCGACGCGGACGGAAGTTTCGATTACCGAACTGGGGATGGAGACGTTTATCGCCCACAATGTTTTGAGCCCGTATCGCGAGATTGTTCTACGCGAGTTTCAGCGGCACCGGGTACCGCTGAATATGGACGTGGAGATGCCGACAGTGGAGACGATCCGGCGACTGGTGCAGCGGAACGAGGGCGTCACATTTTTGCCGAAGATGTGCGTGGAGCCGGAGATTGAAGCGGGATTGCTGCGCGAAATTCGCGTGAAGGAGTTGAATGTCGAGCGAAAGATCCGCCTGGTGTATCCGACTCGCCGAGCGTTGAGTCATGCGGCGAAAGCGTTTTTGGAACTGGTGGAAAAGGACGCCACGCCTGTCGTTTAAAGACACTGCGGGTGTCGGTGTTTTCAATGGCTGATTTTCAAAGAGCGGTTGGCGATTGGGCCTTGGGTGCAGTTGGGTTTGTTTGGTTAGAGCTTCAAGTGGCCAGCTTCTACACCGAGACGGATGAGGTCTTCGTGGGAGAGCTTGATGTAATCGGCGTCCTCGGCTGGGGCGGTTGGCTTTGTTTTGGCGATCGCTTTTGCTTCTTCGGTTGTTGCAAGCAATGAGATTGCGATCAGGCCGGCGCTGGTTTTGTATAGGTTTTGCGTGCGGAGGTCGGCGATGGGCAGGACTTTTGAGAAAGTCACTTCCTTGCCATAGGCGTAGATTTCGCCTTGCACTTCGAGGGCAGCGAAACGGTCGCGCTGGAGTTTGCGAAGTTCGTTGAGTGATTTGTCGGCTCGACGTTCCTGGAGGGCACCGAGTTTTATGAAGCGTTCCATTTGTGAGAACCAGATTTGGTCGCTGGGTTCGTTTATCCAACGGTCCTGGGCCTGGAGTTCGAGGGCCTGGGCGCGGTTGATCTGGAAGGTGGCAAAGGCATAACGACGGAAAGTTTCTTCTTCGAGGGAGCCTTCGGGCAGGCATTCTTTGCGCAGTTTTTGAATGTGTTGGGCGAAGTTGGCTTGCGCTTCGGTGTCGGAAGCGAAGAGGGTGTCAGGGGTTGCGCTGAGGCCGTGACTTACGGCGTTGCGGGAAGAGGTTGAGCGGCCTTCGGGTGAAGTGGGTCCTGTGGACTGTTGAGCATTCGCTCGATTTGCTGCGATCTGTGCGTCTGAAGACATGAGTTGTAACTCTCCTGAATTGAAATAGAAAAGAGCCCGGTTGCCTT
>JANXLY010000218.1 GCA_025354885.1 Acidobacteriota bacterium | reverse complement strand
TCATGAATCATCTGGAATTTCACCGACGGAAAAACATGTCCGCCGAGCCTGAGATGGTAGTCGGGATGGTAGCTGAGTCGAAAAGGAAGTTGTGCCACGGATATACTCATAGTTTCACCCTCCCAGTGGAAAGGAAGCAATGCGTAAAAAAGTAACAGTCGTCGGCGCTGGAAACGTAGGAGCCTCATGTGCCCTACGAATCGCCGACAAGGAATTGGCAGACGTCGTACTTGTCGACGTGATGGAAGGCGTACCGCAAGGGAAAGCCCTCGACCTGCTCGAGAGCGGTCCTGTCGAAGGCTACGACGTTAGCATCACGGGGGCCAACGATTATGAGCCTACAGCCGGATCCGATGTTGTCGTGATCACGGCGGGTTTCCCCCGCAAGCCGGGCATGAGCCGGGACGATTTGCTGATGGCAAATTTTGAAATCGTGAAGAGCGCAACCGAAGGCGCGGTGAAGTATTCACCGAACGCCGTCATCGTGGTTGTCACCAATCCTCTCGATGCCATGTGCTACACGGCGCTCACTACCTCCAGGTTCCCCAAGCATCGCGTAATCGGTATGGCCGGCGTGCTCGACACAGCTCGCTACCGTACCTTCATCGCAACGGAACTGAACGTCTCCATGGAGAATGTTTCGGCCATGGTGCTCGGCGGCCACGGAGACACAATGGTGCCTCTCGTACGCCTCACGAGCGTCAGTGGAATCCCGCTCACGGAACTCCTGCCGCAGGATCGTATTGACGCGATCGTGCAGCGCACCCGCGACGGCGGTGCCGAGATTGTAAAGTACCTCAAGACCGGAAGCGCCTTCTACGCCCCTTCAGCCGCTACGGTTGAAATGGTTGAGAGCATCCTCAAGGACAAAAAGAAAGTGCTGCCTTGCGCTGCGCTGCTCGAAGGCGAGTACGGCATCAAAGGTCTCTTTGTCGGCGTACCCTGCAAACTGGGTGCTGCTGGTATCGAGCAGATCTATGAGCTGAAATTGTCCGATGACGAAAACAAGGAACTGATGCGCAGCGCTGCTGCCGTTCAGGAACTCGTAGACATCCTCAAGCAGAAGACCGCTTAAGCTTCGATCTCAAGAGACAGAATTCCGCCGCCAAAGCTTTTGCCTTGCGCGTCGGATAACAAAGACAGTGTGCCGCCACCCATCAGGGCCTGGCGGCACACGAAGTTTAAGGCCTGTATATTCGGCAACTCAAAGCGCTCCACACTGCCTTCAATACGGTCAGCAAAGTGCGCCTTCACCCGCTCTGCAGTCACTTCCCGCAACAGCGTCGCATAATGTTCTGGCGCGTAAGCGATAACGCCGATGTTGACCAGGTTGCCTTTGTCGCCAGACCGCGCGTGCGCAATTTTTCCGAGTTGAATTTTCATGGCAGCACTTCAATCCTTGTAACCACGGCCTCACGCGGCAGTAGCGCCGGCCAGTACGCAACCACCTGATGCGCCTTCGGACGCCCCTCGCCATAACCCGTGGCCCCCGGTGGCCCGTTGAGCACAAGCGGAATCATCTCGCGAGTCCAGCGCTCGACAGGCGCTCTGTCACGAGCCCGCACCGCCATCCGCAACATGGCCCAATCATCTCCAAATACTTCGGTCACCCGTTGATCAAAATGCAGGCCAAGCCCGGCACAACGTTCATCGACAATAGCAGCCCCGCGAAATGCCTTCGCTCTGGCCTTCGGAGGCCCATAGACAAGCGTGCCGACAGCTTTATAACCCCAGTGGTACGAAATGCTCGCCTTAAGCTGCTCGGGGCGGGGAAGTCCCTTCGCGTTAGACACACGAACACGATCCACACCCTCCTGCTCCAGCTGCACGCTCGTAAAATCAGCGATCACATCCGGCGTATAGTAAGCCCGAGGATCGCCCACCTCATAGACGAGTTGTTCCTTCACGCTGGCCAAAGAAACGCGTCCGCCAGAGCCAGCATGCTTGGTAATCACACAAGTGCCGTCCTCATGCGCCTCGACGATCGGGTATCCAATATTTGCCAGGTCGGGAATCGATTCCCAATCGGCAAGACAGTTTCCGCCAGTGCACTGCGCACCACATTCCACGATGTGTCCAGCCACAATACCAGCAGCCAGCAGGTCCCAATCGCTCTCGCTCCAGTGAAAGGCATGCAGCATCGGCGCAAGTACCAGCGCAGCATCAGAACACCGTCCCGTCACCACAACATCAGCACCGCTAGCCAGCGCCTCCGCAATCGGAAAAGCGCCGATGTATGCGTTCGCACTCAGCACCTGATCACGCACCGTAGACAGCGGCTCCCCGCTATCGATGTTGAGCAGCGGGTGCTGGTCGAGTTGATCCATGATGTCGTCGCCATGCACAATGGCAACCTTCAACTGCGGGCAGCGCCTCTTGATTTCAAGCGCGCATGCAGTAGGGTTGACGCCACCGGCATTCGCAATCACCCGCACCTTGCTGTGCTGAATCCGTTCGATCAATTGCGGAAAGTCACGGGCATAACCAAAGGCCGGATTTTCCTTCTTCTGCTTCTGCAAAATCGACATCGTAACTTCCGCCAGGTAATCGAGCACCAGATAATCGAGCGGACCATCTTCCACCAGTCGAACCGGAGCTTCAAACGAATCACCCCAGAACCCCTGACCACATCCAATGCGAATCATCGTTGGCACACCTCAAAAAGAAAGCTCAACACCTGACGCGTCTTCGCCGGATCAATGATGGCATCCACATGCCCACGAGCTGCCGCATAACGGGCATCAAGCCAGCGCTCGTAATCGCCCCGCGTCTGCGCAAGTTTCGCCTCAAGCTCTGCAGGCACAGGCTGCCCGCTCTGCTTCAATCGATCCAGTTCCGGCCCATGGATCGCCTGCACAGCAGAGTCACCCTCCATCACGCCTATGCGCGCCGTCGGCCAGGCCAGCGCAAAGTCTGGATCAAACCCCTGACCCGCCATCGCGTAATATCCAGCGCCCGAAGAATGATTCAGCGTCAACACAATTTTGGGCACCGTCGCACAGGACATCGTCTCCACCATCTCGGCACCTGCGCGAATAATACCGCTCTCTTCAGCCTGTCTGCCAACCATAAACCCGGAGACATCCTGCAGGTACAACAGCGGCAATCGATGCCTCTCCGCGACATCCACAAAGAACGCAGCCTTGCGCGCCGATTCCGTATAGATAATCCCACCGATACGCGGACCCAGCGCTGTCTTGAGAAAGCCACGTCGATTGGCAATCACCGCAATCGGCCGCCCAGCCAGATGCGCCCGTGCGCAAATCAGTTCGGGGCCATAATCCGGCTGGTGCTCTTCGATCGAAGCTTCGTCTAGAATTTCCCCTAGGACAGCGCTAGAGTCATAGGGTTGTCGATGATCGTCGGGCAACAGGTCGTAGAGCTTCTCCGAACGTGAAGGGATCACAGAAGCCTGTCCAGCCGGAAGCTCCCTGAAGCGAGCCCGCAGAATCTCGATGCAATGCTCATCATTCGTCGCCTTGTAATGCGCAACACCGCTGATGCTCGTGTGCATCGACGCACCCCCAAGCGCATCCGCACTCACAGATTCCCCAGTCGCCCCCTTCACAAGATTCGGGCCACCGAGTCCCATAAAACTCGCACCCTCCACCATAATGATCAGATCGCTCAGCGCAGGCAGATACGCGCCCCCCGCAATACACATCCCCATCACCGCCGAGAATTGCGGGATCTTCAGCTTGCGTCGCATCTGCGAGCAATAATGAAAGATCCGCGCAGCCCCGTACTGGCCTGGAAAGATCGAATCCTGTAGCGGAAGATTTACTCCAGCGCTATCCACCAGATACACGATCGGCATGCGCTCCCGCATCGCAATTTCCTGCGCCCGCAGAATCTTCGCAATTGTCTCCGGCCACCACGCCCCAGCCTTCACCGTGGCATCGTTCGCAACCACAACAGCCGCACGCCCCTCTATGCGTCCAATCACCGTGACTACTCCGGCACCCGGTGCCTGCCCTTCGTAGCGGTCATGTGCAATCAGCAGGCCTGTCTCAAACGATGGGGCCTCTCGATCCAGCAGCAGCGCTACGCGCTCGCGAGCCGTCAGCTTCCCCTGTTTATGCTGCTTGGCGATTTTGCCGGCACCTCCCCCGAGCCGCAAAACGGCTTCAAGGCTGTCGATCTCGGCGAGGAGTTGACTTAATCGGTTCGGCATTGCACTGATTCAAATATAAGATGAGAAGACCCATGTCACTCTTCGACCGCAAGACCGCGCAGGTATTGACGACCATTCTCGCGTTCGCTGCAGGCCTCTATCTGCTCTGGAGTCTGCGCGTCTTGTTCTTCATGATGGTGCTCGGCATGCTCCTCGCCTACGCAATCGAGCCGATGATCCAGTCCCTCCAAAGAATGGACCCAAGGCGGATTACCCGCGCCAGGTCGATTGGCATCGTATTTGTCTTTGTTCTTCTTGCCACAGGTGTGGCAGCAGTCGTCGTAGGTCAGATGGTGAGCCTCCAGGCAGCAGAATTGATCAGCCAGCTCCCAAGCCGCGCTCAAGATCCTTCCAGTTCCGTTGCCGTACCCTTGCCAACGCAACTCGAGCCCTACCGCGAAGAAGTGATGCGCTATGGTTCAGACTTTGCACGCACTCTGGCCAACAGTGCTCTGGGTAGCCTGGGCAGCGCGGGCCTCGCTGTTCTCGTGCCGATTTTCGCCTTCTTCTTTCTTCGCTACTCGGCCACTAGCCGGCATGATCTGATCCGCTTTGCCGCACGCTTCGGAGAGGAGATCTGGCTAACTGGCTTGATTGCAGATCTCAATATCTTGCTCAGCCATTTCATTCGCGCCCTCCTTCTTCAGAGTCTTGCCGTGTTTATCGCTTATGGGATTTTTTACGAACTACTCGATGTTCCTTATGCGATGTTGCTCGCCACACTCGCCGCAGTACTGGAGTTAATCCCTGTCCTCGGCTGGTTTGTCGCCGCTTCCGCAAGCCTGCTGCTCGTGGCCTTGAGCGGCTATCCCCACTGGGGCTGGATGATCGTTTTCTACATCGTCTTCCGCCTCATGCAGGATTATGTGTTCACTCCATTCCTGATGTCCAAAGGCATCGAGCTCAGCGCGTTTGCCGTGATCGCCGGCGTAATTGGCGGCGAGATGATTGGTGGGGTGCCAGGAATGTTTCTCTCCATACCGCTCATGGCGACGACGAAAGTGTTCTACCGCCACTGGAAGAAAAGGAGTCGTGCACTTGCTGCGTCTCACCCTTAGTCTTTTTCTGGCGATGGTCGCCTCCGGGCACTCCATCAGCGTAAGCACCAGCGAAGGCGTTCTCGAAGATCGTACCCTTAGGCTCACCTTGCGCATTCCCATCTACGAAGTAGAAAATGTGCCTCAATCCAGGCTCACTGCCGCAATCGAGATCACCGGCGCAACTTTGAAAGCAACCGACTGTAAGCCAGTTGATACCGAATTGATCTGCCAGCTTGCTTACGAATTTCCTTTCGCCCCAGGCGAACGCATTGATGCAGCAGTGACTCTCGCCAGAGTCACTGTCCCCAACCACGTTCACATCATGAAGCTCTCAAGTAAGAACGTCACCCGTCAGGCCGTTTTCGACCGCACCTTCGAGCACGAACAAATCGACTTTCACGAAAGTGCAAAGGCTGAAATTTGGTGGCGCGCCGCCCGCATGGGTTTCGTGCAACTTGGCTTCCAACCCATTTTGCTGCTTTTGCTCCTGATCATTCCGCGGCCGCTTGCCTATCTCCTCGGTGCCACTGCCGCCTTCTTCCTTGTCCTGCCAGACCGATTCTATGCCCCGCCTGGCTTCTTCGAACTTGCATCCGCCATGGCACTTGTCTATCTGGCCTTCGAGTATTTGTTCTTCCCGAAGGCGAGTGGGAAGTGGGTCTTCTGCGCTCTCATCGGTGCCATCGAAGGCACTGCGCTCGCTGTGCTTGCAAGGCCAACAGGCGCTGGTGCCATTGCCTTTGGTAGCGGCAATCTGCTGGCCTCATTCACGCTGAGCTTCCTGGCGCTTCATTTTTCGCGGAACATTTCAGAGCGCTCGATGCGTATCCTGATGTGGGCACTTAGCGCCCTGGGAATCATCTGGAGCATATGGGTTTTCGTCAAACGTTTTTAATTGTTGCTCTCGCAACTGCGAGTTTCGCGCAGGATATTTCTGCCAAAGCCGATCAGTTCGTCTCTGCCTTCGTCAAACAGAATCGCTTCAGCGGTGTTGTTTTAGTGGCGAATCACGGCAAGCCGATTTTTGAAAAAGCCTACGGCATGGCCAACTATGAGTGGGGCGTCCCAAACACGATGGACACCCGCTTCCGGCTCGGCAGTGTCACCAAGCAATTCACTGCTGCAGCCATTCTGAAGCTCGAAGAAATGGGCAAGCTGAAAGTCTCCGACAAAGCCTGCGACCACCTTCCCGCATGCCCCGAGATCTGGAAGTCGGTCACCATTCATCAACTTTTGACACACACATCCGGGATCCACAGTTTCACCGACGTTCCCGGCTACACCAAGGTCAAGGCCTTCCCCTCACGCTACGACGCGCAGGTCAAGCTGGTTTGGGAAATGAAGTTGGATTTCGACCCCGGCACCAGGTTTCAGTACTCCAACACGGGCTACATCATCCTCGGCAAGATCATAGACAAAGCAGGTGGCATGCCTTGGGAAGATTTTCTTCGCAAAGAGATTTTTCTTCCCGCAGGGATGAACAACACCATGCACGACAGCCACTCGGATCTGATCTTGAAACGCGCCGCAGGCTACCGCAGTAACGGCGGCCCCCCGGTCAATGCCTCATACATCGACATGCGCATTCCCGGTGCAGCAGGCGCTCTCATCTCGACCGCTGGCGACCTCCACAAATGGGATCGCGCATTGGCTTCCGGCAAAGTCATCACCGAGGCCAGTATGAACAGGATGTGGACAGTTGACAAGAGCGACTACGCTTACGGCTGGGTCGTGCAGAAGCAGGATGGCAAGACCATACAGGGCCACTCAGGCGGCGTCGATGGTTTCTCAACGCAGCTGAGCCGCATTGCCGAGGATGGCCTGCTGATCGTCGTCCTGTCGAATTTCGAAGATGGACAGACCAGCGAGATCCGGCGCGGACTCAGCCAGATTGCCATGGGCAAAGATGCCGAGTTGCCCAATCAGCAAACAGAAGTACAGCTCGAAACTGCGCTGCTCGATGAGTACGTTGGCAGCTACGAACTTTCGCCCACTTTCATTCTCGTCGTCACTCGCGATGGCACACAGCTCATCACCCAAGCCACAGGCCAAGGCAAATTGCCCATCTATGCCGAAGCAAAAGATCTCTTCTTTCCCAAGCTGATACCGGCCACAATCCAGTTCGTCCGCGAGGACGGGAAAGTGGCCAGCTTGATCTTAAAGCAGGGTGGCCGTGAGATGAAGGCCAAAAAAACTCAATAGTTGACGATCTTAGAGAAGCTCACCGGGTCAAGGCTCGCTCCACCAACGAGTGCTCCGTCAATGTCTTCCTGAGCCATCAGGGAACTCACGTTGTCGGGCTTGACAGAGCCACCGTACAGAATCCGGATTGCTCCTGCAGCATCGGCACCAAACTTTGCCGCAACCAGCGCCCGCACTGCTTTATGCGCATCAGCCGCCATCTCTGGCGTCGCTGTCTTTCCGGTGCCAATCGCCCACACCGGCTCATACGCGATCACAATTTGTGCAAACTCTGCAGCGCTCAGCCCGGCAATGCCGCCGTCAAACTGGGCTTGTAATACCGCTTCGGTTTGGCCGCTCTCGCGCTCAGCGAGCACCTCGCCAATGCACACAATCACTTTGAGCCCGGCCTCAATGGCGGCCTTGGTGCGCTTGAGCACTGTCTCTTCGGTTTCGCCGAAATACTGGCGTCGCTCCGAGTGGCCCACGATTACCCAGGTGCAGCCAATCGCTTTCAGCATCGGTCCAGAGATCTCACCCGTAAAGGCACCCTCCTTGGCCCAGTACAAATTCTGCCCGCCCACTGTCACATTGGACTCATGGGTTGCAGCGATTGCAACAGGCAAATCGATAAAAGGCGCACAAACAGCAATTTCGCAATTGCCGGCATCTTTCACCAGCGGGAGAAAGTTCGTAAAGAACACGGTCGTCTCGGCCGGGGTTTTGAACATCTTCCAGTTCGCGGCCATCAGGGGTTTTCGCATCACTGTTAGTTTAGCGTTCGAGCCGGACCCCGAGAATTTCCGCAAAGCGTTTTGCTACCGATTCCATCGGCAGCGCTGGTGTTTTCCCGGCAGTGATTCCAGGTCCCCACAACAAGAATCCGGCCCGATAATCGTCGAGCCCGGGCCACCAGCCGTGATTGCCTTTTTCATAGGGCGCAACGTAGAAGTCATTGCCCGGCTTGTTCGCAAAACCCTCATTGCGCTTTGGCTCAAAGGCCGCAACGAACTTCGCTTCCGGAGCAAAGTGCAGCACTTCACTCCTCGGCACTTCCCGACCCAGTAGCTTCGACTCCCGCAAGCGCGCTGCCACAGCTGCATCCGTTGTCGTCAACAGTCCACCCATGTTCACCAGCTTGCCAACCCCATCCACTTGCTTTGAAAAGGCTGCGATGTTCAAGTCGCGGTCCACACGTTCAAACCCGTGGTCCCCAAGTACAGCAATGACACTGTTCGACGGCGCAGCCGCCAGGATCTCTCCGATATGGCGATCCGTAATTTCCAGCGCTGCATTCGCGTCTTTTTCAAACGGCCCATCCTCATGAGCAATCGCGTCGAGGTCGACGAAATGCAACAGGATCAAGTCCGGCGTCTCCTGTTTGAGCAGGTAAACAGCCGCGATACTTCGTGTACGATCATCCACCCAGATCTGCCGAAAACTCGGATCGAAAAGCTCGATTTTTTCAACCAGCCCAACCGTTGCTTTTTCAAACACCGAAACGTAATCCATACTGCCGCCATCCCGGCTGCGAAAGTACTCGGGCAGATTAAAGTCGATATCGGCGCTGACGGTAACGGGCCATGTAATCGCCGCAGATTTGAGCCCCGCTTTACGCGTCGCGTGCCAGAGTGTTTTCACCCGGAGCATATCGGCCATCCAGTAATAGTCGCCTGTGTTCGATGCAGGTCTGCGGTTCCCCAGAATGCCATGTTCGCGCGGCGTCACTCCCGTGATCAAGGTAGTGTGCGATGGCCAGGTAATGGTTGGTACAACCCCAATTAGCCCGCCTGTAAATTCCCCTTCTCGCATCAATTTGCGTAGTGTCGGAATCTTCAGCCCCAGTTTGTCCGCATCCCTCAAATAGCGATGATCCAGTCCATCGACAGAGATCACAATCAGCGGCCGCCTCTGCCCAAAAAGAGCTGCAGCCAGCAGAACAAAAAGAATGATTCGCATCGTCAACCATTGTGTCCGATTCAGTCTTGCAATTCTTGACCTAACTTCAAACGGCCCTTGCGACACTAGCAATCAAGTGAGTTTTCCATGCTGAAACAAGCCGCCATTTCAAGACGCGAGATCTTGGGTGCCCCAATTGCGATTTGCCTGCTAGGCGAGATCGCAAACGGCCAACCTCTACAAAAGGAAAAAGTGAACCTAAACACCAGGCTATTTACATTTTTGGCAGGTCAATCTGGCAATTGGACGATTACAAAAAGCAAGACGCTGATGGGTGATCCTTGGCCTACAGCCGCTAAGCTTCAAATCCTCGAAGCGAGTGTCGCCACGCTTCCTCAAGACGCCACCTGGGCGTTACGTGGCGTTACCAGCAATGAGCGCTACGTAACGCGTGAAGAAAAAGGCCTCCTCGTCTCCAGGCAAGCCTCCCTCGGTCGGCCGGAAGCAACTCACGCCGCATTGATCCCAATTCGCAAAAATGCCAAATGGTGGAGCCTCACGCAGGATGAACGCCGAGCCATCTTTGAAGAGCAATCTCACCACAACCAGATCGGCCTCAAATATCTTCCCGCGATCGCCCGTCGACTCCACCATTGCCGCGACCTCGCCGAGAACGCCCCTTTCGATTTCATTACCCTCTTCGATTACGCCAAGGCCGACGCATCCGCCTTTGAAGATCTCGTCTCCGCTCTCCGCCTCACAGAAGAATGGAAGTATGTCGAAAGAGAAGTGGACATCAGGTTGGTCCGCGACAACGCTTAGCTGAGCCACCATCGCTCAAGCAACCGGAGTCTACAGCAGAAACGAAACTTCCAGCTTCTCTGCCACTCGGACTGCCCTAAGATCTCCGCATGCAAAAGAACCGACTCGAAGCCTTCAGCGACGGTGTCCTCGCCATCATCATCACCATCATGGTGCTGGAGCTCAAAGTGCCACGCGGTACGGATTGGAATACGCTCTGGCCGCTCTTCCCGGTTTTCCTTAGCTATGTCCTGAGCTTTGCCTACGTCGGCATCTACTGGAACAATCACCATCACCTGTTCCAGGCAACTCCACACGTGAGCGCGGGTATTTTGTGGACCAATCTCAATCTGCTCTTCTGGCTCTCACTGTTTCCCTTTTCGGCGGCGTGGATGGGCCAGAACCATTTCTCGACGATTCCAACAGTCCTCTATGGTGCCGTTCTGCTGCTGGCCGCAATGTCCTACACTGCCCTGCAGTACGCCATTATGACTCACCAGGGCCCTGACTCATTGCTCGCTGCTGCGCTAGGCAGCGACTGGAAGGGAAAGCTTTCACTATTCGTGTATGTGGCGGCCCTTCCTCTCGCATTCGTGAATCCGGCAATCGCTCAGGCCTTATACGTCGTCGTCGCTCTGCTCTGGATCGTCCCTGACCGCCGCATCGAAGACATTCTGAAGCGCCGCTCTGACTAAGCTGCAGCTTCAGTAACTTCCGCGACGGGTTCAAGATCGCCTGTGGGAAAATCGTATCCCTCCCAGCGAGCCACCGCAGCAGTAGCGAGGCAGTTGCCCAGCAGATTGACGCTGGTCCTTGCCATGTCCAAAATCGTATCCACGCCAAGCAGCAGTGCAACTCCCTCCAGCGGCAGGTTGAACGAAGCAAGCGTTCCACTCAAAACCACCATCGAGGCACGAGGCACCGCAGCAACACCCTTTGAGGTCAGCATTAACGTCAGCATCATCACAAGCTGTTGGCCAATCGTCAAATCCACTCCCGCCGCCTGCGCTACAAACACACTGGCCAGGCTCAGGTAGAGTGTGCTGCCGTCAAGATTGAAGCTGTAGCCGGTCGGCAGCACAAAGCTCACGATGTGCTTCGGCACACCAAAGCGCTCCATGTTTTCAAGGGCCAGCGGCAGCGCCGCTTCGCTCGACGCCGTAGAAAAAGCGATGACGTAAGGATCTTTCACCGCCTGGATAAATCGCCGCAAGGGGATCTTGAAGAAGTAGACCACCGCCCCCAGCACCACCACTACAAAGATGAGAAGCGAGGCAAAAAGTGTGGCGATGAGAATCCCAAGGTTGAACAAAACACCAAGCCCCTTCGACCCAACCGTCACCGCCATCGCTGCGCCAACGCCAAACGGTGCAAAGTACATTACGTACTTCGTGTATTCAAACATGATGTCCGACAGGCTCTTGCACCAGTCAACGACATTCTTGGCTTTGGCCCCAATCGAAATACAGGCAGTGCCGAAGATGAAGGCGAAGACTACAATTTGCAACACTTCGCCCTTCGCCATCGCATCGATTACCGATGAGGGAAACGTGTGTTCCAGCGTTCCGGCGAGAGTAACTTTATTGGCAGCGAGAGTTGCCTTTTCGAAAGGCAGGTTGATCCCTTGACCAGGCTTTACCAGGTTTACGGCAGCAAGGCCAATGAAGAGTGCTGCCGTGGTGGCCACTTCAAAATAGACAATTGCCTTCACGCCGATGCGGCCCATTGCCTTTGCGCTGCCTGTTCCGGCAATGCCGTAAACCAGCGTCGCAAAGACAAGCGGCGCAATGATGCTCTTGATCAGATTCAGAAAGATCTTCGATACCGGTCCCAGCTCTTTGGCCACATCCGGGGCCACCATGCCGAGTACGATGCCGAAAGCCATCGCGATAAAAATCCAGGAAGTCAGTGATATTTTTTTCAACGTTCGCCCCATTTCAGTTTTTGTCTAAGCACGTCAAAGAACAGCATCCGCGGCGGACTGATGAGATGAATCTCACTCGGACTGCGGGCGCATCGCACTTCGTCATTGCATAGAAGCGGTTCTCCGACCTGACCGTCGATCGTGAGATACGCATCGTTGTCAACGGCTTGGTTTACCAGACGGATTACGCTCTCGCCAGGCACAATCACCGGTCGATGAGTGAGCATGTGCGGGCAGATCGGGGTAATGCCTATCGCGTCCACATTAGGAAAGATGATCGGTCCACCGGCACTCAGCGAGTAAGCCGTAGAACCAGTGGGTGTCGACACAATCAATCCATCCGCTTTGTAGTTCGAAACAAAGTGGGAGTCAACATGGACAGCCACATCTATGATGCGAGCGAGTGAGGTCTTGCTTATGACCGCATCGTTCAGCGCCTCGTATGAGGATACACGATGTCCTCCACGGTGGATTTCGCAACGCAGCATTCGCCGCAAACCGATTCGCATTTCCCCAACCAGACATCGCTCCAGCTCGGGATAAAGTTCCTCCACTGTGATCGATGTCAAAAAGCCAAGACCGCCCAGATTCACTGCCAGCAATGGAATCTCTTGGCCCCCAATGGCTCGCGCTGCACTCAGCAGCGTTCCGTCTCCACCCAGTACGATCACCATTTGCGTATCTACAGGAACGCGTTCCCGAGTTACCCATTCCCGCAGTTGTCCATACTTCGCCGTCGCCTCGTCCACCCGTACAGCGATGTTCCGTTGCGCCAGCCAGTCAACCAGGCCCGGCACGATGCTGCGTGCTCGCGGCACATTCGGTTTTGAAATGATTCCAACGGTCTGGATATCAGGCTTTGTGTCTGGCATGGATGAGAAACTCTTTGTTACCTTTACCACCCAGAATTGGACTGGGGATGATCCGCGTCTCGTATTCAAGAGCACGTATCGCAGATTGTATCTTCTCGCAGGCGAATTGGTGCAACGATTCTTCTCGCACAATCCCGCCTTTGCCCACATCGGCCCGGCCAACTTCGAATTGTGGCTTGATCAGGATCACCAGCTCCCCGTCCGCGCTAAGCAAGGGTGGAAATCGCTCCAGTAGCAATGTGACACTGATGAAACTCACGTCACACACTAGCAGCCGCGCCGATTCTCCGATGACTGCGGGCTCAATCAGGCGGGCATTCTGGTGTTCGTGTAACACGATCCGCGGATCAGTCTTGAGGCGCCAGGCGATCTGGGTATCGCCAACATCAACGCAGTGTACTCGGGCCGCCCCATGTTGCAGCAGGCAATCGGCAAAGCCGCCGGTCGATGTGCCGATGTCGATCGTAACCCAGCCATGCGGGTCGATACCAAAAACTTCTAAAGCCGCTTCGAGCTTCAGACCTCCACGGCTTACGTAGCGGAGTTGGTTCAGGATTTCGATGCGCGCATCGGCTGCAACGGGTGCCCCGGCCTTGTCCACTTTCTGATCGTTCACCAACACTTGTCCCGCCAAAATCAGCGCCTTCGCTTTTTCTCGCGAGTCGACCAACGCCCGTTCGACTAGCAGCAGGTCGAGCCGCAACTTCAAGACTTGCGGTCCACAATCAAGTCTGCGATTTCGAGCAAACGTGTGCCGCGATCCCCAAACCGCACCAGGGCTGCGTGCGCTTTCTGCCGCTCTTCCTCTGCCATTCGCCGCGACTCCGCAAGTCCGTAAACAGCCGGGAATGTGACCTTCTGCTGATGTAGGTCTTTGCCGGCAGTCTTGCCCAGTGCTTCGCTCGACTGCTCGATGTCCAGGATGTCGTCAATAATCTGGAAGGCCAGCCCCGCATGTTCGCCATATTCGCTCAGCGAGGCGAGGTCTGCCGGACTTGCGCCCGCATAAATCGCACCCATGCGCACACTGGCGCGCAGAAGCGCTCCGGTTTTCGCCCGGTGTATCTTCTCCAGTAGTTCAGCGGTCGGAGTTTGTCCTTCGCCTTCGATATCGAGTACCTGTCCGCCAATCATGCCTCGCACGGTCCCGCTGGCAGCCGCGAGTTCCACCACCAGAGCGCTGCGAATTGTGGCATCCACCTGCCTGAGCGAGCCGAGCACCTGAAAGGCAAGGGTGAGCAGGGAATCACCCGCCAGGATCGCCATCGCTTCACCAAACACTTTGTGGTTTGTCGGCTGGCCGCGACGCAGGTCATCGTTATCGAGCGCCGGAAGATCGTCATGAATGAGCGAGTAGGTATGGATCATCTCAAGCGTCACAGCCGCTTCAGCGATACCAGGCGTATCCGCCCTCACCACGTCTGCCGCAGCCATACAGAGGATAGGGCGGATGCGCTTGCCTCCCACAAAAAGGCTGTATCGCATCGCTCGGTGGATCGTCTCCGGCTCTACTGTCTCCGCTGGTACCCAAGCATCCAGCGCGCGGTCGATCATGGCGATCCGCTCTGCAAGATATTGCTTCAGGGTCATTTTTCGAAAGGCTCCGGCTCGATCTTGTTGCCCCTCTTGCTAAGGATTTCGACGCGGGTTTCTGCCTCCTCAAGTCGCTTCTTGGCAGACTCGCTCAAGGCCACTCCACGCTCAAACAGGGTGATGGATTCTTCGAGCCCCATTGTGTCCTTCTCAAGCTGGGACACAATCTTCTGCAGCTCTTCGATATCCTGCTCCAGCGTCTTGGCCGCAGAGGGTTCCTGCTCAGTGGCCATCCCCGCCTCCCAGGATGCTCATGTTCCCTGCTTCATCCAGCGGAAAATCATAAGCCTCGCCGACAATCGTGAGATTCGGGTTTGCTTCGATTTCCGCTCGCAAGTTCTCGCTCAGTTCGAGATCCGTAAGGCACAGAGTGTTGCGGATGCGTCCGATGGTGACAGTGCTCAAATCGTGTTTGCCAACCGTGGGCAGAAACTTCTCGAGACACTCGCGGTCGGTATCAAAGTATACGGGAATCTTGATCGCCGAGGGCGAAGAAGCAGTGAGCGAATTGATCTGGGTCGGCTTCCAGTCGATCTGCGGCAGAATCCGGCTGTTGATCACATCGGCCATGCCCATGCCAACCGCACTGCCATATGTGTTCTTCGTCAGGTCGCGGATAAAAACGCGATGGAATTTGGGTGGGCCCACCCAGGGATTGTATTCGCCATTCACCCCACGGTTGGCGATCTTCGTGTCCATTCCAGCACCCGAAATATCTTTGCCAATTTCATCGAGCACCAGGATGTCGAGTTCCTTCACCGGCACATGGCCCTGCCAGCTCTTGACAAGTTTGAGAAGCTCTTCTTCCTGCGCTTCCATGCTTTCTACCGGCACTGCAGTCAGTTGAGCAGTGGTGTGATTTGCATCCTCAAGAATGGCCAGCCCGCCGAGGATCTTGCCACTCTTCAGCACCTGCCGGCCAACCGCACGAATCATCGTGCCCAGGCCGATCTTGTAAGCAAAGGTGTGATAGTACTGCGCGCCCGCAAACTTGCCGAGACCAATCGCCATCATCTTATAGAGACCGCTCTCGATCTTGCCTTCAAAATCGGTATGCCATTTGACGCGTCCAACCAGCATGACGCCGTCGCTTTCATAGGCAGCCTTGTCGAGGTAAGCAATAATGCCCTCAGGCGTAGTTCCCAGGGCAACAACTTCCAGTTGGCTGACGATGGGGCAACCCATCGTCGCTTCTGTGATCTGGTATTTGCCAAGAACCATGGCCTGGCCTTCCGGAGAGGCTGCTCCGTGGCTGCCCATGGCTGGAAATATAAAGGGATTCATCCCCGCTGATTTCCAGTAGTCCACGACAGCGCGCACGATAGTTGCGATGTTCGCAATCCCTCGGCTACCGACGCCAATGGCGACTTTTGAGCCCGGTTTCAGCTTCGAAGCGAAATCGGCTCGGCCTAATTCTGCGGCAATTGTTGCCGGGATATCTTTTACTGCGCGGTCGGGGAAGTGTTGACGGATGCGCAGCATCCGGGGTAGTGGCATGAAATCATTATGATTCAAACCCGTCGTTCAAGTCCGCACCCCATTCACGTTCGAGCATCCGTGAGTACTCTCCCGAAGCATAAAGATCAAAATCAAACTGCGATGGCTTGATCTCGCCAAAGCTCCAAAGCAACTGCCGGCAGGCGAATAGCTGATCCGCATAACGGTAGTAGTGACGCACAAATTCATCGGTAATCAGGTGTCTCTGCGGCACCTCGTTGAAGATCGCATTCAGGCCCAGAGCCCGCGTGAAAATGCTCTTGTAGTCGGCTACGCCCCAGTTCTTTAACTTTTCACGAATGTTGCGAGGCGGGTCTTCGATCAGCACCGCAGCAAAGGCCTGGTATCCAAAACCATTGCGCTTCAAATCTTCATCCCGCTCAACCGACTCGAGACATTGCTCAATCCAGCGCAAAAGGTCTTTCCCTACATAAAACAGCATGCGAATTTCGCAAAAACGGCCATCCAGCAGTTTGCGATCCAGTTCTTCTCGGGTCATCTGGCCGCTTGGCAGCAGGCCTTGCAACATCAGACTCGCTCTTGAGCTCTCCACGAGCTTATCCGGACCTGCCGCTTCTGCAAACGGATGCAGAATCAGTGGAGGCAGTTTCCAGGTTTTGGTTTTGTTCATTTCAGGACTGATCGTAATAGACATGGCTGGCTGTTTCGGGCTCTTCCTTTGCTAATCGGCAAGATGCAGCCAATTCCTTAACCATTTTTGTGCAACTTGCAGTTTTTGGCTACATTACTTTCGCGCTTCGAGTACTACCCTAAAAGTAAGGGTCTCGCCTAAGCGTTTTACCTTAACTTCGACCGTATCTCCTACTGACTTTGATCTAAGTAAAAACGTGTAGTCCTGAAGGTTCGCCACCTTTTTGCCATCAAACTCAATCAATATATCCCCACCGCGTACCCCACCCTTCTCAGCCGGACTCCCCGCGCGAACATCCGCAAGTTTGACGCCATTGGGGATTTCGGCAAAGTCGGGGACACTGCCGAAATAGGGTCCGTAGCCTCCTCCCCCTCCGCCGCTGCCGCTTGAGACAGGAGGTGCTTCGATGCGCCGGAATTGACTTCGCTCCGTTGCCGTCGCCAACTTCTGGGCTGCCAAAGCGACAATGCCAATCAATTGGCCATAGGGTGCCGGTTCGATCTTTTCCCAAGTGTCAGAAGGCTTGTGATAATCGGCATGCAGGCCTGTAAAAAAGAAGAGTGCGGGGATCTTTCTGGAGAGGAATGAGGTGTGGTCACTCCCCCCGATACTGAAGGTCTCGCTGAAGTCCGGTTTGAGCGAAACTTGATCGCGCAGGATCTCATCGACAACGGTCTTGAAGTTTGAGCCTGTTCCTGTGCCGGCAATAAAGAATTTGCCGTCCCTCATCCGTCCCACCATGTCGATATTGATCATGGCCGTGCACTTCTCCACTGGAAACGGCATGTTGGAGGCGAGATGGCTAGAGCCGAGTAGCCCGATCTCTTCCCCTGAAAAATTTGCAAAGAGAATTCCTCGCTTCATCTTCGGTTGGCGTGCCAGAAACCTTGCAAGTTCCATCACCCCCGCCGTGCCGCTTGCATTGTCATCGGCACCGGGATGTATCTTTGGCACTTCACTGGGTGCCATCGAAAATTGCCGGCCAAAGCCAAGGTGATCGTAATGCGCCCCGACCACAATGTATTCGTCCGTCTCGCCGGGCAGGAAAGCCGCAACATTGAAGGTCGGGCGCATGATGCGCTCCACTTCAATCCGCATTTTCGCGAGTGTCGCGGCTGGAAAGCGAAAGCTTTGCGGCTGCATGCTGCGGTCGATCGATTTCACGATGCCCTTGAGGTCATGACCGGATTCATTGAACCACTGGTCTGCCAGGTTTGCCTTAACCTGAATGACGGGAATGCCGGAATCCATCGCTCCGCTCTGGCTGCCAAAGTTCTCGAGCTTGTCGGCATCTTCCGGATAGATGACCGCGTTATTGATCAGGATCAGCGCAGCCGCACCGTGCATTTTGGCGTTGACCGCCTTGGTTTCGACATTGGAATGCCGTGTGCGGTTACGGCCATCAAAAACACTCTTCTCGTCCTGGTCCTGTGGCTCATAGCGCAGTACAACCACTACCTTTTCTTTGACATCAAAGTCCTTGTAGTCGTCATAGTTGTGTTCGATAGATGTAATGCCGTAGCCAGCGAAAACCAGCGGACCCTCGAGTTGCCCGGAAGACGAAATGACTCTCGGTAGAAAGTCTTTCGCAACTGTGTAGCTCTTGCTGCCGATGCTGAGCGTGTTTTTCTTCCCCAGCTTAGAGTCTGTATTGACGACGAATTTTTGGCGATAGCTGAGTTTATTGTTCCCTTCGAGGAAGGGAGGCTTCAGGCCGGACTTCTGATAAGTCCTGGCAATCCATTGAGAGACCTGATCGAGTTCGGGAGTTCCCGTGAAGCGGCCTTGGTAGCGCTCACTGGAGAGGATTCTGACATCATCGACCATCTGTTGACCGTCGATCGAATCAGCAACCTTTGCACCCGTGGCCAAGAGTGCAATGGCCGTAAGGCCAAGTAACAAACGCTTCATCTATTTCGCTCCAGGAGTGTTGAGTGTAACGCTGCAGCAGGCCGTGTCTCCAGCGTTCTTTGCTGTTGCCTGGTATTTCACTTCAAACTCAATCACTTTCTTCAGTTGCTCCCAAGCGAGACTGCCTGCAAGCTTGCGGCCATTAATGAAAACGGTTGGCGTGGAGTTGATGCCCAGTTTTTGTGCCGACGCGATGTCTTTGGCAACATCGGCATCGCTCTCTTTGGTGTCAAAACATCGCGTAAGCTGCAACGCGTCGAGACCGTTCTTTGGTGCCCAGGTCATGAACTCGCCACGAAAGGTTTCGAGCCCAAGCTTCGCCTGCGATTCAAAGACCCAGTCGTGATATTTCCAATAGTTTTCCTCGCCCTGCTGCAAGGTGCAGCGGCCCGCGATTGCTGCAGCGCGAGCCCAGGGGTGGATCTGCTCCAGCGGAAAATCGTGGATGAAGAGCCGGACTTCTTTGGGAAAGCTTTGAATCAGATTCTCACGAAGACTCTTGGCTTGGTCCTTGCAGTAAGGGCACTGGTAATCGGTAAACACGCTGACGACAACAGGCGCACCGAGCGTACCAAGTGAGGGCTGCCCGACATTCTGGATCATGCTGATCTCACGGGAAAACGGATTGACCGATGTATCCAGCACTTCGCCTCGAATTATGGTCTTGCCGTCGGTAGACACGATGTACTTCTGCTCGGCAAAGCGCTCTCCGATCGATGCTTTGATCGTGATGTCCTCAAAGCCCTTGAGCAATGGAGATGGTTGTGCGTCCTTGATTTCGACTTTGATGTCTGGAGTCCAGAGATTTAGGTGACGCAGAAAGGCTTCGAGTTTGACTCGATCAAGGGTCGGCTCAGCCGCCGCAGCAGGCGAGCCGATTTTGGCCTTACCCGGTTTCAGCTTGACCGATTGCTTCGGGTCTTGCGCGAACAGGCAGATCGCGCTGAGCGCGACAACAAACAATTGCATGACTCCAGTTTAGTGGAGTTAGAGCACCGGACCGATACGCCACGGTACGAATTCTTTATGCCCGAGTCGCTCGGCACAAGTCTTTTCGCCAGAGGCTACACGAAGGCATAGGTCAAAAATCTCCTTGCCGACCTGCTCGACTGTCGCTTCGCCGTCCACAATCCGGCCGGCGTTGACGTCCATGTTTTCCTTCATGCGTTTGTAGGTACTGGTGTTGGTCGCAATCTTGATGACAGGCACACTGGGAAAGCCAATGGCGCTGCCGCGGCCTGTAGTGAAGGCGATCATGTTAACTCCTCCAGCAGCCAGTCCAGAGAGCGAAACAGGGTCGTATCCAGGAGTGTTCATGAAGACAAAACCTGGCGAAGTAACAGTCTCGGCGTAATCGACCGCATCCATCATGGGGCTGGTACCCGCCTTCGCGGCCGCACCGAGGCTTTTTTCGAGAATGTTCGAAAGTCCGCCTTCCTTGTTGCCAGGGCTTGGGTTGTCGTCGAAGCTGCCGCCAAACTGCTTGAGGTATTTCTTATATCCGTTGATGTGGCCGAGAAACTTCTCGGCCACTTCGCGATTGCGTGCCCTTCGGACCAGCAGATGCTCAGCGCCGAAGCATTCTGTTGTTTCCGCGAGCACCGCACTGGCGCCAATGGCAGCGAGCATATCGCTGCAGACTCCGAGGGCGGGATTGGCGGAGATGCCGCTAAAACTGTCGCTGCCTCCACAGTTGAGACCGAGCTGGATTTTAGAAGCCGGGACGCTGATTCGCTTCTCGGCGGTCATCTCTTCCATGAATTCCTGGATGCGGGCTCGTGCTGCCTCGACCGTTCCGCGAGTTCCACCGCTGCCTTGCAGGGTCATGCCGTAGAGTCGCTTCGAGCGGGGTGCATTCGGGCCAAGGTAATGGTCAATCTGATTCACTTCGCAGCCGAGGCCAATGATGAGGGCCGCGCCGATGTTGGGGTGATTGAGTACGCCAGCCAGGGTTCGGCGCAATTGATCCGTATCCGGTCCAATCGCCATACCGCAGCCTTCGCCGTGCGGAAAGGCAACAACGCCATCGATGTTCGGCAGAATGCTGGTTGGGTCGAAGCTCTCTGCAATCCAGTCGACTGTATGAGCCGCGCAATTGGAGGCCGCCACCACGGCAATGTAGTTGCGAGTGCCGACACGGCCATCTTCGCGAAGGAAGCCTTCGAAGGTGGGCATGTAGGCGGGTGGGGCGGGGTAGGGGATGTTGCCCGATGGAAATTCAAAGCCGACTTCGTGATCCTCAAACGCAAGATTATGGACGTGGATGTGCTGACCGGGCTCGATGGCAGTCCGTGTCCGTCCGATCACCTGGCCGTATCGGCGTACATTTTGTCCCGAGCCGATTGGCGAGAGGCAAATCTTGTGTCCCGCGGGGATGTTGTCGAGAACGGCAACCGTCTGGCTGGCGATGACGATGCTTGCTCCGGGGCTGAGAGGCACCCTCGCAATCGCAACGTTGTCGGTTTCATGAAGGCGGATTGCAGAGTTTTCCGCAGTCGGCAGTTTGGCAATATCTAGGAGGCCCATAGCTAAAGCACTCAGTATACTTGAGGGGTGCCTAAGCCCCTAGTCTGGCTCGTGGCCGCGCTTGCAATTCCCTATTTGTTCGTGCTCTCTGCGAGCGGCCTGCTTGGTCCGGACGAACCGCGTTACGCCGCGATCGGACACCAGATGGCTTCGAGCGGTGACTGGATTACGCCGATGCTTTGGGGCAAGCCGTGGTTCGAGAAGCCCCCATTGCTTTACTGGCTCGTTGCCGCGTTTGACTCGATCGGGTTCTCACGCGACTTGGCGGCTCGTCTGCCCGTTGCGCTGATGGGGTTGGCCTTTCTATTGGTGTTGCCGGGAATTGAAGTGGCGCTGGTGTTGGGAACTTCGATCGGTTGGCTGGCATTGTCTCAGGTGGGTGTGACAGATATCCCGATGAGCGTCTGCTTCAACATCTGGCTACTCATGATGTTGCGCGGCAGGCCTTGGGTGGCGGGAATTGCGTTGGGATTGGCCGTGCTCGCCAAAGGGCTGGTGCCGTTGGTGTTGTGTTTGCCGGTTGCCTGGATGTATCGAAGGGAGTGGCGGCACTGGGTTGGGACGCTCGTCACGGCGTTGCCCTGGTATCTGGCTTGTTATGCAGCGAACGGGCAGGTCTTCATCGACGAATTCATTGTGAAGCATCACATACAGCGCTTCCTTTCGCCTGAGTTGCAGCATGTGCAGCCCTTCTGGTTTTATGTCCCTGTCCTGATTGGGCTGCTGATGCCTTGGGCACCGGCTCTGCTTCGAGTGCGGATCGAAGAGGAGACCAAGCCCTATCTCTACACTGCAATTTGGGGCTTCGTGTTCTTGAGTGTTTCGAGGAACAAGCTACCCGCCTATGTGCTGCCGTTGTTGCCCTCTCTTGCGATGCTGATTGCAGGTAAACTGATGCGCTGGCATTACGCGTTGGCGGCCGGGATTCTGGTTGCCTTGCCCATGGCTGCGCCCTGGCTGCCCACTGCAATTGAGGAAGGGCTAGGGAAGTCTGTTTTGAGCGATAGCGCCTGGGTCTGGCTGTTGGTGGTGCCGGTGGCTGGCTGGATTGCCTGGCGATACCAGAAGGTGGGGCTGGTTGTGGCGTTTCTGGTTTCGATCTGCGCTTTGAAGTGGCAACTCTATCCGAGGCTTGAGCAGGGACGCAGCAGGGCGCAGTGTCTCCCTGCAGGTGCTTCGCGCGGGATGCGATACACGATGTCTTACTATGCGAATCGGGAAGTGGATTATTGCCTAGAGACGAAGGAAGATATTGCGCCGCTCGAGGGCTCGGATCAAGGCCCAGGTGATGGCAAAGTAAAGCCCGGTAATCAGGAAGACCCAAAGCAACGGTGAGTCTTTGGGAGAGAACTTGTGCACGGCATCGCCGACTACGGAATGGATGAGATAGCCGGCGAGAGCGTTGGTTCCAAGGGTGCGGAAGAAGCTTGATTCGAAAGCTGGCTTGCGAATGTCAGATAGCCACAGAAACCCAGCGTAGACGAGCAGCGAAAAGCCAGCGCTGAAGGTTTGGTAGGAAAGACTGCCGGCACGCTGGGTCATGGTCCAGAGGTCGACTGGATTCCAGGGCGGCCAGAAGGGGGGAGCTTCGAGGCCGTGGACGCAGGAAATTGCATAGCCGATGAGGCTGAGAATGAGACCCCAGCGAAGGATTTGCGGGAGCGCGAGTTGGGGGCCGAAGTTCTTGACAGCGTCGTAAGCGAGGGCACCGGCAAGAGTTGGTACCGACCAGCTTAAGAATCCGAGCGGGCCACCGTCAATGACGCGGACGCGCATCAGGAAATCAAACCAGAACCAGGAACTGAGCGCGAGATGGAGTAGACCGCTGGCTGCGCCGTAGAGGATGAGGTCGCGGCTGCGGCGCTTCATTACGGGAAGGATCCAAAGACAAGTGATGCCGATGTGAACGAGAGCCTGGAAGGGGCTTCTGAGAAAGCTCTTTTCGAAGAAGCCGATCCAGCCCAGCTCCTGAAGGTCTTTCCAGGACTTGTAGTTGCCATCGAGGTTGTAGACGACAATGCCGAGAAGGATGAGACCGGCTGCGCGCTTGATTATGGATTTGTTGCTGGCCGCAGTCTTGAGCATCCCGAGGCGCATGGCAAAACCGACGGCAAAGAAGAAGTGGGGCATGATCGTGTCGGCGTAGCTGTTGTAAGTGTTGTGGTGTTTGAAGACGTCGTGCACTTCAGCGAAGCGTCCGATGAAGTTGACCAGAAACATTCCGGCGATTGTGTAGCCACGGAATTGGTCGAGCGAGATGATGCGGGCCGAGTTCATCTAGTCCAGAGTACTAGCAGCGCCGGGCATCGTAAACTGAAAGAATCCATGAGTTTTAGCAGAGACGAGCGTCGTGAAGCATTACAAGAGGCATTGCAGAGCAGGATCCTGATTCTGGATGGTGCGATGGGCACCATGCTACAGCAGCGGAACCCCACAACCGAAGACTGGGGTGGGCCGCAGATGGAGAATTGCAGCGAGAACCTTTTGTATACGCGGCCGAACTGGATTCGCGAAATCCATAGCGAGTACTATCAGGCGGGCGCGGATATTGTCGAGACGGACAGCTTTGGCGGGCACACGATTACGCTTGGCGAATTTGGGCTGGCCGACAAGATTCTCGAGATCAATGCGATGGCTTCGGCGGTGGCTCGTGAAGCGGCGTCGGAGTTTGAGAAGCGCGACGGACGACCGCGATTTGTGGCGGGAAGCATTGGACCGACGACGAAGGCAATTACGGTTACCGGCGGCACTACCTTTGAGGCGCTGCGTGAAGGTTATTACAAACAGTCGAAGGGGCTGGTCGATGGCGGGGCGGATATCCTGCTGATCGAGACTTGTCAGGATACGCGCAACATCAAGGCGGCTTTGCTTGGGATTAACCAGCTGGGGCGCAAGCTCGGTTACACGGTTCCGGTGATGGTGAGCGGCACGATCGAGAATACGGGGACGATGCTGGCGGGGCAGGATGCGGAAGCGTTGTACGCTTCGCTTTCACACGCAAAGATCCTGTCGATTGGACTGAACTGCGCGACGGGTCCGGAATTCATGGTGGACCACATTCGCAGTCTGCATGAGATGAGCAGTCATTGCATCTCCTGCTACCCGAATGCGGGGTTGCCCAATGAGGAGTTGAAGTACAGCGAGACGCCGGCGACTCTAGCGGCGCAGCTTGAGAAGTTTGTGCAGAATGGCTGGCTAAACATTGTCGGCGGATGCTGTGGGACGACTCCCGATCATATTCGTGCGATTGCGGATATGACGAAGGGACATGCTCCGCGGAAGCCGAAGAGCTTGTCACATCGCGCCTACTATTCGGGGATTGAACTGGTTGAAGCGGATGAGACGAACCGTCCGCTGCTGGTGGGTGAGCGGACGAACGTGATCGGAAGCCGGCTGTTCAAGAACCTGATCAACGAAGAGAAGTGGGAAGAAGCGACGGAGATTGCGCGGCGACAGGTGCGAGGCGGGGCTCACATCGTTGACATCTGTCTGCAGACGAGTGAACGCGATGAGATGAAGGACATTCCGCCCTTCTATGAAAAGCTCATACGAAAGATCAAAGCTCCGATCATGATCGATACGACCGACCCGGCAGCGGTGGCTCTTTCGCTGAGCTATAGCCAGGGCAAGGCGATCATCAACTCGATCAACCTCGAAGACGGGGAAGAGAAGTTTGAGCTGATCTGCCCGCTGGTGAAGGAGTATGGTGCGGCGGTGGTGGTGGGCACGATTGACGAAGACCCAGTACAGGCGCAGGCGTTTACGCGGGAGCGGAAGCTCGCGATTGCAAAGCGCAGCGTCGAGATTTTGACGACGAAGTATGGCCTGCAGCCGGAAGACATCATCATCGATCCACTTGTGTTTCCTTGTGCGACGGGTGATGAGAACTACATCGCGGGGGCGGTGGAGACTATTGAATCGCTGCGGTTGATCAAGGCCGAGATTCCGTTTGTGAAGACGGTGCTTGGGGTTTCGAATATCAGCTTCGGATTGCCTGCGGCGGCACGCGAAGTGGTGAATAGCGTCTTCCTTTACTACTGCACGAAAGCGGGTCTGGATCTGGCGATTGTGAACACGGAGAAGCTGGAACGCTTTGCTTCGATTCCGGCTGAGGAGAAGCAGCTTGCGGAGGGTTTGCTGTTCAATTCTCCAGTGAACGGGGAGCCGGAAGATTGGCGTGAGCAGTCGAAGGAACAGCGTGCGGCGTTGAACAAGTTCCACATCGATGCGATTGCGGCGCACTTCCGGACGGCAGTGAAGAAGGACAAGGCAAGTGCGAAGCTGTTGCCTCTGGATGAGCGGCTGGCGAACTACATCATTGAAGGCACGAAGGACGGACTGGTCGAGGATCTTGACAGGAAGATGGCAGAGGGAGCTGTGCCGCTCGACATCATCAACGGGCCGTTGATGAGCGGCATGAGCGAAGTGGGCCGGCTTTTTAATGCGAATGAACTGATCGTGGCGGAAGTGCTGCAGAGCGCAGAAGCGATGAAGGCTTCGGTGAACCACTTGCAGCAGTTCATGGAGAAGGCCGATACGGCGAGCAAGGGCAAGTTGCTGCTTGCGACCGTGAAGGGCGACGTGCATGACATTGGCAAGAATCTGGTTGAGATCATCCTTTCGAACAACGGGTTTGACGTAGTGAATCTTGGGATCAAGGTGCATCCGGAAGAGCTGATTCGCGGCTACAAGGAACACAAGCCGGACGCGATTGGATTGTCCGGGTTGCTCGTGAAGAGTGCGCAACAGATGGTGATCACGGGTACAGATCTGCGGGATGCAGGGATTACGGTGCCGCTGCTGGTGGGCGGTGCGGCGTTGAGCGATAAGTACACAAGGACCAAGATTGCGCCGTCTTATGGCTCACTGACGCTCTATGCGAAGGATGCGATGACGGGCTTGCGTCTGATGCAGGAAGTGATGGATCCCGAGGCTCGGGAGGCTCTGATTCACGCTGATTTGAGTAAGGAAACGGATCTGGTTATGGCCGAGCCGATGGGTGATGCGGCAGCGCGACTTTCGACGGTGCGCAGCACGAAGGTGCGGCTTGATTTGCCGATTCCGAAGGTGCCGTATTGGGACCGCAAGGTGAGGGACGTTCCGCAGTTGAAAGAGCTTTGGGAATACATCAACCCTTACATGCTGTTTGGCAAGAACCTCGGATTCAAAGGCAATTTTGAGGCGAAGCTGGCAGAGAGGGATGCGAAGGCGTTGGAGATGTTCCACAAGGTGGAAGAGGTAAAAGAGTGGGCCTCGGAGTTCCTGCGTCCGCGGGCGGTTTGGCAGTTTTTTGAAGCGGAACGGGACGGGAATTCGATCCACCTGTTTACGAAGGGGACGGAGAAACCGGTCCATACTTTCCACTTCTACCGGCAGCCGAAAGAGAATGGTTTGTGTTTGAGCGACTACATTCTGCCGATCGAGGACGGGCAGCGGGATGCGATTTGCATGTTTGCTGTGACGGCTGGCGGTGGAGTTCGCGAGCGGTCTGAAGAGGCGAAACACAAGGGCGAGTACTTCAAGAGTGTGGCTCTGTCGGCGCTGGCAACAGAGACTGCTGAAGGAACGGCAGAGTGGCTGCACCGGAGGATTCGCGAGGATTGGGGTTTTGCGGATGGCCCTGAAGTGACGATGCAGCATCGTTGGACGAGCCGTTATCAGGGCAAGCGCTACAGCTTTGGGTATGGGGCGTGTCCGAATATGGAAGACCAGGTGGCTTTGTTTCAACTGCTGAATCCGGCTGAGATCGGCATGGATTTGACCGAAGGATTCATGATGGAACCGGAGGCGAGCGTGAGCGCGCTGATCTTCCATCATCCGGACGCTGCTTACTTTACGGCGGCGAGTGCAGAGGAGATGGTGGAGGTTTAGTGGAAGTGACGGAGCAGGTGTTTGCGGCGATACGCCGTTATGAGGCGCAGCGGACGACGCGGCGGGTGTTTCCTGACGCTTCGGCGATCGCGGGTTTGGCTTCGTTTGGTGGAGCCTTGCCTGCGGCGGGGTTGAGCGCTGAGCGGGTTTTCGAGATGCTCGAGGAATTTGGATCACCGGCGACGGTGATGTCGACGGGCCCGCGTTACTTTGGCTTCGTTACAGGGGGAGCGTTGCCGGCGGCGCAGGCGGCGAACTGGCTGGCGGGGAGCTGGGATCAGAATTGCGCTTTGCAGGTGATGTCTCCGGTTGTGGCGGAACTGGAAAACGTTGCGCTGGGGTGGATTGCATCGTTGCTCGAGATCCCGAGCGAGGCGTTGGGTTCGTTTGTTACGGGGGCGACGATGGCCAATTTTACGGGATTGGCGGCGGCCCGGCATGGGTTGTTGGCCAGACAGGGCTGGGATGTGGAGGCATTGGGTTTGTTTGGTGCGCCCCCGTTTCAGGTGGTGGTGAGCGATGAAGCGCATGTGACTTTGTTCAAGGCCTTGGCGATGTTGGGACTGGGACGGGACCGTGTGCTTCGTGTGCCGACGGATGCGCAGGGAAGGATGCGGGTGGATGCTTTTCCGCAATTGCATTCGCCAGCGATTGTATGTTTGCAGGCCGGGAATGTGAATACCGGGACTCTCGATCCTGCTGAGGAGTTGATCGCGCTTGCGCGCCAGAGTGGGAGTTGGGTGCATGTGGATGGGGCGTTTGGACTGTGGGCGAAGGCGGCTCCGGGGTATCGGGAATTGGCTCGCGGGTATGAGGGCGCTGATTCGTGGGCGACGGATGGGCACAAGTGGCTGAATGTTCCTTATGATTGCGGGATTGTTTTTGTCCGGGATGGGGCAGCGATGACGGGTGCGATGGCGTCGAGTGCCGGTTATCTGATTACGGGAAACGGAGTAGACGCGATGATGCGTGGCCCGGAGTCTTCAAGGCGTGCCCGAGGTGTAGATGCGTGGGCGGCATTGCGGTCGCTTGGCGTGGATGGTGTGGGTGAGATGATTGATCGCTGTTGCAGGCTGGCGCGGCGATTTGCGGATGGGCTGTCGGGGGCCGGGATTGCTGTGTTGCACGAGGTGAGTTTGAACCAGGTGATGGTTGCGCTTGAGGATGATGCGCAGACGCTACGGTGGATTGAGCAGGTGCAGAGTGAGGGAGTGTGCTGGTGTGGCGGGACGGTGTGGCGCGGGCGGCGGGCGATGCGGATCAGTGTGTCGTCGTGGGCGACGAGCGAGGCGGATGTTGATTTGAGTATTGAATCGATGTTGCGATGCGCTGCTCTGGTGCGGGCAAGTGCCGATTCCGGATAGAATTGACCTATGGCAATACAGTTGGAGGCAGTGTTTGAGGGTGGTGTTTTGCGTCCGCTTCAACAGCTCAATCTTGCTGAGAAGCAGCATGTGCTGTTGACCATTAGCGATTTGCCCGTACCGGGAGTGGCAAGTTCCCGTCAGCAGGAGGTGGAATGGCTGAAGGCGCATTCCGAAGAGTACCTCGGGGAATGAGTTGCTCTGGATGGGAATCAGTTGGTCAGCCACGGTTGCACAGCCCGTACGGTGCGAGATGAGTCCAGAAGCAAGGGGATTCATCGACCGCTGCTGGTTCGCATACCGGAAGAGTTGGACCGTGCTTCTGCCGGCTGGCTCTGATGCTCTGGTGCGGCCCGCGCGATAGAGGACATGCGGGCCGCAGGGCGGAGTGCTGGCGTCGTCCTTGCGGTGGGTGATGGATGCGGCAGATTTTCAAAGAGCGGGTGGCCCTTGGGCCGGTGGGTTCAATTTGGTGTTAGGTCGCTGTTGGCTTTGTTTGAGCGATTGCTCTTGCTTCTTCCGTCGTGGCGAGAAGAGAGAGGGCAATCAGGCCGGCACTGGTTTTGCTGAGGTCCTGCGCGCGCAGGTCGGCGATGGGTAGAACTTTTGAGAAGCTTAGTTCTTTGCCGTAGGCGTAGATTTCACCTTGGACTTCGAGAGCGGCGAAACGGTCGCGCTGGAGCTTGCGCAGTTCGTTGAGCGCTTTGTCGGCTCTGCGCTCCTGGAGGGCTCCGAGTTTGATGAATCGTTCCATTTGTGAGAACCAGGTGGTGTTCTCGGGTTCGTTGATCCAGCGGTCCTGGGCCTGGAGTTCGAGGGCTTGTGCGCGGTTGATCTGGAATGTGGCGAAGGCGTAGCGACGGAATGTTTCTTCTTCGAGGGCTCCTTCAGGGAGGCAGTCTTTTCGCAGCTTTTGGATGTGCTGGGCGAAATTGTTTTGCGCTTCGGTGTCGGAAGTGAAGGGGGTGTTAGAGGTTGCGCTGAGGCCGTGACTTACGGCGTTGCAGGAAGATGTTGAGCGACCAACGGGTGAAGTGGGGCCGGTGGACTGTTGAGCATTCGCTCGATTTGCTGCGATCTGTGCGTCTGAAGACATGAGTTGTAACTCTCCTGAATTGAAATAGAAAAGAGCCCGGTTGCCTT
>JANXLY010000186.1 GCA_025354885.1 Acidobacteriota bacterium | reverse complement strand
GCCCTCGAACGATTACGATCCAGGCCGGCGGCTATGCAGAACACCAGTTCAACAGCGTCACAATAGACGGCAAAACCATTCCGATCAACGGAAAACACCTCACCCTTAGACTTGCCCCAGGCAGCGGCACAAAGCTCAACTTTGCAATGCGCCGCTACCAGAATGCTCCAACCTTTTTATTCCCGTGGGATCAGGCTAGCGCTTCAAATCTATGAGTCGCGAATATAGCCGGACGCGGGCGAACGGGTCACTTGGAACTACCCAGTTGAAGCCAATCGCGGCCCAGTCTGGATCCTCTGGATCCAAGCCAAGACTCTCGACAAAGTGACGGTCCACAATCAGGAATTGTCGCTTGTATGCAAGTAACCAGCCTCCTTCAGCAACCTGAACCTCTGCGGCTTCTTGATAGCTCGTATACCAGCGATTGATGTGACCGCCTGACGGAACTGGATAAAGCAGCTTGCCGTAGTCCACCACTCCCGATTGTCCACTAATAGCGGCCTTGGCCTGCTTCCAGTTTTCAAAACCGACTCTGGCAGCAACAATGTTGAGGCAATCGCGAAGCCGTAGCTTCGCATCCCCATCTGGCTTCTTTTGTTTGTGAAGGATTTCCGCGCGGGTCTTCAATTCACGAATGGGATCGATCATTGCAATTCTCCTGATCCTGGCACTCCCCACTCCCTGGTCCAGGTGAAACTTGCAATTCTATCCAGTGTGAAACACGCTGAGAATCAACAGGGTGAAGACTTCTTGCGGTGGGATAGGCGCCCCTGCGCACCTGTCCTCATCATAATCCAAATCACTTTCGATTTGCGTTAGAGTGCAATGAAGCATGCGTTACTTTGTTTTCCTGTTCGCTCTCGGCTCCACCCTCTTTGCGGCCCCCGACGATACCAAGCTCCTTTCCCCCCTCAAATACAGATCGATCGGCCCTTACCGTGGCGGCCGCGTCGTTACTGTCGCCGGAGTTCCTTCGCAACCCAATGTCTATTATTTTGGTGGAACAGGAGGAGGCATCTGGAAGACCCTCGACGGTGGCATCCGCTGGTCGCCGATCGGTGACGGCCAACTCAAAACTGGTTCCGTAGGCTCCATCGCTGTCGCCGATTCAGACGCCAATGTGATCTACGCCGGAATGGGCGAACAGGCAATCCGCGGCAATGCTTCTCACGGCGATGGAGTTTACAAATCTCTCGACGCTGGCAAGACATGGAAGAACATCGGGCTAACCGAGACCAGACAGATCGGCCGCGTGAGAGTGCATCCCAAAAATGCAGATGTCGTTTATGTGTGCGCTCTCGGCCATATGTCGGGCGCAAACACGGAACGCGGAATCTTCAAATCTCTCGATGGCGGCTCCACTTGGAAGCAGGTCTTCACACGCGGCGATAAAGCTGGCTGCATCGATTTGATCCTTGACCCAGGCAATCCCAATGTCCTTTATGCGGGCTTCTGGCAGGTCATTCGAACCCCTTACAGCCTTGAGTCTGGCGGCGAAGGCAGCGGCTTGTTCAAGTCCACAGACGCCGGGGCAACATGGACAGAAATTGGACACAACCCAGGCGCGCCCAAAGGCCTGCAAGGCAAGATCGGCGTTACCGTTTCACCTGCAAATCCAGACCGCATCTGGACCATCATCGAGGCAGAAGATGGCGGAGTCTTTCGCTCCGACAATGGGGGCAAAACCTGGACTCGCGTGAATGAACAGCGCATGCTTCGCCAGCGCGCCTGGTACTATTCGCGAATCTATGCAGACCCCCTTCGCCCTGACACTGTCTATGTATTAAACACGGGCTTCTATCGATCTGATGATGGAGGCAAGACCTACACGGCTATCCCCGTGCCGCATGGCGATAATCACGACCTCTGGATTGCCCCAAATGATTCTCGTCGCATGGTGCAATCCAATGACGGCGGTGCGAATGTCAGCACCGATGCAGGAGGCACCTGGACCAATCAGAGCCATCCAACTGCTCAGTTTTATCGTGTTGCCCTCGACGAAGACTTCCCCTATGGAATCTATGGTGCGCAACAGGACAACACTACGATCAAGATCAAATCGCGCGGTAATTTCGGAGCCATCACAGAGCGTGATTGGCACGACGTCGGCGGTGGAGAAAGCGGCTGGATCGCACCTGATCCGAAAAATTCAAGCATCGTATTCGCTGGCTCTTACGGTGGCCTGCTCACTCGTTACGACCACCGCACCGGCCAGACTCGCTCAGTCAATATCTGGCCCGATAATCCAATGGGTGCTGGCGTCGAGGCGATGAAGTATCGTTTCCAGTGGAACTTCCCGCTCCTGTTTTCACCCCACGATCCAAAGCTGCTCTATGCAGGCGGCAACATGCTCTTTCAGTCCACCACCGAGGGGCAGAACTGGCAACCGATCAGCCCGGATCTCACCCGTGACGACAAGTCCAAACAGGGTCCTACCGGCGGTCCGATTACGAAGGACAACACCAGCGTGGAATACTACGCCACGATCTTCACGGTCGATGAGTCAAAGCTCAACAAGGGCCTGATCTGGACAGGCAGTGATGATGGCCTCGTTCATGTCACGAGAGATGGGGGAAAGAAGTGGGGAAACGTCACACCATCCAGGCTGATGCCCGAATGGATCCAGATCAATTCGATCGAAGCATCCCCCCACAATCCAGCCAAAGCCTTCTTCGCCGGCACGATGTACAAGAGCGATGATCACAAACCTTATTTGTTCCGCACTCTCGACTACGGTAAGACTTGGGACAAAATTGTCCGCGGTATCCCGGATTCGGCCTTTACCCGCGTCATTCGAGAAGATCCAAATCACAAAGGATTACTCTTTGCAGGCACAGAAACCGGCCTCTATCTTTCCATGGATGACGGCGATACTTGGGAACAATTTCAATTGAATCTCCCCGTAGTACCCATCACCGACCTCGCTTTTCATAAGCGCGAAAATGATCTCGTCATCGCAACACAAGGACGTTCCTTCTGGGTCTTTGATGATCTCCCGATTCTGCACCAGCTTTCAGACGCAGTGCGCAATTCCGAGGCTCATCTCTTCACTCCCAAGCCTACCTATCGCTTCGCCAGCGGGGGCGGCTTCGGCCGCACATCGGCAGGTGGCCAGAATCCGCCGAATGGTGTTGTGATTCAGTACAAGCTCAAGAACAAACCCCAGGGCGAACTGACTCTGGAAATCCTGGATGCATCGGGCAAACTGGTCAAGAAGTTCTCAAGCGTCGCCGACAAGGGCAAGGCCGCAAGCGGCGACTCTTCCGAAGACGATGACTCCCCGCAGCCCGCTGCTGCTCCGGCTATCGCACCGTCAGCGCCGGGACTCAATCGCTTCGTGTGGGATATGCGATATCCCGATTCCACAAGTTTTCCAGGCATGATTTACTGGGCCGGCAACTCTCGTGGCCCTGTCGCAGTCCCTGCTGACTATAAGGTCAAGATGACCGTCGATGGCAAGGTCTTCTCTCAGCCTTTTGCAATCCGGAAAGATCCCCGCACAGAAGGCTCGATTCAAGATCTGCAGAAACAGCTCGACCTTTCGCTTCAGATCAGAGACAAGGTCTCACAAGCCAACGACGCTGTGATCAGGATCCGCGATGCCCGCAAACAGGTGGATGACCTTGTCGCACGCGCTGAGCTCATGCCTTCCGCGAAATCCGCAGTAGAGGCCGGCAAGAAACTTGCCAAGGCACTAACGGAAGTGGAACAGGAACTCTACCAGACAAAAAACCAGAGCAATCAGGATCCGCTGAACTACCCGATCCGGCTCAACAACAAACTCGCAGCTCTCTTATCCAGCGTGCAGAACTCCGATACCGGGCCTACCGTACAATCCAATCAGGTCTTCGAAGACTTGGCAACAAAAACGAACAGCAACCTTCGCCGCCTCGAAGGACTCCTCGCTAATGATCTGACCGCCTTCAACAAGCTGGTCAGAGACGCAAACGTTCCAGCCGTAATTTTGAAGTAGCAACAGCTTCAATCGTTGTAGACCTCACGGGTCTAATTCAGCGTGCTCAAGTAAAGCGCGAACCGGCAGGACCACACGCCCCACCGCCTCCACCACTCACTGTGACGCAACATGCAGACATCTGCTTCTTCGTTACACGCCCGCAGCGAGGACAATCCGTCGGAGCTTCTGCCTCCCGCATGGGACGCAATTTTTCGAATGCACTCCCGCAGTCTTCGCACCGATATTCATAAATTGGCATCTGCTTCTATTTTAGCGGGCGCAGCTTGAGATTTCGAAACTCAACCACCCCATCGTGGATCTGCAATGCAATTGGGGACTCTCGCTTCTCCTGTCGGCGCAACATGCTGGCCGACTGCCTCTTGCTTTGCCCAAAAGAAGCTGCAGCCTCCTCCGTATCAAGGTCCACATCAATCACCTTCACATCATCCAGCCAATGCTCGATGTGCAGCCCTCGCGCCACGATTCGAGCTCGGTGCCAGATTTTGGCATGCGCGGGCCCTGCCTTGTGAGGCTCAACATAGTCATAGAGCGCCCCCGCAGTGTGCCTCGGAGTTGATAACGCATCGGGGTTCGCATCATCATCCGTAATCTGATACTCAAATCCAACTGGCTCAATCCTGCGTGTCGATTCGCCATACATTTGGATCCGGTACTTCACTCCCGAATTCGCCCGCGCCTCGGCCCGCCACTCAAAGGCAAATTCAAAATCAGTGAACGAATCCTTCGTCAGCAAGTACACTTCCTTCCCCGTCCCCGGCGTTGTCATCAGCACCCCATCCCGCACTGCCCACGATGGCTGCGGAACTTCCGGGTCCCGGCTCCACATCCAGCCTTCCAGTGACCTTCCATCAAAGAGCAGCCGCCACCCCGATTTCACTTCCTCACGCGTCAACTCATTTTGTTTCGCAGGCAAACTAACATGAGCTATCAAAAAAACAAACAGGGTAACAATTCTCATTCGTAATCTCCAGCATTGATTGTGACGGATTTCAAGGCCAATCAATACCCAACCAGAGGAGACTTCTTCAGCCATCGGTCACTCTCCAACTGGTCCAGCACAAAGGCCGCCGTATCCGCTCTCGAAATCGAGGAAATTGTCATCCCCTCCAACTCGGTCAATGCCCTTAACTTCCCCCCCAATGGCCCGTTGGTAAAAGCAGCAGGCCGCACGATCACCCAGTCCAAATCACTCTTGCGGATCAGTTCCTCCTGCCGATCTTTGTCCGCATAAATCTTCTTTGTAAAAAGTGGATAAATGAGCCACTCATAAATCCATCCACCGTGTCCCTTGCTGTCGCCAGCCCCTATGCCCGTAATCGCCACCAGCCGACCTACGCCATGCTCCTCCATTGCGAAGATCAGAATGCGCGTTGATTCGGAGAACAGCGTCACCTCCTTCCCCACTCCATCCGATCCAATCGCATACACCACTGCCTCCTGTCCGGCAAGGGCCGCCGCAACAGCATCGGGATCCAACGCATTTCCCGCAAGCACCCTCAAGTTCTTGTGCTGAATATTCAACTTCCCTGGGCTACGGACCAACACCACCACTTCATGCCCCAGCTCCAGCGCCTGCTCCACCAGATGCTTCCCCACACTTCCGCTTCCGCCAAGAATTAGGATCTTCATATTGAATATCTACACCTTATCCATTTGAAACACCAGCCTGCCGCTACACTGAAGCATACCTGCATGGAGCCAACCCAGCCTCGTCACAACATTGCCAACCGGCTCCACAACTTCTTCGCTAACCTCGGCCCTGGCTTGATCACCGGAGCAGCTGACGACGACCCTTCAGGCATCTCAACTTATTCCGTCGCCGGCGCAAGCTTCGGCTTCAATTTCCTCTGGACGGCTCTCTTCTCTTTCCCACTGATGAGCGCGGTTCAATTGATGTGCGCCCGCCTCGGAATGGTAAGCGGCTTAGGGCTGGCCGGTGCGATTCGGACCTACTATCCCAGACCCGTTCTTTGGTTGGCCTGCGCACTCCTTGTCACCGCCAATGTGGTCAATATCGCTGCCGATTTGGGCGGCATGGCAGATGTCACCAAACTGGTGACAGGCACACGGTCTTCCCTCTGGACTCCCGCCTACGCAGTCTTTATCCTTGTTCTCCTCATCTTCACAAGCTACCGCACCATCGCACGCATTTTCAAATGGCTAACTCTCGTCCTGCTCGCCTACATCCTTGCTGCTTTTCTAGCCCAACCCAATTGGTCCGTCGTCGCCCGCGCCACTTTCATACCAAGCCTGGAATGGACTCCCACTTATTGGGCAACCCTCGTCGGCATCCTCGGCACCACCATATCGCCCTACCTGTTTTTCTGGCAAGCCGCTCAGGAAGTGGAAGTGGACATCGCCCACGGCAACACCACGCTCGAAGATAGAAAGGGTGCCACAGCGGACGAACTCAAGGCCTCTCGCAATGATGTCCTCACCGGCATGTTTTTTTCAAATCTTGTGATGTACTTCATCATCCTCACAGCTTCAGCCTCCCTTCATGCTCACGGCATCACAACCATCGCTACTGCACGCGATGCGGCAGAGGCTCTTCGCCCGCTCGCCGGCGATGGTGCCTACTGGCTCTTCAGCCTTGGCCTCATCGGAGCCGGCATGCTTGGCGTTCCCGTTCTCGCCGGGTCGTGTGCTTACGCCATCTCAGAAGCCGCCGGTTGGGAAGGCTCTCTCGATGCCAAGCCCAAACGCGCACGCGGCTTCTACATGGTGATTTCGCTGGCAATGGTAATCGGACTCTCGCTCGATTTCGCTGGTCTCGACGCTGTCAAGATGCTCTTCTGGTCTGCTGTGCTCAACGGCGTGCTCGCCCCGCCACTCCTCATCCTCGTCATACTCCTCACCAGCCGAGACGACGTGATGGGAGAACACCGCAACGGACCCCTGATTCGCACCCTCGGCTGGCTATGCACGGCCCTGATGTTCATCGCAACAATCATCATGTTCGCTACCGCAACTCTCGCCTAGCCTTGCCATTCTGTGCTATCTCCTGAACATGCCTTCCAACACTTCGACAATGCCACAGCGGCCCCTCGGTGCAACCGGTGAACTGGTTTCTGCCATCGGTCTCGGTGGCTGGCACCTCGGCCTCAATCATGTCGACGAAGCTCTCTCCTTGCGCCTCATCCGCACTGCTCTCGATGGCGGCATGAACTTCCTTGATAACTGCTGGGATTACAACGCTGGGCTAAGCGAAACTCGCATGGGCAAGGCCCTCCGCGATGGCTACCGTCAAAAGGCCTTCCTCATGACCAAGATCGACGGACGTTCTTATAAAGAAGCGACACGTCAACTCGACGAATGCCTCACTCGCCTCGAAACCGACTGCATTGACCTTGTCCAGCACCATGAAATCATCCGTTACGAAGACCCCTTCCGCATCCTCGATGAAGACGGCGCACAATCCGCTCTCGAAGACGCACGCAAGGCTGGCAAACTTCGTTTCATCGGCTTCACTGGCCACAAAGATCCAATGGTCCACCTGCGCATGCTCGAAGTCGCAACAGAACGAGGTGTCCACTTTGATGCCGTGCAGATGCCCCTCAATCTCATGGATGCCCACTATCGCAGCTTCGCCAAACTCGTTCTTCCAGAACTGACGAGACTCAACATCGGCGTCCTCGCAATGAAGACGATGGCCAACGGTCACATTCTCAAGTCAGACACTGTCACTGCCATGGAATGCCTCCAATACGCCCTCCATCTGCCTACTGCAACGGTCATCACTGGAATCGATTCCATGGCAATTCTCGATCAGGCTTTCCTCGCCGCTGAAACCTTTCAGCCCTTTTCAGACCAACAACTCTCCAGCTTGCTTGCTCGCACCGCCACCCTTGGCAAAACTGGCAGCTTCGAATTGTTCAAAACCACTTCCATCTACGACGGCACTGCCTCTAATCCGGAGTGGCTCGGCGAAGAACCCCAACGCCTGCGAGACTCGGTCCTCACCAGCTAGAATCATGGAACACTTCTTTGCATGCCCCTATTGTTGGGAAGAAATTTCTGTTGTTCTCGATCCTTCAGTCCGTCGCCAGACCTATGTCGAAGATTGTGAAGTCTGTTGTCATCCGATTGAGATCACTTGCGTTTTTGCAGATGACGAGTTGATCGGGTTTGACGCAAAGATCCTGGAATAGCCGCCACTACCTCGCCATCCCAGCCACATCAGTCCTGAACTTGTACAGAGTCTTGCCCGCAGTCACATAGAGCGTTTTCATGTCCGGTCCGCCAAAAGCATTATTCGTGATCGTATCCTCTAAGATCGGAATGAAGCGAATCAGTTTCCCCGCTGGCGAAATCACATAGACTCCGCACTTCGTATCGAGTGTTTCGCTGGTCCCCCGGCGCCGAACCAAGCCCGCCGATGCGTACAGATTTCCAGCTGTATCAATGCTCATCCCATCGGCACTTCGTCCAGGCGAAAAGTTGTAGTGGACGCGCATATTCTTCACTGTCCCATCTGCCTGCAAGTCGTAGGCTCGAATCAATCGCGCTCCACCTTCCGCTCCATTCGCTTCCACCAGATAAAGAATCTTGTCATCAGGAGAAACTTGAATCCCGTTCGGCTTCTGTACGTCCGGGGTCGTTAGAATCCGCGACACCTTCCCGGGCGCATCAATTCTGTAGACAGCTCCGCCACTTAGGTCCGTAAAATAGAGCCGCCCTTTGCTATCGATCGTTACGTCGTTCGGCGCAACAAGTGGCTTGCCCTCAAATTGCTCCGCCAGGATCTCCAGTTTGCCTGTGCTCAAGTTGGTACGCGTAACGCGCGGTGTGCCCTTCACTTTCGTCCCATGCAAGCCCCACTCAGCGCCTTCGCAAGCCACCAGTCGATTCTGACCATCGATCAGCAGCCCATTGGCCACGTTGCTCTTTTCGCGAAATGTCGAGAGAACCCCATCCACACCAAGCCTCATAATCCGTTGTGACATGAGCTCGGTGAAATAGACATTCCCTGCTCGATCCACGGTCGGCCCTTCGGTGAAGGCTACCGTCGTAGCCACTTCAACATCCTGCGCCCATACAACGGCCGTCAGCAGCATCCACAAAAAGCTTCGTTTCATGGCGCAATCATAACAGCCAGACCTGGTAGAGCACGCAGGTCGGTGTAATCAGCACGGCTCCTCGCATGCTCCCACCATTCCAGCCGCGCTAAACTTTGCTTGAAATCATGAACCTAACAAACGCAGTAGCCTTGGTCACCGGCGGCAGTTCCGGCATTGGCCGCGCCATCGCCGCAACCCTCATCGCCAGCGGCACGAAAGTAGCCATCACCGGGCGCAATCCGGTCCGCCTCGAAGAAGCCGCAAAAGTCCTCGGAGCCTTCCCCATTCAGGCGGACGTCTCAAAAGAATCCGACGCCATCCGCACCAGCGAACAGACCGTCAAACACTTCGGCCATCTCGATATCCTCGTCAACAATGCCGGCGTAGGCGTCTTCAAGAACCTCGCCGACCTGCAGCTTGCAGATTTCGAATCTGTCTTCGCAACCAATGTCACTGGCGCAATGCTCATGGGCAGAGAAGCCACAAAACATTTCATCGAGCGCAATTCTGGCAACATCATCAACATCGCATCGACAGCAGGTTTGCGTGGCGCTCCCGGCGGCACTGCCTATTACGCCAGCAAATTCGCGCTCCGGGGCATGACCGAATGCTGGCGGGCCGAACTCCGCAAACACAATATCCGCGTCATGCTCGTCAATCCAAGCGAAGTCATCACTGACTTTTTCTCAACCGCCGGCCTCACCCAAACGGCAAACGAGTCGAAACTGCGTGGTGAAGAAATCGCCCACGCGGTCAAGGCGATGCTTGAGATGGACAACCGTGGATTCACTACCGAACTAACGGTATTCGCAACCAACCCGCACGACTAGTAACGCAACCACTTGAATGCGTTCGTAGACCGGCAGCCGATTACGCTGCCTTCGCGATACCGTGCCGCGACCGTGAGGGAGTCGGTCTGGCAGTCGCGATACCGTGCCGCGACCGTGAGGGAGTCGGTCTGGCAGTCGCACTACCGTGCCGCGACCGTGAAGGAGTCGGTCTGGCAGTCGCGATACCGTGCCGCGACCGTGAGGGAGTCGGTCTTGGCGGTCGAAGCACTAGCTCACCACGTAATCCCAGCCAAAGCCCGGTAACTCAAGCGGTCGCATGTAGATGCCCTCAGGCCC
Source organism: Acidobacteriota bacterium (assembly GCA_025354885.1). Taxonomy (GTDB): domain Bacteria; phylum Acidobacteriota; class Terriglobia; order Bryobacterales; family Bryobacteraceae; genus Bryobacter. The sequence continues at coordinate 4,852 of JANXLY010000186.1, read as the reverse complement.
GCGAGTAATAGCGTGCTTCTCTTCAAACAACTGGTAGACCTCTTTCGGTCCACCGGGCGAAGGCAGGAACAATTCAGCCCACGGTGCATTCGTATTTGCCAGAATCCAGTGGCTCGTTCCATTCAACCCGCCACCATGCGGAATCACCGGTATGTCATAGGCCGAAGCCAGCGCACCAATGCGTCGCAACTCAGTAAGTCCACCACACCAGTTCATGTCCGGCTGCCAAATCTCGGCACTCTGGTTTTCCAGCAGATGACGGAATCCGTAGCGTCCATACTCATGCTCGCCCGTCGCAATGCGTGTCGACTTCACTTGTGCCTTCAGCCGTCCGAAGCCGGCATAATCGTGCGGCTGCAATACTTCTTCCATCCAGTAAATCCGGTAGGGTGCCAGCATCTCGGCCATCTCGATTGTGTAGCGTTCGGTCCATGCCATCCAGCAATCAAGCATGATGTCGCCGTCCGGACCCAGCACATTGCGCGCCCGCTTCACAAGCTCCAGATTCTTCTTCATTCCTTCGCGGCCATCAGCCGGTCCATGTGGAATTGCCAATTTCAAACGCTTATAGCCGAATTCCACATGCTGCTAAATATCGTTACCGGTGCAATAGGAGGGAATCCGGTCCTTCGTTTCGCCACCAAGCAGCTTGTAAACCGGCACATTCAAAGCCTTGCCCACAATGTCCCAAAGTGCAAGATCTACACCACTGATCGCATGCATCGTAACACCCATGCGGCCGTAGTTCATCGTTGATCTCCAGCAGATATCCCAGTTCCGCTCGATATCAAATGGATCGCGGCCAACCAACAGTTTCGCCAGGTGATCCACCACGACAGGCCCTCCACCAGGCCCTCCGTTGCCATAACCAACTATCCCTTTGTCGGTTGTAATTTCGACTGTGAAGCTTGGTACTTTCCCGGCTTCCGGAAAGAACAACTCCCTCCGTGGCTTGAACTCCGGATAGATCGACATCGGGTTGGCAACTTCCACAAACTGCGTCGACCATGCACCCGCAGCCGGCTGAAAAGCAGCATAAGGACGTCTCTGCTTCACAGTTACCAGTCGCATCCCAGTAATCTTCAGCTTCGATTTTTCCTGTGCCCAGGCAAGCGCAGGCAAGGCCAGAAAGTGGAAAAGTTCTCTTCTTCTCATAGGATTCTGCCGCCTAGTATATGCCCATTTCAACCCCCGGTCGCATTGCGATATGCAGCATCTGAAATCGGCGTCAAAAACCCTGCGTTCGATTCATCAGCCGGTTTCCCTGTCAACAAAACGAAGCACGTCTTAGTCGCAGGATGCGCCCAGCACAATGTTCCCGTTGATCCCGAATGCCCAAACGTCTTCTTCTTGCGGTCCACAGCCCAGCCTAGCCCCCAGCCCTTATCTAAAGAAGAATTCTGATCCGCAATCATACTCTTGGCAGTCTCGGGCTTCAATACCCGCTCGTCTGGCCCCAAAAAATATTCCAGCAGTCGAACCACATCTCCTGCACTCGCAAACCCACCACCCCACGGTACGGCAAGATTCCTCCAATACGCACTATTCCAGTCCCAGTCGCTACTTGCTCGCAGCTGGCTCGGAACCGTGTCTCGAATATTTCGCCCCCCGAGACCAAGCGAACTTAGCTCCATCTTCAACGGACGGAAGAGAATCTCCTTCAGAAAATCGGCAAGTTTCTGTTTCGTCAATCGTTCTACAATTTCGGCTGCAAGCAGGATGCCCATACTCTGGTATCGAAGCTCCCTTCCCGGCTCGAATAGCAGCGGCGTGCGGCAGGCACCAGCCACAAAGTCCTGCAATGGCGCATGCCGCTTTCTCAAGGCTTCATTCTCCGGCAACATGTCCGGCAACCCCGAGGTGTGGCTGAGTAGATGCTTCACCAGCACCCGCTCATGGCGAAATTCCGGAATGTACTTCCTCACCGGGTCCGACAGCCCCAATTCTCCTCGATCAACCAGCTTCATCACTCCAACTGCCGTCATTGGCTTCGTAATCGATGCAAGCAGAAACACGCTTTCTTTGTTCACCCCGCCAAAGGTGAAGGTCTCCCCACTCCCCTTCCGTTTCACCGCCAGCACCGCAGAGGCAATGCCATTCTTCGTTCCAAGATTTTTCAAAAGCTTCCCCAATTCATCGAAACTGCCTTTGGCAAACAGCACCGCCGCCTGACTTAAGAACACTCTGCGCTTCATGGCAACATTCTCCTACATCAAGGCGGCATACTAACAGAAGGTCACTTTTTGACTCTTCCATTTATGCAACTGTCCGCCGTCATCACTGCTGCTGCCCCCAACCAGCGCCACTTGCTCCATCAAACCCTCGCCAAGGCCGATGCTCACCTCGATACTGTCGCTCAGTTCGCGCTCGATCTTGTCATGCCAGAGGGTCGCGAAGCTTTGGTAGATCGCATCGCGATCATCATTCCACAAGGCGACTCAGAACGTTTCCATCAACTCGTCGAAAAGAGTCGCAACAACATTACGCTCATCGAGCAGACTGCACCTTTCGGATACTTACAGGCCCTTTATCAGGCTAGAGATTTCATAGGCAAAGCTCCCTTCCTGCATCTGGTCGGGGACCATTTCTACATGGCCAACGAAGGCCCTTCCTGGACTCTTGTCGCTTCCATGATCGACACTTTTTCCCGTGAGTCCTGCAGCGTTTCCGCTGTCCAGCCAACCCGCGAATCCCTTCTGCCTTACTTCGGTGCCGTCGGCGCTTCTCCACGCCCAAGCACCAATTCACAACCTCTCTATCTGATCGACACCGTAATCGAAAAACCTACGCCCACCGAGGCCGAGCAGAAGCTCGTCGTTCCTGGCTTGCGTGCCGGCCACTATCTCTGTTTCTTCGGTCTTCATATTTTTACCCCATCGCTGATGCAGCTCCTTGAAGAAAACTTTGCGGCCGGCACTCCGCCACGCAGCCTGTCCGCTGCACTACAACTCCTCGCGCAACGCGAACGCCTTCTCGCAACAATTCTCCCCGGCACACGCGTCGATCTCGGCGCACGTTACGGCATCCTCCAGGCCCAACTCGCCCTCGCACTCAAAGGGCCGGATCGCGAAGAAATTCTTTCTCTGATCTTGGAGCTCCTCGCACGATGACCTTGATCGATATCCTCACCGCTACCGACGAAAAGTTCCGCCACACTGCCTTTGAATCATGGGCCGTGGACAAGAATCTCGCGCACTTCGAATCAGAAGCGGACAGCCTCGAAGTCTTTCGCGCCTCCACCCTGAACCTTTATGACAGGGTCCGCGCTCTTCTCTTCCTCAGCAATCTCCACCAGTTCCACATTGTTCCCGCTGCCTCTGCACAAACGCTCCTGCCCTACTCCGCAGTCGAACACATTCGCAGCCGTCACTTCGAACGCGGAATCGCCGAGCTCCTCGCCGCTCGCTCAGCTCAGGGCAGCAGTCCCGCCCTGTCCAGCGGTCTCGCCTCCGCGTATCGCGGCCTCGCCTTTCAAACTCTCGCCGAACAGGTCCGTCGCAGCGTGCGATCATTTCCCGGCAATCAATGGATGTTTCGTATCGGCCACCAGTCAGACTACCCGGTTCGCCTCCATCACGACCTGCTCTCGCAACGTCCCTTCCCTGTCCTTCATGAACAAACTCCCGTCCGCATGGACCTCAGCCACAGTGCCTGGAGTGACATTTTTTTCCTCGCCATGGATTATCCAGAGGGTGCCCGTGTCATCAACATTTCCGTCGACCTCGCAAGCCGCGGCAGCCAGCAGGGCCCTGCGCCTCCTGTAGAAGCCTTCCTGCGCGTCATCGACGAGCCCGTTCTCCGTCTCGTAAGTGTCGACCTCGAAGCCCGCATCGACATCACGACTATCGATGAAGTCTTCGACTTTGGCGCCGACTACCTCGGCCTTCTCAAAGCGGCAATCATCGCCAGCGGACTAATTCCCTCAGGCTTTGAAGGCAGTCACCAGCCGCTCAACGAAATCCTTTTCCACCTCACTGGAGACCGAAAACTCGGCATCGAAGTCGTAAGCCAGGTCAATGACATTCCCAAGGGCAGCCGCCTCGCCGTCAGCACAAACCTCCTCGCCTCCCTGATCTCTGTTCTCATGCGCGCCACAGGTCAGATCGCAAATCTCACCGGCCCCCTCGAAGAAAACGATCGCCGCCAGGTCGCCGCTCGCGCCATCCTCGGCGAATGGCTCGGAGGCTCCGGCGGTGGCTGGCAGGATTCCGGCGGTGTCTGGCCCGGCATCAAATTGATTGAAGGTGTCATCACCACCGCAACCGATTCCGAACACGGTCTCAGTCGGGGTCGCCTCCTCCCGAAGCACACCCTTCTCGCAGACCAGATTTCACCCCAAGCTCAAACCAATCTCGAACAATCCCTCGTTTTGATTCACGGCGGCATGAGCCAGGATGTCGGCCCCATTCTTGAGATGTGCACGGAGCGTTACCTCCTTCGCAGCCACACAGAATGGCTCGCGCGTCTCGACGCCATCCATATTTTCGAGGAACTCCTCGCCGCTTTGCAAGCCGGAGATATTCGACAACTCGCAACTCTCACCCAACGCAACTATGATGGCCCCATCCAGAGCATCATTCCCTGGGCAGCCAACGCCTACACAGAGGCCCTCATCGATGCCTGCCGCAAACAGTTTGCCGATCAGTTCTGGGGCTTCTGGATGCTTGGTGGCATGAGCGGCGGCGGTATGGGCTTCGTCTTCGATCCCACAATTCGCGACCAGGCAGCCGAGGCTATGGTTGGCATCTTGCGAACGGTCAAAAAACGCTTTGAGTCTTCCATCCCCTTCGCTATTGAACCAGTCGTCTACGACTTCGCTATCAATTCGCAAGGCACCACGGCTCAACTCCAT
>JANXLY010000146.1 GCA_025354885.1 Acidobacteriota bacterium | reverse complement strand
GGCCGAATGATGCAGAGTTCGGGCACCCCGGAGCTGACTTATCGCCCCTATCTCTGGAAACAGGGCCTCCACGAAATGCATGGCCTTTTTCGCGATCACACCCTCAGCGACCTCATCGGTTTTGTCTACTCGCGCATGGGTGCCAAAGAAGCCGCCGATCATTTCCTGAATGCCATTCGCACCAACTGCGCACCTATTCTGCGCGCAGGCCGCGACGCTCTCGTGCCGATCATTCTCGACGGCGAAAACGCCTGGGAATATTTTGAGCTCTCCGGCCGTCCATTCCTCCAGGAACTCTACCGGCAGATTGAAAGTGATGATCAAATCGAGGCGTTGACAGTCTCCGAGGCAATAGCCAAGGTCCCTGCCGAGAAAATCGAACAGATCTTTCCGGGTTCATGGATCAATGCCAACTTCGATATCTGGATCGGGGCCGAAGAGGACAACCTCGCTTGGGAGTACCTTCTGCGTGCGCGGGAAACATATGATCGCGTCAAAGATCAGGTGACCGAAGAGTCTCGGGCACTGGCATTTGAAGAGCTCCTCATTGCCGAAGGCAGTGACTGGAACTGGTGGTACGGCCCGGAACACTCCTCAGCAAATCGTGTGGATTTCGACCGCCTCTACCGCGAACATCTGGCGAATGTTTATCGTGCTCTCGACCTGAATCCACCAGAAGAACTTTCGCGCCCCATCCTGCGCGTGGATGTCAAGGCAACTCACCAAAGCCCGCGTGGCCCGCTTCAGCCTCTGATTGATGGCGAGGTATCGAGCTACTTCGAATGGATGAGTGCTGGCAGCTATTCGATCGATCAACGCTCAGGCGCCATGCATGGTCAGCGCTTTCTGATCGAAGAGCTGCACTATGGCTCCGACGGAGCCTGGCTCTTCCTTCGCATCGACTTTGTAAAGAGCGCAATAGATACTCTGCGCAACGCAGAGCTGCGTTTTCAGTTCCACCAGACAGAATTGACGATTCCGTTGAGCGCAACCTACGAGAGCGCCCCCGGCGACCCTTTGCAAGTGCAGGCAGCCTACCGTCAGATCTTCGAGATGAAGATTTCACAAAGAGCGATCGGAAAAACGCAGCCCGTTAAATTCCAGGTATCTGTGTGGAAGGCCGGCCTACCGCTCGATGCCTTGCCGCAGCAGGGAGTCCTCGAATTACAAAGCCACGAATTGAACGAGTGGCTGGGCTAAACAAGATCGAAACTACGTTTAGAACTGATAGCGAAGCAGCATCACGATCCGGCGGCCACCACCATTTGTATTCCACTGGTTGAGAAACGCAGCAGAGCTGAAAGTGGCGTTGGGGATGCCGAAGTCACGTGAGTTTGCCAGGTTGTAGAACTCCGCGCGGAAGTTCATTACATGTCCCTCAAAGGGCATGCGAATCTTCTTATTGATCACCATGTCGACGTTGGCAATGCCATCGGCGCGCATGATATTGCGCCCCGCATTACCAATTGGACTAGCGACGCTGAGCGGGCTAAACAAAGTGCTTCGAACGGCGAACAACTGCTCGACAGACTGCGATGCGATCGCCAGGTTGGTAGCGACGTTGGGCCGAAGCGCATTTCCAATCAACGCGTCGATGCCCGAAAGGCGGAAGCCAGGGTCGTTGCCAGCCAGCGGCGAGAACGGCGCTCCGCTCTGGAGGGTGAGAAAGCCTCCCAGCTGCCAACCGCCAATCACGTGGCTGATCGGACGCTTGATATCACGCCCAAAAGGCACTTCATAGATGCCATTGACCGAAAAGCGGTGGGGGCGATCATAGGTCGAGCGACCCTTTTCGCCTCGACGATTGTAGCTGTCCTGTGAGACAGCAACTTCGCCGGCAACCGACGCATTAAAGATCTCGCTTTGGTCGTCTATGAAAGTAGACCACGTGTAATGCGACGAGAATTGATAGCCTTTCGAAAAGCGCTTCTCGATCGATGTTTGCAGCGAGTGATAACTCGAACTGCCGGTATTTGCCCGTAGTCGCATCACACCCCGGCTATTATCGACACGTTGTGTTCCGCCCGAGCCGGGGATCGTCGGATTGCCATCCACGCTCTGAAAAAGCGCCGTACCCTTGGTTGCGATGTAGCCAAGGTTCACCGCAAAGCCCCTGGCAAGCTCCCGCTGAATTTGCATGCTGAACTGCTCGGCGAATGGCGAACGGAAGCTGTCATTGACAAGCGTGCGCGGAATCGACATCAGGTTGGCCGGTAGCGGTGCTGCCCCACCGCGTCGGATGGCGTCAATTGCCTGAAAGGCCTGTGTCGAACGCGCCGGACGCTGCAGAACATAGGTAAAGGGCCACGCAGAATAAATGTTCAGCAGGATGTTGTTGAAGGCGAAATCGTAGGTACGCGAATAGCCTCCACGCAACACAGTTTTGTTGTCACCAAGCAGATAGCCAAGCGGCCCGGAACTCTTGCCAAGTCGGTAGTTGAAGCCAAGACGGGGTGCCCAATTGTTGACGTCACGTGAGGGTCCCCTGTCCACCACATAGCCAGGGTTATTGTTGTTCGCGGCCACAATACGCTTGTTCTCGTCCTGCAGCCAATTGAATGGGTTGCCGGGCGTTTCATAGCGTACGCCATAGGTGAGAGTGAAATTGCGCTTGACGCGCCATTCATCCTGAGCAAAAAAGAACGCATCGTAATAGCGATAGAACTGCCAGTTCCGAAGACCCGGCTGCAACTGATTGATGGCTTGCACTTGCGCAACGTCGTCGACAAAATCTTGGAGGTTGTTGTATTGCAATCGGCCGCGCAACGTTGGATTGAAGTCTTGGAACTGCTCTACACGACGAATGTCAAAGCCAAACTTCATCGAGTGATTGCCGCGGATCAAGCCAAAATTATCAGCAAGTTGGTAGTTGTTCGTGACCTGCGATTGCGGCAGGTTCACTGCAAGTCCAATCCCGGTGCGTGAATCAGCAGCGTTAAAGCCCGCAAGACCAAGAGTATTGATCTCGATGCTCGGGATGCCTAGTGCATTCAGGTCTGAGGCCGTTGTTGAGCTGAACTGACGTTGATAATTGAAACGCAGTTCGTTAAACATACTCGAATTTAAGCTACTCGTGAGGGTGGAGTTGTAGGCCTGTCGACGCGCGGGAACAAGAGAGGTGAGGCCGATTGGTACTGCTTGTCCAGAAACGGTGATGCGGTCGTCATAGAGTACCCGTCCCATCAGGCTGTGCTTCTCATTGATCCGGTGATCAATGCGCCCTGACCACTGCCAGACATCCAGCTTGTTCGGCGCAGCTCCAGAAAGTGTTCCCACAGGCACAAGCACCGAGCGGCCATCCGCTGTCACTGTGAAGGATTGCCCCGTAGCCAGTTGCGCCGCTGGCAGATAGTTGAGCAGGGCGCCAATTTGCGGACGCCCTGTTGCGATCGATTGCAAGGCCGTCCGGCCTTCTGCTGTCGGTGCGCCCGTGATCGCCGTACCCGATGCGAATCGGTGGTCGGTCCAGCGCAAAAGGCTCCCAAAGAAGAAGGTGCGGTCTTTGACCACTGGCCCGCCAAACGTTCCGCCAAACTGGTTCTCCACACGCCACGGTGCCTTGGTAAAGGTACGCTCATCCAGGTTCGTTCGGCTGTTCAGCACATTACTGTTGTAAGACCAATATGCAGTTCCGTGATATTGATTGGTGCCCCCTTTGGTCAGGATATTCACAACAGATCCGGCTGCCCGACCATACTCCGGCAGGAACTGGTTGGTGATCAGCCGAAATTCGGCAACCACATCAGGATTGTTGATTTCCTGAACAAGCCCGGACGTTGATGAATTGTTCGAATCTGCCCCGTCGATCATGAAGTTGTTTGATCTCGTGCGCATCCCATTCACCGAGAAGCTCACACCTCCAGAGGCAAAGCTGGAGTTGCCGCTCGACAGTTGACTCACACCGGGCGCCTGCAGGGCGATATTCAGAATATTGCGGTTCGGAGAAAGCGGCAGTTCCGCAATCCGCTTGGCATCAATATTAAATCCCACCTCTGCGTTGGTCGTATTGATCAACGGAGCTTCAGTCGACACCGTGACGACTTCGGTCGCCGATGCAACCTGGAGTAAAACATTCAACTCCGCCTGCTGGTTCAATTGCAACGTAATTGGCCTTCGCACATGTTTGCCGAAACCGGATTTTTCAACAACTAACTCATACTCGCCCGGCGGGAGGAGCGGAATGCGGTAACTTCCGGCATTACTCGAATTCGTGTTGTAAGTCAGGTTTGTGGACAGGTTGCGCGCAGTGATCTTCGCATTTGCGACCGCAGCAGCGCTGGCATCAGAAATAGTACCGAGCATTTCGCTCGAAGTTTGCGCATATCCAATTGCAGCCGCAAACAGTAGTAAAAACAGAAGCACGATTCGTTGTCGTGAATGCATAATGAGTCATCCCTTGGAAACGATATGTTTGCCCAATTCGAGGTGCCAGAGGGCTCTCTAGTCAGTTTGAGGGGATTTCACCGATGATTGGCGATGAGTTAATCTAAACTTAATGTATTAGAATTGGAATCCGCTGGCAGCATCTCTTCCGGATCTAATACAATCAGGGATTCCAATCCCCGCGTAGCCGTTACCTGCAAGAAACAAAAGGGGATAGTTCTTCAAGCGCTCTTGTAGTTCCAGTATCAGTTTTTTGTGTCCAACGTGGTACTGTGCCATCGATTTCGGCCAGCGCGAAACCTGAAATGCAATGGGCTCAGCTTTGAGCCCCAGCAAAGCCTCAAGATCACTCAGCACAGCCCGTTTCAAATCACTTTCAGCCCAATCGAGAATTGCCTCATTGCCAGCCCCGCCGAGAAAACAGCGCAGCAGCAGGCGATTTTCAGGCACACGATGGTCAAATTTCTGATCCACAAAGGTACAAGCAACCAGATGGCGGCGCTCCGTTTTCGGCACAAGAAAGCCAAAGGAGTTGAATCGCTGGCTAAGTTGGGCGCGATCATAGATAACTCCAACGGTCATCGAGCTCGAGTAATCGATGCTCCCAAGAAGTTTTGCAATCTTCGGATCGAAATCTTCAAACAATTTGGCTGCTGCCCATGCGGGAGTAGCAATCACTAGATGCCTGGTTCGAAGGATCTGGTCGTTCAACCGTACGAGGTATTCGTCGCCCTCACGCGAAATGGATAGCGCCTGGCCACTCAATACCTGACAATGTGGCTCGATTGCTTTGGTCAAAGCATCTACCAACGAGCCGAGGCCATTCTTGAGTGTTCGGAACAGCGTGCCACCCTTGGACTTCGGCGCATTGGCCAGTCCGGCCAGCGTACCCTTCGTCAGGCTCCCATATTTCGCTTCCATCTCCGCAAAGCGGGGCAACACGCTTTCGACCGAGAGCTGATAAGGATCACCTCCAAAGACACCAGAGAGTAGCGGCTCGGCCAGATACTCTACTGCCTCCGGGCCATAGTGGTCTTCCACAAACTCACCCACCGAACGATCCGGCAGTCCAGCCTTGGGGCGGCGCAACAACTCCAGGCCCATGCGAATTTTGGTGGACCAGGAGAGCAATGGGCTTGTGACAGTAGGCCAGATCCGCGTCGGCACCATCATCATCAGGCCATCCGGCAAGGGGACCATCCGGTTCTTCTTGACGATCCAGGTAGAACGCTGGTGGTCGTTTGATCCGATTACGTCTCCCCCAAGGCCAAGCTCTTCGATCAGCGCCATCGCTTCGGGCTTGGCCGAGAGAAAACTGTCTGGGCCACCTTCAAGCAGACAGTCAGCAACCCGATTGGTCTGGATCACTCCACCGAGCTTTGAAGCAGGATCAATCAGGATCGAGGGCAGATTCCGCTTGGCCAAATAGTAAGCGGCGGCGAGTCCGGAGATGCCGCCGCCAATGATAATCGATGCTTCTGATTTAGGGCCGGAAGTCACGGACGATCTGCACCACAGCCTTTACGTTTTCCACAGGTGTTTCCGGAAGAATGCCGTGTCCGAGGTTAAAGATATGGCCCGGCCGCGTTCCAGTGCGCCTGAGAATTTCATGTACCTTGGCCTTCAGTTCGGGTAGCGGTGCAAACAGGGCGGTCGGATCGAGATTCCCTTGCACAGCAGAGCGATAGGAAATGTCCATCCAGGCCTGATCGATATTCATCCGCCAGTCCACACCCATGACGTCTCCGCCAGCGGCATGCAACTCACGAAAGAAACCGGAACATCCGGTACCAAAGTGAATCACCGGCACACTCGAAGTGCGGATGCGTTCAATCAACGCACGAGAATAAGGCTGCACGTAACGCACATAATCGTCAGAAGCGAGCGCGCCAACCCACGAATCGAATACCTGAATGCAACGTGCGCCACTCGACACCTGCATCAGTGCAAAGGTGCCAAGCACATCGACAATCTTTCCCATCAGACGGCGCCACAAAGTTTCGTCGTGGTACATCAGCTTTTTCGTCTTCAGAAATGTCTTCGACGGACCGCCCTCAATCATGTAGCTGGCCAGCGTAAACGGTGCGCCGACAAAGCCGATAACAGGAACCTTACCTGCCAGCGTGCGAGTAACTAGCTGGATACTTTCGCCTACATAGCCAAGATCAGCAGTGTTTGAAGTCGATAGTGCATCAACATCTGTCGATGTCTGGATCGGGTTCTCGATATGCGGACCTTCATTCGCGCGGAATTCGAGCTTCAGTCCCATGGGTTCAACTGGCAACAGCAGATCAGCAAAAATAATTGCCGCATCCACGTCGAGTATTTCGATGGGCTGCAGAGTAACTGCGGCTGCAAGATCAGGACGCTTGCAGATTTCGAGAATGCCATTCTTGCTGCGTATGTCTCGGTATTGCTTCATGTAACGGCCAGCCTGGCGCATAAACCAGACGGGACGGACATCAGTGGGACGGCGCCGACAGGCGTCGAGGAATCGGGAGTTCATTGGAGCCATTCGCATGTCGTTTCCCACCGTTGTCCCTTGGGTCCTTCAGGGCAGTGGAATACACGCATTCCTTTCGGTTTGTGGCGGGCCGCCCAGTCGCGGCCGAGTATGTAATAGGGTTTGGCCCAGGCTTCGGTATCGATTGCTTTAGGGCCGATCAGCGAAACAGACAATGTGCCCTGCGCCGGATAGCCGCTTCGCGGGTCCATGATGTGGCTGTAAATGTTGCCACCAGCCATGAAATATTTTTCCGAACTGCCTGAGGTCGCCATCGCTTCGTCTTTGAGGAGCACTTCTGCCACATTGCGCTCCCGGTCGGCGGGATGACGGATAACAACTTTCCAGCCTGCTTCATGGGGAGGTGTTCCCAATCCGTACATGCTGGATCCAGCTGCCGTGATAAAGGCACTGGTGATGCCGCTCTCACGCAAAATTGCCACCATTTGGTCTACTGCATACCCTTTGCCAATGCCTCCCGGATCCATCTCGGTGAGTGGATTCTGGAAGCGCACTGTTTGCGCTCGTTGGTCGAGAATAATATTTTGATAGCCGACTGCAGCCATGGCGGTACGAATTTCAGACCGGTGCGGATAACGCCCTGATCCCTTGAAGAATCCCCAGCGTCTCATCAACGGCCCGACACTTATGTCAAACGTTCCTTCACTCTCGCGGCTATATTGCAGACACGCTTCGAGCAACTGAAAAAGCTCTTTGGAGACAGGCACCGGACTCTGCCCTGCTTCCCGGTTCACCTTAGACCACTCGCTTGCAGCTTTGTAGTTCGACAGCAGGGAATCGAGTCGTCTGGCTTCTTCCAGAGATTCCGTCACCGCTGCCTCAAGCTGGGTGCGATTCGGGCCATATGCTGTGACGGTAAATACCCCGCCCATACAGTCCACACTTGCCTCATATCGAAGGACTTCTTGGCCCCCGCTTTGGCTCCAACCCAAGACAACTAAAACTAAAAGTAACACAGCACGTATGATTTGCGGGTGTTTTCGCCTTTTATTCGTATCATTTTCCGCACTACGCATCCAATTAGTCCCTGGGACGTCCCCGCTTGATCCGCTTCAGAATCTTGTTCACCCTCTCGCGAGTCCCAAGATTCAACGCAGAATTGAAATACAGATCGGGTGTATGAAACAAGTCGAGCCGCACCGCAAGCTCGTGGCGCAAGAATCCCTTGGTCGTCTTCAGCACTTCGAGAATCTCGTCCGCCGCTGCGCCCTGTGCAGGAATATGCACGCTGATCGCTACTTTCCTCATATCCGGGGCAACCTGGACATCAGTCACCTCGACACCCGCCAGTCGCGGGTCTTCGAGTTCATTTGCGATTAATTCGGTGAGCTCAAGGCGAACCGCCTCGGACACACGCTCGTAGCGTCGGCCTTCCACACATCCATTATCCCGCCTGTCGCCCTAAAAGAACAATGTATTACTGACTTGAAGCTCAACCGGGATATCCGTGTAGTTCGGGATGTCGGCAAAAAGTTGGTTTCCAACCGTAGCAAGGCCCGCCTGAAAGTTCTCCATGGTATCGAAATACAAGCGGCAAATGACTTTGTAGTTTGCCGGCGACCCGGGCGCTCCGCCAGCCAGCCCTTCATCCACTTCAATCTTCTGCAACCCCAAAGGCTTCAGCAACCGATCCACAAGAGGAATGTGATCGTTCAAATAATACTGCATGTCAAATCGGCTCTCGCCGGCCGCAGGGTAAAAAACGGTGACGCAAATCATACGAATATTCTACGCCTTGTGTTAGCGTATTGCTTTATGGCACGCAGCGTTAACAAGGTCATCTTAATCGGCAATCTCGGCAAAGATGCCGAAACGAAGTTTACTCCCCAAGGCATCCCGGTCAGTCGTTTCTCGATCGCGACCACCCGGAGGATCAAAGATTCAGGAACCGGCGACTGGAAGGATGAGACCGACTGGAATAATGTCGTCCTCTGGCGCAACGAAGCCGTCGCCCAATTCCTCACCAAGGGCAAACAAGTCTATGTCGAAGGGCGCCTGCAAACCCGCAGCTACGACGACAAAGATGGCAACAAGCGCTATTCCACCGAAGTTGTGGCCGATGAAGTCATACTGCTTGGTGGTCGTGGTGAAGGCAGCGAAGGTGGCGGTGGCATGCAGAGCGCACCCCGTAGCGCCGCGCAGCGTGTTGCCCCTGCTGCCGGTGGTGCCAAGCCCGCAGGCAACTTTGACGACTTCGACCCAGGCATCAGCGACGACGACGTTCCGTTCTAAATTTCACAATCGGGGCAGTCGCGTTTTCCAGCGTCGAGCGGTGAAAATAATACACCCACCCAGACTCGCCTCCTGTAATCAAGTCGAGCTTGCCATCCCGGTCCCAATCGATCGCCTTCAAGCTCGTCTCATGGTGGCTCACGCTGATCGGCACCCCAAAAAATCGCAGTAACTCTCGGCGAAACCGTCCCTGTTCGTTCCGGTAAAGCACAAGTTGTGTCTTTTCATTCGCCAGCAGATCCAGATCTCCGTCGCCATCCCAGTCCACAACCTCATAACCGTGATGGTAGGGAATCGGCGTCCTCATCTCGTTGCCATCCACCATCTGCAACACCTTCCCGGAGCGCAGCCTCAAAACACCATGCACATCGCGATAACGAAGATACACGCAGACCGCAATGTCCTTTGAATCATTCCGGTTCCTGGCTCCGGCAGACCCCGCCACCAGATCCATCAACCCATCGCCATTCCAGTCGACAGGCGCAGGCCGCGACCGAAACGAAAAATGCTCCCCCGTGTCATGCAACAGCTTCCGCATCGGCGCGAACCGGGGCCTGCTTCGCGTTCCAATATTTTCGAAATACGCAATTCGATTGCTATTGTTGCCCACCAGCATGTCGAGATCGCCATCACCATCCCAGTCCACATACGCCGGCTTGGCTTGACCAAAGGGACGCTCCGGATCCATATCGTCGATAAACTGCCATCGCGCCGCATACATCGTGCCCCCACCCTCCAGAAGAATCTGCCTCGCAGTCGCATAACGCCCTCCCCCAAGATTCTCAACCAGTTGCACGTACCCGTTCTCATTGCCGGCGATCAAATCGAGATCACCATCGCCCTCCCAATCCGCAACTTCCACACTGCTGTAGCCGCCAAACGAAATCGGCATCTCCTCGGCCAGCATCAACTGTGGCTTGCCCCAGTCTGAAGCTCCGAGATAAGGCAAATAGCGCAACCAGCCTCCCATGTAGCCCAGCAACAAACCCCGCAACCCAGGCTCATTGGCTGCCGCAGGCACTACAAAACCCTCGGGCGAAGTATCGAAAATACAAGTTGGCCCATCTTCCGCCTTCTTCCAGGCCAGCACGCAAGTCTTCAGCGGCTCGCCCGGCCCGCCTCGAGTGGAGCCGACAAAATCAAGCTTTCCATCGCCGTCCACATCAAACATCGTTGAGGGCCAGGAATCATACACGTCGCTGCCTCCAAGGTGCACCGCTTCACCAACGCCAAACCCGTCGCCACTCCTCTTGTGCCGATAGAACGTGTGATTCACTTCCGGAGTCGGAAAATACTGCACCTTCATCCGTAGCGTAAACAGATCTCCCAGAACACGCATCCCGTAAGTCAGTTCGCCTCCTGGCCCCCATGGAACACTTCCGCCAACACGCAGCACGGGCAACCCCGTAGCATCACGCTCCCCTGTATTTCGGTAAATCCGCAACTCACCGCGATGCGGTCCCGCTCCAATACCACTCCAGATATCCAGCCTGCCATCACCATCAAAATCCGCCACCTGATACGACGCATATGGGTCTTCGATCTGCTTCCCGTTTGCCTGCAGCCTAACGAATCGTGCAAATCGCGGCAACGCATTCGTCCCCACGTTACGCCAATAAAACAAGCCCCATTGTGCTTCACCAAAGCCGCTCGAATACAGATTGCGCTGCATCAGGTCCGTCTTGCCGTCGCCATCCCAGTCAACGGCAATCGGCTGATCGTTCTTCATGCCCACCGCCAGTGGATCGAGCCCTTGAGCCCGGTTGTAGTGCAAAGCATCGCCAACCCCAATCATTGGGCGTTCCATCGTCTTCACCGGGCCAAAATAAAGCTCATAGCGCAGTCGGCCCGGGTCATCCACCATCCACGAGATCGTACCGGCTTCTCCTCGTTCCATCGATTCCGACAATCGAAACGGCACTCGCCGTTTACCTTGCATGAGCCGCGGATATCCGGTCGGAACATTGTCAATGCGCACGCTCACCGGCATCCGCTGACCTCTGAGAGTAGCCGCATCCACATCGAGATCGATCCGGCTTTGGCCGCTCAGGGCAATCGCAAAACTCCAGCTCACTAAGATCAGTCGCATCAGAATCCATACTTTACTCCAGACCCGTGGACGATCTCTGTTAGTCTGAGGCTTATGACCGCTCAAGAAGTCCTGGATTTTGCCAAGTTGAACGAAGTCCAGCAAGTAGACATCCGTTTTGCTGACATACCAGGCCTCTCCCACCACATCACCTACCCGGTGAAAGAGGTCACTCTCGAAAGCTTCGATTCCGGCTTCGGAATTGATGGCTCTGCGATTCGCGGCTGGGCCGCAATCAATGAGAGTGACATGTTGCTGGTCCCCGATCCCGCCACCGCATTCATCGATCCCTTCCCCGAGATCAAGACCCTCGTCATGAATGGCAATGTCATCGATCCGATCACGCGCCAGCATTACGAACGGGATCCTCGCTGGATCGCCATGAAAGCCGAAAGCTACCTGCAAACCACAGGTCTCGCCGACACCGTCTTCTTTGGGGCAGAGGCTGAATTCTTTATCTTCGACAACGTCCGCTTCGACCAGACCATGAACACCGGTTTCTACTTCATCGACAGCGAAGAAGGCCGCTGGAATTCAGGCCGCAAAGAAAACAATCTTGGATATCGGCCTCGCGTGAAGGAAGGCTATTTTCCTGTGCCCCCCACAGATCACTACCACGATCTGCGCTCGGAGATGGTCGAAGTGATGCTTTCCTGTGGCCTCGAAATTGAGTGCCACCATCACGAAGTCGCAACCGCCGGACAGTGCGAGATCGACCAGCGCTACAACACTATGCTCAAGAGCGCTGACAACATGATGCTCTACAAATACATCGTGCGCAATGTGGCCAATCGCTACGGCAAAACGGTCACCTTCATGCCCAAGCCCCTCTTTGGCGACAACGGCAGTGGCATGCATTGCCACCAGAGTTTGTGGAAGGACGGCAAGCCTCTCTTTGCCGGCGAACTCTACGCCGGCTTGAGCCAGATGGCCCTTTGGTATATCGGCGGCCTCCTCAAGCACGCCCGAGCCTTGAGCGCGATCATCGCACCAACCACCAACAGCTACAAGCGTCTCGTCCCAGGCTATGAAGCACCTGTAAACCTTGCCTATAGCCGGCGCAATCGCTCCGCTGCCGTACGCATCCCCATGTACTCATCCAGCCCCAAGGCCAAGCGTGTCGAGTTCCGCCCCCCGGATCCAAGTTCCAATCCCTATCTTGCCTTCTCGGCCATGATGATGGCTGGCATCGATGGCATCCTGAACAAAGTCGATCCCGGCGATTCGCTCGACAAAGACATCTACGATCTTTCTCCAGAAGAGCTCAAGGCCGTTCCGTCCATGCCCGCTTCCCTCGACGAGGCGCTCGATTGTCTCGAATCCGACTACGAATTCCTCCTCAAAGGTGATGTCTTCACCGCCGAACTCATCGAAACCTACATTTCCTATAAACGTAAATTTGAGGCCGAGGCCATCAGGCTCCGCCCCCATCCTTACGAGTTCCATCTCTACTACGACATCTAAAGAAAAATGCGATGGCCAGCAGAACTGGGCCATCGCATTCTTTTTTTGCTACTGCTGATTCTTGCGGCTACGGCTTAACGCTTCGGCCCAAAATAAGCAACCAACCCAATCAGCACCGTGTTCTGGCCCTTGGCCACACCCACATTCTCGCCGCGCTCGAATACCGGCTTGTTGGACCAGTCACGACGAAACTCCACTCGTGTCAGCAAGCCTTCAGCCCACTTGTATTCTCCCGTCATGGTGAATTCATTCAGCTTTTGAGCAACACCTGTGATCAGGCCATCCTTATCGTAATAATGCTCCACACGCGGGCTGAACGAAATCGTCTTCGTCAGCTGAAAGCGCGCTGCGCCAGAGATAGCAATCCAGTCGTTCGATCCTTTACCAGCCACAAACTTCTGGTTGCCGTAGTCGAAGTTTAAGTACGTGCTCACCTTGTCGCTAGGGTTGAAGGTCACAACCGTGTCATAGAAATTGCGAAAGCCTTTATTCGTTTTGTTCTGTTCCGGCCCTGTGTAGTAGGTGTTCAGCCAGGCGAATTTGCCAACGGTCAACGCCGTGGTAAATCCCATCGTCTTGCCCGAGTTGTTGTCCTCAACATTGTTCCAGCCATTCACCAGCTGATAACCCACAGTAAGGTACTTGTTGACAGGCATCGACGTGCGAAGACCAAAGTGGTAATAAGGGCCGTTCGCATACATCAGTGCACGTGAATAATTCCAGTTCAAATGCGTTTCGGTTGGTTCCGCACCAGCACTGGTATAGAACTTTCCAAAGTCCACCTGCAATCCTTTGGCCTTGGCTGGCTTGAACGTAATGTATGCCTGCGGCACATATTTCAGATTGTCAAAACCATTCGCCGTGTCTTGAAAGTTGAACAGGTCCCAGGCCCGGCCATAGCCAAGGTCTATCTTGAAGCCCACTGGATCTGCATCATGCTCCAGTGTGAACTTCGCCATGTTCAGGCTCATACTGTTCGCGCGAACATCGAAATTGCGATAGGCGTTGTTTCCCGATCCGGGATGATTCGCCGAATAGCTGTAGTAACCGTCAATCAGGCCACTGAATGTGATTGGTCCTGCGGACCAGGTGGGTGCTGCTGCCGGAGCCGGTGCCGGCGCAGGTGCTGGGGTCTGTGTCTGGGCAACTAACTGCCAGCAGAAGATCATCGAGATCAGGATTGTACAACAAAATTTGGAATACTGCATCAGGGCTCCTATTAGGTGTTCTTATATTGAGTCAGATGGAATTACACTGGCCTCGAACCGTTTCACTGAGTGTAGACTTGGTGGGCCAAAGAGATCCAATCAAAGATTTCAATTCGACGAATAAAAATTTTCTGCTTCCCACTTGCCAATTGAAGTAGCATGATGAATCAATCCGCCCTGTCTTGCGCGATTACTAGCCCGCCCAAGTCGCAGCCGGGAAATCTCTACTGAACTGGAAAGTCATGAAAAGAACCGCATTTGCAGTCCCATTGGCTCTGGGCAGTGTTGCTGGTTTGTTTGCGCAAACCGCAGCTGCACCCCCATCCCCGACGGCCGCTCTAGAGGCCAGCATCAAAGCAGCTCAGTCGGCAGGCGATAACGCCTGGATGCTGACCAGCTGCGCGCTGGTCCTGATGATGACTGGTCCCGGCCTTGCTCTCTTCTACGGAGGCTTGGTCCGCAAGAAAAACGTTTTGGCCACCATGATGCAAAGTTTTACTTTGATGGCCCTGGCGACGGTCCTGTGGGCCGTGGTCGGTTATAGCTTGAGTTTCGGTGAAGGCAATCCATTTATTGGCGACCTTCGCTATTTCATGCTTGCCGGCGTTGGAGCCGATCCAATGCCCGACTATGCAGCCACAATCCCTCACCAAACCTGGATGATGTTCCAGTTGATGTTCGCGATCATCACTCCAGCCTTGATTACCGGCGCTTTCGCCGAACGTATGAAGTTCAACGCGATGGTCCTCTTCATGACCCTCTGGTCATTGCTCGTGTATTACCCGATGGCCCACATGGTTTGGGGCAAGGGTGGTCTCCTCAACGCCTTCCTCGGCGGTACGATTCCCACTTTCGACTTCGCCGGCGGCACCGTCGTCCACATTACTTCGGGAGTATCAGCTCTTGTCTGCGCTATCTATATGGGGAAACGAAAAGGCTACGGCACAGAACCAATGAAGCCACACTCCCTTGTGCTTAGCTTCATCGGTGCCTGCATGCTCTGGGTAGGCTGGTTCGGCTTCAACTCCGGTAGCGCCCTGAGCGCCGGCGGCCTCGCCTCCGCAGCGTTTGTTACAACTCACTTCGGCGCAGCCGCAGCCGCTCTCGGCTGGTCCCTGATGGAATGGTTCCATTCGAAGGCCACCGTTCTCGGTGCCATCTCCGGTGCCGTTGCCGGCCTTGTCGTCATCACTCCAGCATCTGGCTTTGTTACCCCTGGCGCTGCCCTCATCATGGGCTTTGTCGGCGGCATCGTCTGTTACTTCATGGTTGTTAAGGTAAAGGCCATGTTCAATTACGACGATTCTCTAGACGCTTTCGGTGTCCACGGCGCAGGCGGTACGCTCGGCGCGTTGCTCACCGGCGTTTTTGCATCGCGTGCTGTCAATAGCGCAATTACTCAAGGCAAGAGCGGTCTGCTCGAAGGCAACCCCGGTCAGGTGCTCAATCAGGCCATTGCAGTTGCCATCGCCTGGGGCCTCGGAATCGTCGGTACTTTGCTCATTCTCAAGGTATGCGATATTGTTTGCGGCGGTGTCCGCGTCAGCGAACAGGACGAAATCGACGGGCTCGATCTGAGCCAGCACGGTGAGGAAGGCTACTCGCTGGAAGGCTGAGTATAAAGAGGAATAACCATATGAAAAAACTCGAAGCAGTCATCCAACCGTTCAAGCTTGAAGAAGTCAAAGAAGCCCTCAAAGGCATCGGCGTCGATGGCATGACCGTCACGGAAGTGCGCGGACATGGGCGCCAGAAGGGTCACACCGAGGTCTATCGTGGTCAGGAATACAAGGTCGATCTTCTGGCCAAGATCAAACTCGAGATTGTGATTCCGTCCGAGAGGCTCGAAGAAGTCCTCGACGTCGTCGCCAAAGCTGCCCGAACCGGTAAGATCGGTGACGGCAAAATCTTTGTCTATGACGTAGCTGATGCCATCCGCATTCGCAATGGTGATCGCGGCGCAAGCGCAATCTAACCACCACCACAAACCAGAGAGAGAGCCCCGGCCTTGTGCCGGGGCTCTCTCTCTTCCTGCTGACAATTTGCAAAGCTGCCTCCTTGGGCAGGAACTTGCCCACCATTCGCCGGACTCATGCGGCCGCAAATCTACACCTGCATCCTTGATTAATCCCATTTACAGACCATTTCATAAAGCGCACTTGGCAATCCGGTAGAATATCGTATGAGACGAAATGACAACAATCGAAGAAAATGAAGTTGAGATTGATGATCGTCGCAGTGAAGATGACGAGAGGGAAATTGAACCCCATCGCTACGCAATCTCTAGCTATGGCGCAGATTATCCGATCGATAGTTTGGTCAAACGCCTACGCGATGGATCAATCTATGTACCGTCATTTCAGCGGGGATTTGTCTGGGATCTAAAGGACGCGTCGAGATTCGTCGAATCGCTCCTCCTGGGACTGCCTGTCCCAAGTATTTTCCTTTCGAAGGAATCCGATTCCGGCAAGCTGTTAGTCGTCGACGGTCAACAAAGACTTTCATCCTTAAGGTATTTCTACGACGGAATTTGGGGCCCTACGCAGGTCGCATTCGCACTACGCGGAGTTGATAAGAATTTCGACGGAAAGACGTACCAGACACTTCGAGATGAGGACCGTCGTCGTTTGGATGATGCAATCTTGCATGCCACCGTCTTCAAGCAGGACGAACCTACCGATGACGAAAGCGGTGTCTATCAGGTTTTTGAGCGCCTCAATTCCGGCGGCAAAAAGCTCACCCCCCATGAAATCCGGAGCGCCGTTTTTCACTCCGGCCCGATGAGGCAGCTCCTGGAGGATTTGAATAAGAATACGCAGTGGCGTGAGATCTACGGCCCAGAGGACCCCAGAATGAGGGACCAGGAACTAATTCTACGTTTTCTCGCGTTCTACTATGATTCACTGAACTACACAAGCCCCCTCGTATTTTTCTTGAATCGTTTCATGAAGCAGCATAAAGACTTGGCACCTGAACTTGCGGAGAATATGAAGAAGCTTTTTACCGATACTGTGGATAAAATGTTTCAGGCTGTCGGGCGTACAGCATTCCGTCCGTCGCGAGCACTAAATGCAGCTGTCTTCGATTCAGCAATGGTCGGTCTTGCTAGAAGACTCAATTCGTGTCCAAGCCCCAACATTGATCGTCTAGCTCAATCCTACGGAGACTTGGTTAAGGATTCCACGTTTCTGGAACTGTGCGGGAGGGGTACGGCGGGGGAGGAGCGTGTTAAGGAAAGATTGCGATTGGCGGACGCCGCATTTTCAGTGCTTTGACAGGCTCCATGCAAGAGATTGACACCCAACGGAAACGACTGGACGCGTTGTTCGAAAAGTCGAATGAATTCTCTGATAACGCGGAGTTGCTTTCTCATTGGGCGAAGTACCTTTGCGTTTTGGTTTGCGGCTTTCTAGAGAATTCCGTGGAGATGTGCTTGGCAGAGTATTGCAAACGACATGGGGATGAGAAAATTAACAACTTTGTATCTATCAAGTTGAGGTCATTCCAAAATCCGAAGATGGGTAAGATCTTAGAATTGTTCGGCTCTTTCAACAAGGTGTGGGAAGAGCGGCTGAAAATCGAAAGCTCGGATCGAATATCTGATTCTGTCAATAGCATTGTTACCAATCGTCATAAAATTGCCCACGGAGACACTTCGAATTTGACGATGTCATCCCTGAAGGCATATTACACTGATGTAGTCAAAGCGGTAGAGATCATGCGCAGGATCTGCGGACTCAGTAATGCATAGTAGTCGATAGCGGTTACTATTGTTCTTTTTTGAACCGAGTTTCCCCGAAAGCCCATGGCTTCAATGTTCACTCCTGCCTCGAGCCTCGACGCACTGCCTTGGAATCTAGTCGTGGCTTCATCGTCATTATTGTTAAAAAAGCTTCCGAGCCATCAAGAAGCCCCGGCCATACGGCTGGGGCTTTCTAACTTCAAACTGGCTTCAGCTTAGAACTGGTTCCAGAGGTACTGATTGTAGACCTCGTGATGGAACTGCACTTCAGGTGCCTTCACCACGGTACCCAGCAACCGGGCGCAACGATCAGCCGAACCCTGCTTCAGGTCGGCAAAGCGGCCCTTCACATCGGCACCAAGCAACTCCGTCGTCCACTCAGCAGCCCGGAAGTTCTCGAGCGCCGTGTAAACAT
This sequence comes from Acidobacteriota bacterium, assembly GCA_025354885.1. Taxonomy (GTDB): domain Bacteria; phylum Acidobacteriota; class Terriglobia; order Bryobacterales; family Bryobacteraceae; genus Bryobacter. The sequence goes on along the minus strand of JANXLY010000146.1, from coordinate 19,552 downwards.
TGTCCGGCAGATAACGCTGTGCCTGACGCAGGTTCTTGATCTTCGCGATATCCCCGTCGATGCCCGTTTTGAATACCGAATAGAGAACCATGTAAGGGTTAGCGTCGGGAGCAACCGAGCGAACTTCAACACGCGAACTCTTCTCGTTACCGATAGGAATACGTACCATCGAGCCGCGATCCGTGGCTGAAGCCTTGATCTGATTCGGAGCTTCAAAGTGCGGATCAAGGCGGCGATAAGCATTCGCGCTCGCATTCAGCATCAGGCAGATGTCGTTGCCATGCGTCAGGATGCGATCAATAAACTGCCACGCCGTCTTGCTCATTTTCTCTTCGCCCTTGGGATCGTAGAAAATGTTCTTGCCACCCTTGGTGATCGAAACGTTCGTATGCATACCGTTGCCGTTTACGCCCACCACCGGCTTCGGAAGGAAGCTGGCGGTCAAGCCCATCTTCGTTGCCACCTGACGGCAGATCAACTTGTAGATCTGGATCTGGTCCGCTGCGGCTACAACTTCGCCGTAGCTGTAGTTGATTTCAAATTGCGAAGGTGCAACTTCCGGATGGTCCTTTTCGTTCTCGAAACCCATCGCCCGCTGTACCTCAGCACAGGTGTCGATAAAGGTCCGGAGCGGGTCGCCTGGCAGCGAGTGGTAGTAGCCACCCGTGTTTACATATTCAAACTTGCCGGTCTCATGATAGTGGCGCTCGGCGTCCACACCCTGAAACAGGAAGCCTTCAATTTCGTTGGCTGCGTTCAGCGTGTAGCCGTTCTTCTTGAGCTGCCCGCCTGCATACTGCTTCAGAACACCACGCATGTCGGCTGAATACGGTCCGCCATCCTTGTCGATAACTTCGCTGAAGAGAAGAACTTTGCCCGAACCAAAGATGTCTGCAGGCCCCCAATAGAAGGAACTCCAGTCCATCGAAAGGCGCAAATCGCTTTCCTTCTGCGCCGTGAACCCGCGAATCGAAGATCCGTCAAAGGTCAGGTTGTCCCAGCTGTTGAGCAAAAACTTCTTGTCATAGTCCAGCATGTGCAGGCGGCCTTCAAGGTCACTAAACATGACCGTGACAGCCTTGATGCGCTTCTCGTCAGTTAGATACCGTAGGCGCTCTTCCTGGATCACATCTGCAGCTACGCGCTTCTTGCGCTGTTCCTTCGCTGCCAGGTTGAGGTCCTCAAGCTCTCCGTAAGAGAGCGACAAAAAATTTCGTAGATCGTTAGACATTCATTCCCTCGATGGAGTTGATAGGATGCTGGCTGTTGAGCGAACAGGCGGCGAAAATGAGTTCCGGGCGGTCGACGGAGACAGAAAACCCGGGTTCGTACCCAACAATAGACAAACCCCGGCACAAGGCCGATGTTCGATTATAGACCCTCAAAACCTGTGATTCCAAGTGCACGACCATTTTCTGTCACAAGCTTTATTTTTATCGAGGCGATTGATTCTGATAATGGTAGTAATGATGACCGGAGAAATAAGCCAGCTCAATATATCGCGCGGGGGAATCCCCAAGCGAGCCACCCCGGAAGCCAAACTTACCTCGGAGGGCCTCGAAGGCGATGCCTGGGCTCACCCAAAAATCCATGGAGGCCCAAACCAGTCCATCCTCCTGATCGGCCAGGAAGTGCTCGATGAACTGAACGCATTGGGATACCGTCTCTTCCCCGGGGCTCTCGGTGAAAACCTCACCACAACGCATCTCGACTATAATCAGCTCCAGGCCGGGCAGCGTTTTCGCCTCGGGTCGCAATGCGAAATTGAATTGACTAGACTCCGCGAGCCCTGCCGCACACTCGACGTCTACAATTCGGACAATCTTGAGAAGATTCAAAAACTGCTCAAGCTCGAAGGCCGTGGCGGCTGGTACGCCAGAATTCTTAAGCCAGGCCTCCTCTTCACGGGTGATAAAATCTGGTTTCTGGCCCAAGTTGTCTAAAGCATTGCTCCGCTCGTACACCGATACTCTCAAGCTTCACAGCCGCGTTCTCGCCGAAGAAGTGCGGCAGCACCCCGATTGGCTCAGCAGCATTGCCATCGACCGCGAATTCGACCGCGATCATTATCTGGATTTGCTCAACGAACTCCCTTTTCAGAATCTTGCGCTCGCCGCTTTCCGCCGCCGCTGCCTCACTCGTATTCTTCTGCGGGACGTCCTCGGCCATGCAACACTCTCGCAAACTACCGCCGAGGTATCCGCTCTTGCGGATTCCATCCTCAGTTGGTCTTATGAAAAAATCCGGGCTGAAACAGAATCTGCTTTCGGAACGCCGCTCATGGCGGACGGCACTCCCTGCGGCTGCACTATTATTTCGCTCGGTAAACTCGGCGGCAACGAATTGAACTACAGCTCCGACATCGATCTGATGTACGTTTACGGAGGCCGTGGCGAAACGAACGGCCGCTCCCCACTGAGCAACAAGGAGTTCTTCGAAAAAGTCGCACAGCGCCAGACTCAATTCCTCGGAGCTTACACCGCCGAAGGCATCTGCTACCGCGTGGACCTGCGTCTCAGACCCGAAGGCAGCCTCGGCGAAATTGCCGTTTCACTCGATGCCGCCCGTGAATACTACCGTGTACGTGCTCGTGACTGGGAATTGCAGATGATGATCAAGGCGCGCATTTCCGCCGGCGAGCCCGAAGCAGGCCTCGCGTTAATCGAATTCGTCGAGCCGCTTACCTATCGCACCTCAACCGACTTCTCCGCCATCGAAGCAGTGAGCGCCACTCGTGTCCGCTTGAACGAAAAGCTTGCCAACCGTAAATTGAACGGCGATGCCATCGACGTCAAGCTCACCCGCGGCGGCATTCGCGATATCGAATTTCTCGTCCAGTGTCTCCAGCGTCTCTATGGCGGCCGCGAGCCATGGGTTCGCAACAGCGGCACGCTTCTCGCTCTCGCTCGGCTTCATGATAAGTCGCTGATTTCAAATTCCGAATACGACGCCCTCAGCGATGCCTACGAATTTTTGCGCCACCTCGAACACCGCCTTCAAGTAATGGAGGATCGCCAAACGCACACCCTGCCAGAAAGCCCCGAAGAGCAGGAACACCTCGCAAGGCGCATGCCCCAGATTCACCTCGGCTTTGAAAATTCCGGCCCCCGCCTCACCCAGAAACTAAAGGACCATCTGGCCGCGGTGGAGTCGATTTACGCGCGCATCATCTATGGCCATTCCGTTGCGCTACCTGCGATCACTCGTACCAATCTGCCAAACCGCGCCCAGGTCGAGCGTCTCTTCGAACAACTCGAACAGCGCTGGCCAGACTTCCAGCGTGATGAGGTCTTGCAGGCAGATCTGCGTGATGTAGCTGCAAACAGCCCTTTCCTCACCGATGAACTGATCCGGCAGCCCGAATGGACAGAAGAGCTTCGCCTCATGCGCTACGAGCCCGCCCGGCCGATCGACTGGATTGCCGAACCAAGTATTCGCAAAGCCTTCCGGCGACGCATTTTTCGTATCCAGTGCGAAAGCCTCGTCCTCGCTAAACCCGTTTTTGAGACTTTAGCCGCCAATAGCGATCTCGCCGACGAGATCATCGCTCACTGCTACCAATTGGCCGTGCAAGACATCGGCAAAGGTGAAGCAAATCTCGCCAATCCGATGATGGTTGTCGCCCTAGGCCGGCTCGGACTGCGCGAGTTCGACCTCGCCAGCGACGCCGATATTGTTTTCATACTGCCCAACGAAGCCGCAGGTGAGTTAGAGTTCTGGACCCGCGTTGCCGCGCGTATGATCGAGATCCTTACCGCCTACACCGGCGATGGAATTATCTTCACTGTCGACGCGCGCCTCCGGCCTTTTGGCCGCGAAGGCGATCTGGTTCAGCTCGAACAGGCTTACATGGATTACTTCGCCCAGAGTGCCGAGGCCTGGGAGGGCATCGCTTACATGAAGGCCCGCTCGGTAGCGGGCAATCCCGATCGAGCAAACAGCTTCCTCAACGAATTACAAAAGGTCGACTGGCGCCGCTATGGCCAATCTCATCGATCGAAAAAGCAACTGAGTGACATGCGCGCGCGTCTCGAAAAAGAGCAAGGTAAGAATAATCCTCTCAAGGCTGGCCGAGGCGGGTTTTATGACATCGACTTCCTGCTGATGTTCTTGCGGCTTCGCGGCGCAGGGATCTTTTTCAAGGTATTGAACACACCAGAGCGAATTGACGTGGTGGAACAGACAGGTCACCTCGAACACGAGGACGCAGTATTTTTGATGCAGGCAGCTACGCTCTTCCGCGCTGTCGATCATGGCTTGCGTCTTTACTCCGGGCTGCAAACCACGGCCTTGCCAGACGCGCCAGCCGTGCGCGATGCTCTCGCGTCCATGCTCAACCGCTGGATGCCCGCCAGAGTCGAACAAAAAAGTCTGGAGCAGGAACTTCGTGAGATTCAGGAGAGGACCCGTGAAACGTTTGAGCGCCTTTTCAGCTAGGCTCTACTTTCTGATTTTGTGCTCCTCTGATTGGATCGAGGCGGCAACGATCGAGCGTGCACTCAACCGGATGTACAACTTCGACTTTAACTCTGCCGACCAGGAGATGAACGCGTACATTGCGGAGCACCCAGAAGATCCTCTCGGATATACTTTTCGCGCATCGGCTCTCTTGTTCCGCGAACTCGACCGCCTTGCCATCCTTGAGGCCGAGTTCTTCTCAAGCAACAAGAGAGTCATGAATGAGAAGAAGCTCAATCCAGATGCCAAATTGAAAGAGCGCTTCCTTGCTTCAATCGAGCAATCGAAGGCAATGGCGCGAGCCCGTCTCGTCGCAGACCCCAATGAGAGTAACGCCCTCTTCGCTCTCTGCCTCGACGCAGGGCTGATCACCGACTACATGGGCCTGATCGAAAAGCGCCAGCTTGGCAGCCTTACCTACGCCAAAGAATCACAGTCTTACGCGGTCAAACTTCTCAAAATCGATCCAGGCTTTACCGACGCCTATCTAACCACTGGTCTAACGGAATACCTGCTCGGAACCGTACCCTTCTTCGTGAAGTGGTTTGTTCGTTTTGAAGAAGCCGAAGGCAACAAAACTCTAGCCGTAGAGCGTCTCAATTCGGTTGTCGACAAAGGCAAATACCTCGGCCCTTTTGCCAAAATTCTTCTGGCCATCATCGATGTCCGCGAAAAACGGCCGCTCGCGGCTGAGATGAAGTTGGCCGAGCTGAGCCGTGATTTTCCCGAGAATCCACTCTTCAGGAAAGAACTTGAAAAATTGAGGCCAAAATTAAGATGAACCGCTTCTCCCTTTTGTTTCTGCCTGCTCTGGCTCTCAACTGTTTTTCTGCCCCTGAACCAAGCATTGAACTGGTATTCAATCGCCTTTACAGCTTCCAGTTTGAAGAAAGCCAGTCTGCTGCCCGTGCCTATGCCCAAAAGAATTCGGCCGATCCCATGGCTTATGCCTCCTTGTCCGCCGCCTATCTGTTCTGCGAGATGAATCGGCTTCAGGTCTTCAACAAAGACATGTTCAAAGAGGAAAAGATCTCCGGGGAGCAGGCCAAAAAGATTGGCGCTGCAGCAAAGAGCGGCTTCGAAGAAGCCTTGGCTCGCACCAAGTCTACGGCCAGTGATGCGCTCAGAAAGAACGACAGAGACACTAACGCATTACTCGCGCTCGTGATCGCCACAGGTGCAGAACGCGACTTCGCAGCCTTGGTCGAAAAGCGCCTGAAAGACAGCTACTACGCAGCGAAGGCAAGTCAGGAATACGCTCTCAAACTGCAAGCCATCGATCCGGCAATCCAGGATGCATGGTTCACTCGCGGCTTCAGTGAGTACCTCGTTGGAAGCGTTCCATTCGTGATTCGCTGGCTGATGAAGATCGAACAGGTGGACGGCGACAAGAAGAAAGGTGTCGAGCTGATGGAGAAATGCGCCCGTGGTGGTCGCTATCTCAAACCCTTTGCGCAAATGATGCTCGCCACCATTTATCAGAAGGATAAGCGCATGAAAGAGAGCCGCCAGATGCTGGAGGCATTTGCTGCCGATCACCCCGAGAATCAGGTCGTGCGCAATGAACTCGCTAAAATGCCGAAGAGCTGACTCAATGCTTAGGAATATGATTAAATTGTGAGACTTCTCTCCAGTTGCAGGATCGGCTTGTGGATCACTCTATGCTGCGCGCAGGCGCAGGTGATCGAATTCGAGTCGAATGGATTGAAATATCAGACCCTGACCAAGAACGGCGTCACGGTCATGTTCGCAACCCTTCCCTCTCACATCAAGGGCTACACCGTCTTGCAGGTCGCCGTCTCCAATGGCTCCAAATACATCTATGGCGTGGATCCGGAAGACTTCATCTTCCGTCGTGATGATGGATCAACGGAGAAAGCGTTGCCCGCAAGACAAGTCGTCAGACGCATGCTGGATAAAGCAAATCGCGATGACGTGATCAAACTGGTTGGCACCTATGAAGTCGGCCTTTACGGCTTGCAGCGCATGCAGTCCAACAGCGGCTACGAACAGCGCCGCCAAAGTGCAATCGGAGAATTGGGTGGAGCAAAGCTCAAAGCAGCCGCCGCAACCAGTGCCATTGCCTTCGTCAAAACGAAGATCGCGCCAGGGGAATCAACCGACGGTGCAGTTTTCTATAACGTCGAAAAAAAGATTCTGGGCTCTGGGCACCTTACCCTCAAGCTTGCGGGGGAACTTTTCGAGTTCGACCCCATTGTTCATTCTCCAAACTAGTCTTGCGGCTATCCTAGAGGGTGGTCGACCTACACACTCATACTTACGAAAGCGACGGAACGGATTCTCCTTCCGGCCTTATCGAAAAAGCCGCAGCGGCTGGCGTTACAACTCTTGCCATAACAGATCACGATACCTTTACTGCCCACCTGGTGGCGCAGACACGTGCTTCAGAGCTTGGCATCCGTTTGATCCACGGAGTCGAGATCAGTACCAAGGCTCGCAATCGTGGAGTTCATCTGCTGGCTTACTGGTTTCATCCTCCTGTTCCTGAAGCCTTTGAACTGTGGCTCTCACAGATGCTCGAATACCGGAAAGAACGCAATCGTCAACTTGCCTCACGCTTGCGCAGTCTGGGCCTTGATATTGAGGTCGCCGAAGCCGAGGCGCTCGGGCGCACGATCACCGGCCGTGTCCACTTTGCGAAAGTACTGATCGCCAAGGGCTATGTGAAATCGATCAACGAGGCCTTCAACAAGTACATCGGCGAGGATGCTCCAGGCTTTGTTCTGATGGAAGACCCGAAAACTTCTGACGCCATTCGCAAGGTGCGCGAGTTTGGCGGAGTTCCGGTTTTGGCCCACCCGATCCGCCTTGGCATGAAGGATCTGGATGTGGAAGAAGCCTTCATCAAAGAACAGGTTGAGGCGGGCCTGCTTGGCCTTGAGGTGATGCACTCCGATCACGATGAGATCGCCCGTGCCCGCTATTCGGCACTGGTAGAACGCTACGGGATCTCTCCATCAGGAGGCTCCGATTTCCATGGCGACATCAAGCCAAAGGTCCTGCTCGGACGTGGCGTCAGTGGCAACGTTTCTGTCCCTCAGGCCTGGGTAGATAAACTGGCATCGTTATGACCAAAGAAGAAGCTTGGGCAATTGTCTGCGAACATGTTCAGAATGATGGCTTGCGCCGCCACATGTTAGGCGTCGGCATTTGCATGGAAGCATATGCGCGCCAATACAGTGAAGATCCCGAAAAGTGGGCCGTCACCGGAATTCTGCACGACTTCGATTGGGAAATTCATCCCAATCTTCCCGATCATCCTACCCTCGGAGAACCGATGCTCGAAGCACGCGGAGTAAGTGCGGAGATCCGTCGGGCCATCCTTTCACACGCCGATTTTACGGGCGTTACGCGCGACTCTCTCATGGAAAAGTCTTTGTTCGCCTGCGACGAGCTGGCTGGCTTTCTAACAGCAGTCGCTTATGTGAAGCCTACCCGCAGCATCTTTGAAGTGGAGGCCAAGGCTGTCCTTAAAAAGATGAAGGACAAAGGCTTCGCCCGTGCTGTCAACCGCAACGACATAACGCAGGGAGCAATCGAACTGGGCGTGGATCTCGAAACGCACATCCAGTTTTGCATCGAAGCGATGAAAGCGAAAGCCGAAGAACTCGGCATCAGAGGCAGCTACACCGCCTGAGCGTCATGAGACTTTCCGCAGCTTCGTAACGCGCCCTACTTCAACCCATTCGACAACAAAGATATTGCCGTCAGCATCAAAGCTCGCCGCATGCGGCGCAACAAACTTGCCGGGCGAGAATGCTTCGCGTTCCTGAGTTCGCAAGCCTTCGTAAGTTTTGCCGTCCGCCTGCCGACCGTCGCCAAGCTGCACGAGTGGTTTGTTGTTGTCATCAAAAAGAGTCACTACAGCCTTGAGATCAGGCATCAGCATGAGCCCTTTGTAAAAGTCAAAGGTGCTGGGCCATCGAACGCCTTCCTTGAGGGTCTGCAGCGGCCTCCCTTCGAGCGTGAAGTATTGAACTCGGCTATTTGCCCCACGTTCACCGACCATGAGCAGTGGCTTCTTGCCCCGCGTATCAATAGCGATGGCGTGCGGCCAGATCGTGGTTCCCTTCGGTGTTTCTGTGTTCTTGTCCTTGTCCATCAGCTCTCTTGTACCGCCAAAGGTCCTGATCCAGCGCAGCTTCTCGTCAAAGTGGTGGATGTAGAACTTGCCATAACCATCTGCGATGTAGACATGTCCGTTCGGGGCAATGGCGAGGGTGGATGGCTTAAATTCACTGGCCTTTGTATAGACTCCGCTGGCAATCGGTGCCTGCATCACCCACACAACTTCTCCATCGAGAGTGGTTTTGCGGACAAAGCCTTTTACGTTGTCGCAGTGATAGAGAAACTCGGTGGCAGCTTCCTTGCGCAACACGAGTCCATGCGCACCGCCACGCAGGTCAGCACCCCAGCTCTTGATGAACTTGCCTTTGTCATCAAAGATGCAGATCGCGTCGGGGCTCTCGCTGCTCTTATGCACCGTATGGGCGACGATCACTCGACGGTCTTCGGTGATGATGACACCGTGAGTATTGCCAAAGCGAATGTTGGATGGCAATTGGGCCCAGTCGTGTGTTGCTTCGTAGCGATGTTCCCCGCTGCCGAGGATGGGGAGTTTCGATTGGCCTTTGGCGCTGGTTACCAGAGCAGCCAGCAGTGCGCGTCTTTGCATGTAATTATTGTGACGGAAGCCAATTCTAGCCGGTGTTGGGTCTGGTCTTCAAAACCAGTGAGAGGCGCTCCGCGTCTCTGGTGGGTTCGACTCCCACTGGCTTCCGCCAAACGATGCCGTAGGTGTTGACCCCCATCGAAGCCTGTGAGATGCCGGACGCTTGCTCCAGAATCCGAGAGCGCGCATACTGCAAACATGACACTCAAGAATGCTGCATTTCTGGCGACGATAGCAATGCTCCTGCTGACTATTCTGCTTGTGGCGGATTTCATCAGGACTGTCTCGGGCGTCCTGGGGGACGTAGTTCCAGTGGTGGCGCTACTGAGATCGCTGCTTGGTCTGGTCGCAAGCCTCAGCGTGACGGTGTTTTTCTATGTGTTCTACAGGGCGCAGTCTCGATGAGCATTGGCCGGAAGCGAATCGCCGGGCCCAAGGAATCAGCCAATTATCACCTCCTAAAGGGCCACCAGTTCTTCTTTTTGGGCAGTGGATTCTGTGCCTGCCAGCTTTGCGCGTCCGCGAGGTCCTGACGGCAGAATGCGCAATCCTTGAAATGACGCTCGACACTTTCTCGCTCGTCCCGATCAATCTGATTCGACACGTAGCGGGCCAGAACTTCGTAAGGAATGTGTTTATCTTCAACCACGCTAGCTGACGGCAGCCTCTTCAATGATGAGTACTTTGCGGTCCGCATCCATCGAAGCCATTACGCCAATCGGAAGGGTGATCTGGTCGGGAGTGTGTCCGATGAGTAGACCGTGAAAGACCGGCACTTTCACCTTTTCGAAGACACGATCCAGCACTTCGCCAAGTGTGTAATTGAAAGTGATTGAGGGTTCAAATTGGCGGGGGCCACAATCCACGCATTCGCCGATGATGACTCCCGCGCATTGGTCGAATTTGCCTGCCAGCGCCAGCTGTTGCAACATGCGGTCCATGCGGTAGGGCTCTTCACCAACATCTTCAAGGAAGAAGATCTTCCCGCGAACATCTGGCTCGTGCGGAGTGCCCATCAGACAAGTGACAAGGCTCAGGTTTCCGCCAATGAGTCTGCCCTTTGCCTTGCCGCCTTTAACGGTCCGCAGTGGATGAATGGGGCGAAAGGCATTACGCTCAGTGGGGTTGCCGAGCACGCCCATGGGCTTGTTATCGATCGCCCGCTGGAACCAGTTTTGTGAAAACTCAGTAAACGGCGAAAGCCCCGTAGGGCCATGAAAGGTAACGAGGCCTGTCTTCTGATGGATGGCGAGATGAAGGCCAGTAATGTCGCTATAGCCGAGAAGCATCTTCGGATTCTTGCGAATCAATTCGTAGTCGATAGCGTCGAGAAGCTGCGGTGTGCCATAGCCGCCACGAACGCAGATGATGCCTTTGACTTCAGGGTCGGCGAACATGTCGTGCAAGTCTGCGATGCGGCCGGGGATGCTGTCGCCAAGCTTCGATTCGCGTCTGCCTACCTGCTTGCCGACCTTCGTTTTCCAGCCGAACATCTGCGCTGTGAGCTGCATGGTTTGCAGCTGGTTGGGGTCAGCAACAAAGGTGCTGGGGCTAATCAGGCCAACGGTATCCCCTGGGCGCAATGCCTTGGGCTTGAGGATCGTTGCGGAGCCGGATTGGGCAGCCATTGCTGCCACCGGAATAGCGGATACAAATTCGCGACGCTTCATTACTGGTGAGGTTACCAGTTTTGGTGGAGGAGCTTCATCCTGTTCGACCACTATGCTATATCTAACGTCTATATGCGAAGGCTTGTTGGCTTGATCGCTTTCGCATCTGGACTCTTCGCCCAGATCCCCGTCACAGATCCGCTGGTTGTCGCGAAATGTTCTGGATGCCATAGCAAGGATGACAAGGGAAACTTGAGTCGAATCTCCTGGCTGCGTTCCGCACCAGAAGGCTGGCAGCAGGCTATCAAACGGATGGTTCGGCTGCACGGCCTAACACTCGCTCCAGATGATGCACGCAAGATTGTGCAATATCTGAGCGATAACCACGGGCTAGCTCCCGAAGAAGCAAAACCGGGGATTTACTATTTTGAGAAGAGACACCTAGACCAGGAAAAGTTTCCAGAAGTGGTGCGTGAGGCTTGCGTAAGTTGCCATCCCTATGGACAGGCAATGAATTGGCGCCGCGCTCCTGCGGAGTGGGATTTGCTGGTAAATATGCACATCGGCTTTTTCCCCGTTGTGGAATGGAACAGCTTCCGCGGGCAGCCTCGCATGGCATCGATGCCTCCACCGCCACCGGGGACGGACCTTCGCACTCCAGTGGAGAAGGCGATCGAGCAAATGAAGAAGGACTTCCCACTCGAGTCCAAGGAATGGGCTGATTGGACGGCCTCACGGAGACAGGCGAAACTGGCGGGCCGCTGGTTGTTGAGTGCATCGCAGCCCGGCAAGGGTCAGTTCACGGGTGAAGTCTCGATTGAGCCAGGTGCGACACCAAATGAATGGGTAACCCGCTCGACGATGACGAGCCTTACGAGCGGCGAGACGGTTACACGAGAGGGCAAGAGCGTCCTTTATTCCGGTTCTTCGTGGCGCGGGAGAAGTGGCGCTAGAGATTCCGTATTGCGCGAAGTGATGATGGTATCGAGGGATCAGGGTACGTTGGAAGGACGCTGGTTCTGGGGTGCCTACGACGAATTTGGCTTCGACGTCAAACTCGTGCGGGCAGAGGACCGACCGACGATCCTGGTTTCTTCCGTATCCGCTCTGCGTAAAGGCAGTACGAGCAGTTTCAAGATACTTGGGGATCAGTTTCCAGCCGGGCTGACTACGCAAGATATCGACCTTGGCGCAGGAGTGGCGATAAAGAGAATTGTCAGCCAGACGCGCTCCGCGATTGAGCTCGAAGTGGAAGTTGCCGACAAGGCGGCGCTAGGTCCGCGTGACATAGCGGTGAAGAGAAGCGTGGCGGCTGGAGCGCTTGCGGTTTATGACACGGTGGATTACATCAAAGTATCTACTGATACAGCGATGGCGCGACTTGGTGGAGGCAGCGGCAAGTTCGCCAAAGGCTTCGCGCAATTTGAAGCAGTTGGATACAACCGTGGCCTTGACGGCAAGCCGAACACGGCGGACGATATCAAGCTGGGACCGATAAAGGCGGACTGGTCACTGGAAGAGTTCTTCGCAATCCTTGGCGACGACGATATCGAGTTTGTCGGCAAGATGGACCCATCAGGACTCTTTACGCCGAATGTTGAAGGGCCGAATCCGAAACGACAATTCAGCCGCAACAATTATGGAGATGTCTGGGCTGTAGCAACCTATCGGGGTGGTGATGCAGCGAAACAGAAAGATGGCAAGCCGTTGACGGCGAAGTGCTATCTAATCGTGACTGTGCCGCAATATATGCGGTGGGATCAACCTGAGGTAGCGCAGTAATCATGCAGTTGCATTTATCCGAGTTTCATCAGTTCGAAGCAGGCGGGAATCCTTTTCTTTACCTGGTGCCGAGTGGCGGAATCTTCGCTCTCGACGAGCTATCACTCAAGGCGATCGGAATCGTCAAAGAAGAACCCCAAGAGCCGTTCGCATTGCTGGAACAACTGATGGCAGGGGGCGCTTCCCGGGAGGACGCGAGGGATTGCGTTCAGGAACTGGTCGGGGCAAGAGCATTCGGACCGGAAGGCGGCTGGAAGGAACCGATTGACGAAGCGCCGGCGAAGTTTCCTTTGCAGACGCTCGTGATCAATTTGACGAACCAGTGCAATCTGAGCTGCCAGTATTGTTACGAATACGGCGAGGACAAAGTAGCGACGCCTGAAGGCAAAGCGAAGTTCATGGAACTGGAGACGGCCAAGCAAAGTGTCGACTTCCTGTTTACGGAATCGGCAGGCCGGAATTCAGTTCACATTACGTTCTTTGGCGGCGAAACGCTGATGAACTTTCCACTACTGAAAGAGATTGTCGACTACTCGAGGGCAGGTGCTGCAGCGCGGGGCGTATCGATTGACTATTCGCTCACGACAAATGCGACGCTCCTGCGGCCGGACATTATCGAATACCTGACGAACAACGCAATCGGGGTAACGGTATCCATGGACGGGCCGAAGGAAATGAATGATCAGTTGCGTGTATTTGCGAACGGCAAGGGCAGCTACGACATTATCGTTCCGAAGGTTAAGGAACTACTAAAGAATCACAACACGCGACCGATCGCAGCGCGAGTGACCTTGACGAACGGCGTGAAGGATGTGATCAAGATCTTCAGGCATCTTAAGGATGAGATTGGTTTTCACGAAGTGGGTTTTGCCCCGGTGACAACTTCGCCCAATCGCCTTTACGCGATCAACGAGAATGGCTTGAACGACGTGCTGGCGCAGTTTGAGACCCTTGCTTATGAATATCGCGACTATGCGTTGCGCAATGAGCTGCACGGGTTTTCGAATGTGAGTGACACATTGAGCGAGCTGCATCAGGGGATTTCGAAGTCGCATCCCTGCGGGGCTGGTCTCGGTCTTTTGGGCGTTGGGCCTTCGGGAGATATTTCGCCCTGCCATCGCTTTGTTGATAGCGACGAACATAAGCTGGGCCATGTTTCGGAAGGTATGGATATAGCGAAGCAGCAAGAATTTTTGAAGCACGGTCATGTCAACGCCAAGTACGAATGCGCTACTTGCTGGGCTCGACCGGTATGCGCGGGCGGGTGTTACCACGAGGCTTTTGTGCGCTACGGAGACACAGGGCACGCCAACCTGCATTATTGTGACTGGATCCGCGGCTGGACAGATCTTTGCCTACGAATTTACGGTGAGATCGCAACGCACAACCCTGGCTTCCTGAACCATTTTGAGCAGAGGAAAGCATCATGAGGCATTTACGCGCCATCAACAAAAAGGCTCGCCGCATTGACGATTTGCAGGCGAGGACAGACGGAGATTTTGAAGCTCTGCAACAGAACAATGCAGCACAAAAACCGCATTATCCGATGGGGTGTTCGATTGTATTTTCACCCGGGTGGGAAGTGGATTCAACAGGCGGCACAGCGGGCTTGTGCCAGCCGGTCGAGCGTGACCTTTACGACTGTTACATCAGTTGCTATTGGCCGGCGCAGGTACCGGACCATTTGAACAACTATCCGGACTGGACTTCGAAGTGCGCAGCAGCAACGAAGGATTGGCGCAACATCGATCTGGTGTTCCCATAATGCAGAGGCGCAGTTTTCTTGGAACGATGGCGGCGGCGGGGATCGCTTCGGCGCAGTCGGCCAAGCCTGGGCTTTTGTTTGTTGGCGGCTGGCAGAAGAAAGTAATCGTAATCGATGAGGTAACCAAAAAGGTTGCGACGGAGATTGACCTGAAGCTGGACGTGCCACGTTCTATCTCTTTGAGCGAGGATCACAAGAAGCTGATTGTCCATTCCATGATGGATTGCGGCATGGAGATCATTGACATAGCGACACGAAAGCTGGAGCGGAGTTTCAAGCTGGACGCTGGCAGCAAGAAGTATCGGCTGAGCGGGTTTGCGACTTCGCCGGATGACAAGAAGTTGTACACCATGCTTTACAGTGTCGAGAAGAAGATCGACCGCTTTGAAGTGAGCAAACCGCAGTGGGCCACGATCGATATGGTCGAAGGCAAGTTTGAAAAGTTTGTAGACTTTCCGAAAGACCAGCCCGTGCGTGCTGGGCGTGGTGGCGGTTTGCGCGTATCGCCGGACGGAAAGTTTCTGTACATGTTCCGCGAAAACGTCTACATTTACTCCACCGACGACTTCAAAGAAATCGACAAGATTGAATTGTCGAAGCCGATGTTTCCTGGAGCGGAACGGGTCATGATCGGGCCGGGCGATGATCCCCATGAAGAGCGAGGCACGGTATTTGGCTTCTTCAATTCGACGGATCCGATTGTGCACAAGACGACCTTCGGGTTTGCGAAGTTTGACCTGAATCAGCGGACTTTTGAGTTTACTCCGGTGGGTCCGTCGACAACGGGAACACTTGGACTGCGGCTTACACCAGACCGGAAGACCGGTTACACGGTTGCGTTCAATGGCATGGGCCCGAACCGGCGCTGCGAATTCTGGAGCTTCGACATCGCTTCAAAGCAGGTGGTACGGAAGCAGGAATTCGATGGACGGAGCCGCTTTGAATTCAACATGTCTTCTGATGGCAAGCTGCTCTACATTTATGGGGCAGGAAACACCGTGGAGATGTATGATGCAGCGACGATGAAGCTGGTGAGGGACCTGGACGTGAACCTGGACATGACTTCGAACATGGTGGTGTTGCCGGGCTGATGAAGAGATTTGCGCGGTACGCTTTTTGTTTGCCTTATCTGGCCCCGCATCTTGCGGGGCTTCTCTTTGTGACGGGGATCGGATTGGCCTCAACAGCCCTGAGTCTTGTGCAGCCTTATCTGACCAAGCTGCTGATTGATGAGGCATTGCTCAAGAAGGATACTCAGGCGCTTTGGCATGTGGCGGGCTTGATGGTGGCGACGAGTGTTCTCGCTTTTGGCTTCAATGTGAGCGCTGGGTACCTCTATACGAGGATTTCGACGAGAGTATTGTTTGCGATGCGGAGCGATTTGTTGCGGCACCTGCACAGCTTGTCGCCTCGCTTTCATTCGGAGTGGAAGACGGGCGATATACTTTCGCGCCTGAATAACGACATCAGCGAGATTCAGCGGGTAGTGGCAGATGCACTTTTGAGTGTTCTCGGGAATGTTGGGTTTCTGGTGGGGAGCGTGGTGATTCTGGTTGGTATGGATTTGAAGCTGTTTGCGGTGGGTGTGGCGGTGTTGCCGGCAGCGATTGGAGTCTCGTGGTGGTTTCGCAGGCTGCTCGTGGAAAGGGTGCGAGAGATGCGGGAGAAGTCGGCCGAGATCGGAAGCTTTCTGCTAAACACGCTGTTGGGGCATCGTGTGGTGACGGCGTTTGACGCAGTGAAGCGGGAAGGGGAACTTTTTTCATCGCGCAATGACGGCTATGTGAAGGCGCTGCTCAAGATGCAGCTGATTTCTTATAGCGGGTCGGGATTTCCAGGGATGCTGCTTGCCTTGTCTACGGCAGCGGTGTTTTGGGTTGGAGGAAATCAAGTAATTGCGGGGACGATGAGCGTGGGAACGCTGGTGGCGTTTCTCGCATATCACATGCGCCTGCTTGGGCCTGTGCAGGGATTGATGGGGATGTACACGAACCTGGTGACGGCGGAAGTGTCGCTGGAGCGGGTGGAGAAGTTGTTCGCTGTGAAGCCGGAAGTGTTGGAAGCAGTGGGTGCAAGGAAGTTGGACGATGTAAGGGGTGAAGTGGAATTGAGTGGGGTGAGTTTTCGCTATCAGGCGGAGCGGCCGGTGCTGGAGGCGGTGAACTGGAAAGTGGAAGCAGGTCAGATCGGGCTGGTGCTGGGACCAAGCGGACAGGGCAAGAGTACGCTGGCGGATTTACTGCTGCGCTTTTATGACCCTGAGGCTGGAGTAGTGAGGCTGGACGGATTGGATTTGAAGGAGATTGCCCTCGAAGACCTGCGGCGTGTGGTGTGCGTGGTGGAGCAGTCGCCATGGATGTTTCCGGCAAGCGTGGCGGAGAATTTGCGCTATGGAGATGCTGCGGCAACAGATGAAGAGTTGCGGGCGGCGCTTAGGAGTGTTGGACTGGCGGAGACTTTTGCGGATCTGAATGCGACAGTGGGGGAGCGCGGCCTTGCGGTGAGTGCGGGGCAGCGGCAGAGGCTGGCGATTGCGCGGGCACTGTTGCGAAAACCTCGAGTGCTGGTGCTCGATGAACCTACGGCGGCACTGGACGAGGCAAGCGAGAAGCTGGTGACGGATGGATTGCGACGGCATTTGCCGGAGACAACTTTGATCGTTATAACGCATCGTGTGAAGTTGCGAGAGATCGCAGATACAGTATTGGAGCTAGGGTGAGCGGCGTTGCGCGGGTTGCAATTCTCGACAGTGGTATTCATGCGTCGCATCCGCATGTCATGGGCGTGAAGGCGGGATTCAATGCGACGGGCGTGGGATCGGAGACGGAATGGATGGACCGCATGGGACACGGGACGGCCGTGGCAGGTGCGATCCGGGCTTTGGCACCGGAAGCTGAATTTCTGGCGGTGAAGATTTTTGAAGGCGGGTTACGGACGAATCTCGATGTGATCTTGCGGGGAGTGGAATGGGCACTTGAACAGGGTGCGGAATTGATTAATTTGAGCTTGGGGACGACGAATGCGGGGCATGCCGGGCGGCTGGCGGAGTGGGTGCAGCGGGGAGCCATCTGGGTAAGTGCGGCGAGTGCGAATGGAGCAGAAGCGTATCCGGGAGTGTTACCAGGAGTGATTGGGATTGAACTGGATGCGACGCTGGAACGGGAGGAGCGGCGGGAGATCGCAGGGATGCGTTTTGCGGCGAGCCCTTATCCGCGGGAGATTCCCGGAGTGAGTCGAGAGCGGAACTTACAGGGGATCAGCTTTGCGGTGGCGAATGTGACGGGACTGCTGGCGGGAAGTTGGAGCGAACTGGTAACGCGCGATGCGCGGGGCGCAGCAGACTGGTTGAGAAAGGGCAGCAAAAGCGCAGTGCGAGCGTCGACCTAATGTTGGCAGTGATAGGAGTTGGAAGTTTAAGAGCCTTCGGCTCCTCGTTTGGCAAGTGCTTTGGCTTCGTTTGATTTGAGCTGCATAATCCTGGTTTCCATCCTTAGAGAGATCCACACTTCGCGTCTGGCTTCGCTTTTTTGCAGCGTTTTGCTTCGGCAGTTGCTGCTTTAGACGGACCTGCCTAGATGATGCAAGGCAGCTCAGGGATTCGCCTCAAGACACTTCCTGTGTCGGTAGCGACAGGCCCGCCGTTTTGGGTTCGTTTGGTTGCAACTGGCTGTGCAAGACGCCTCGAGGCCTCGCCTGAAGACAATGCTGGCGTCAGTGGACAGGCGAGGCAGTGGTCGGCCTTTTTCTGGCGGAATGTCAAAGATCGAGTGGCCCTTGGGCCACGAGGGTTGGGTTTGTTTGGTTAGAGTTTGAGGTGGCCGGCTTCTACGCCGAGACGGATGAGGTCTTCGTCGGAGAGCTTGATGTAATCGTCACCTTCTCCGACCGGGGTTGGCTTTGTTTTGGCAATCGCTTTTGCTTCTTCGGTTGTTGCTAACAAAGAGATTGCGATCAGGCCGGCACTGGTTTTGTAGAGGTTTTGGGTGCGGAGGTCGTCGATGGGTAGGACCTTCGAGAAATTCACTTCTTTGCCGTAAGCGTAGATTTCACCTTGAACTTCGAGGGCGGCGAAACGGTCGCGCTGGAGTTTGCGGAGTTCGTTGAGTGCTTTGTCGGCTCGGCGTTCCTGCAGGGCTCCGAGCTTGATGAAGCGTTCCATTTGAGAGAACCATTTGGGGTGATCGGGGTCGTTGACCCAGCGGTCTTGCGCCTGGAGTTCGAGGCCTTGAGCGCGGTTGATCTGAAAAGTAGCGAAGGCGTAGCGACGGAAAGTTTCTTCTTCGAGTGCGCCTTCAGGGAGGCAGTCTTTGCGCAGCTTTTGGATGTGCTGCGCGAAGTTATTATGTGCTTCTGTGTCGGAAGCGAAGAGGGTGTTGGGGCTGGCATGGAGACCGTGCCCTACGGAGTTGCGGGACGAGTTGGCCTTGCCTTCTGGTGAAGTAGGGCCGGTTGATTTTTGCGCGTTGGCGCGGTTTGCTTCTTGTTTTAGCTGTGATGACATTTGGAAATTTCCTTTACTGATTGAAATAGAAAACGCGCCAGCAGGCCGGATGGCTTGCGGGCGCGTTCTCGATTACAGAATGTAGCAGACGGGCGAACTGTGTTTGAGGGAGTGGGAGGAGCGTTTGGTTTGTTTTCAGCGGGTTAGGTTACGAAAATAAATCTGAAAATTCTGTGATGAGCAATATTCTCAACACGCAATTTCGAAGAAGTTGCGCAACCTGTGGACGGTAAAGCGGCCCGCAAGATGCGGTGCTCGACCTGGAATAAGATTCTTGATTCCCAATATGGAGCTGGCTCGTAGCCACCCGAATAACTCACGTTGCCGTCGGATTCTCTCACCAGCAGCCACGGGGCAGTTTCTACACCGGATGCTGCAGGAGTAGCCTCAAAACGCACTTCGTAGCCGGCCGATTCGAGTTCGGCATGAATTGGCTTTCGTTCGCCAATCTGGACCACAATTTCATGAGCACTCTCGCGCGGCTGCTGTGCCAGCAGGTGCGCCATCAAACGCTCGGAACAGCGGCATTCGGCTGCTACAAAATGATAAATGGTCTGACGCCCGCCGCGACCGTGCCCAGGCCACGACTGTCCAAGCCACGACTGCCCAGGCCACGACTGTCCAAGCCACGACTGCGCAGGCCACGACTGCCCAGGCCACGACTGTCCAAGCCACGACTGTCCAAGCCACGACTGTCCAAGCCACGACTGTCCAAGCCACTACTGTCCAAGCCACGACTGTCC
>JANXLY010000087.1 GCA_025354885.1 Acidobacteriota bacterium | reverse complement strand
TCAGCGGAGTTCGAAGTGCGGGACGGAGGTGTCGGAGATCTTTCCGCGCCTGGGGAAATTGATGGATGACTGCTGTGTGATTCGCAGTATGCATACGGATGTGCCGAATCATGAGCCGTCGTTGTTCATGATCAATTGCGGGGCGATTCAGCCTGGACGACCGAGTTTGGGGAGTTGGTTGATGTATGGGTTGGGGACCGAGAACAAGAACCTGCCGGGCTTTGTCGTGTTGTGTCCGGGAGTGCCTGTGGTGGGGCCGCCATTGTGGTCGAGTGCGTTTTTGCCGGCAGTTTTTCAGGGCACATTTTTGAAGAATGAAGAGGCAGATCCGTACAAGTTGATTCGCCATGTGAAGCCGCAAGCGGATGCGGCGGCGCAGCGCCGGCAGTTGGATTTACTCGCGCGGTTGAATCGCGAGCATCTGGCAGCGAGAGGCAAGGATTCGCAGTTGGAGGGTTCCATTGAAGCAATGGAGACGGCGTTCCGAATGCAGACGGAGGCACCGGATGCGTTTGATGTACGCAAGGAGGATGAGCCGACTCGCGAGCGTTATGGAGACAACGATTTTGGCCGGAGTTGTCTGATGGCGCGCAGGCTAGTGGAACGCGGAGTGCGGATGGTGCAGATTTATTACGGCAATAGTCAGCCGTGGGATAACCACGAAGATATTCTGGTGCACCGGAGGCTCGCGGCGAAGACAGATCCGGGTGTGGCTTCTCTGATTGAAGATTTGAAGGCGCGTGGTTTGTTTGAGGAAACGCTGGTTGTCATTGGGACGGAATTTGGCAGGACGCCGGCGGTGGAGACTGGCTCGATTACGAAGATTCACAATGGACGGGATCACAACTCTTATGGGTTTAGTGTGGTGCTTGCGGGCGGTGGGGTAAAGGGTGGGATTACTTATGGTTCCACGGATGATTTTGGCTTCAGGGCTGTTGAGAAGCGCTGCTACAACCATGATTTGAATGCGACGATTTTGCACTTGATGGGGATCGACCATACGAAGCTGACGTACAACTATAGTGGTCGGGATTTCAGGCTGACGGACGTGGCGGGGACGGTTGTGCGGGAAATTCTTGCTTGAGGCGGGGAAGGTTCAGGCTAGTAGGCTGATTGCCGGGTGATGGGTCCTGCCGCTGCGGAAGAGGCGAGCGTCGGCAGTGATGAAGGAGCAATTATGTTCGATCGCAAGGGCCAGATATACAGCGTCCCATAGAGAAACTGATGTTGCAGCGAGAGGTCAAGGGCAAGCGGAAGAAGCGGCCGCATGTCGTAGAGAATCGGCGAGGAGCGGACCATGAGTTGAAACGCAAGTTTTGACTGCTGTTCAGAAAGCTCCTTCCGGCGGCTTCGCTTTGCCAGGAGACTGGCGAATTCTGCAAGAAGAAGGTTTGGAGCGATGAGGGTGAGTTCGCCAGATCGCCATCGGCTGCAATCGATGACCAGCTTTTCCGGCATTAGTTATCGATCCTGATCGCGATGGATGAGCGGTGCGCTGTTGCTGAGCGCTGGAAGAGATTGAGCGAAGCGATCCAGTTTTTTGCGCAGTGCCCCGAGATTGCGGCGCCGCTCGATTTCAACTGCCTCGGCTTCGAGGGTGCGGATGATTTCAGCATTGAGGCTACGCCCTTGTTCTTTCGCCTCGCGCTTGATCACTTTGTAAATTTCATCCGGTATTCGCTTGACGGTAATGTCCAAGGGACCATTGTGGAACCACATTTTCCTTTTTGCAAGTTCTGGGGGCCAGAGCCTCCAAGTCACCCATGTTTAAGTCACTCAGAGGAAACGGGTGGATCGTCTTCTCATGCACCGCGGCCACAGATGCTGCGCCCAGTAGCGCTTCTTTAGCTCCTGAAATTCGTCATGTAGCTTTCGCGCTGACCGCCCTTTGATGTTTTGCACCAGCTTCAACCGCACCAGATCCGGCGGTGCGGACAGCAGCCTATTTTGCAGAACTGTGGCTAGAAGGAGCCCGCCTGAAATGCGGGGGATAAGCGTCACAGGCGGGCAAGTAACTGAAGGGGATGTTTGTGCCTTCGTCCAGCCGGGCGGAGTTTGGGCGTAGGCCCGGCTGGAGTGAGAAATTCGGATTCAGTTGTCAGAGAGCTGGTGAGCGTTGGGTAGCTCGAAACTTGTATCTAGCCGGGATTTACTATGCGGCTAAGGTCTGGAGTTGTTGGGGGATGTTAAGTGCGCGATGTTGGGTGGGTCCTAAATCGCTCTGTGTAAAGCGGTTACTTCGAAATTGGTTTCGTTCCTGATTTTTTGCTGTTCGGCGTCTTTGCGGGATTGCTGGAGACGGGAGAGGGTGCGCTGGAAGAGCGAGCAGAGGCGAATTTCCTGAGCTTCCTGACGGGCGAAAGAGGGCTTTTCGTCCTCGAG
>JANXLY010000013.1 GCA_025354885.1 Acidobacteriota bacterium | reverse complement strand
GGACAACTCCAGTTTGTGAAGTGTCGTAACCGGCGAGGACTTCGAGCTTGCGTCGTAGCGTCGCGCGCTGCAGGACATCGAGGAAAGCTTGAGCTAGCGGCATTGCTAACGTTTCGCGGCGCATGACGAAATCGTAGCGCTCACTTTGCAGCGGGACAAAATCGAGTTGAAAGGTTTGAGCCGCAGATCGCGTTGCGAGACAGCAATCCACCTCGCCAATCAGCACCAGGTAGGCGACGGCCAGATGGCCGTAAGCGATACGGTCATAGCCTGATACTTTGCCCGAAGGAAGGCCAGCAGCTTTTAACAAACGATCAAGAAGAGCCCTGCTGCCGGAACCGGACTCGCGGTTCACGAAACGCACCGACTTCTTTGCCAGATCTTCTACCTTTTTCAGATTTTTGGGATTGCCAGATGCGGTGACGAAGCCTTCTTCCCAGCGGGCAAAGCTGACTACGGCGAAATCGTCATCGGGAAATTCGCACCGGAGATAGGGCAGATTGAATTCGCCAGTTTTTGGATCTTCGAGATGAGAGCCGGCAATGTGGACTTTGCCTTCTTTCAACCACTGGAGTGCGAGTTTGCTGGATGCTGCGGCTGAGACAACTTCGACTTCGCTCAATTTTTCTACCATGCTCGACACCAGCCCGATTGCGGGGTCGCAGCCTGCGAGGACGAGCTTTTTGGGGTGGCTCTCTTCTTTGGCGAAAGCAGCGCACTCGGCCTTGCCGGGGGAGCGGCTGAGTTTTGAGATGACTCCGTCTGCCTCAGGCAAATAATAGGGTGAGGCATTGACGGGAATACTGACTCGGCGAGTGCCGACCTGGCAGATGCGAACGGCTTGGCCTTTTTTCATTGGAGTGGCGCATAGGATCTCGGATTGCATTGCGGCTGGAATTTCGGGCTTGGTGGAGTTGAGCGAGAATAATTCCTCAACTTGCACTTCCAGTTCTCTAGCCAGTTTCAAAGTGACTTCAGTATTAGGAACGAAAGAACCAGCTTCAATCGCATAAATAGTCTGCCGGCTTACACCAATGCGCTTTGCAAGATCGGCGGCTGCCAGACCGCGGCTTTGCCGAATCGTGCTGAGTTGATTTTGAATCTGGTTGTCCATGGGTTCGCTTTCTCCAGACGCTCAAAAGTGTAGCTTGAGAACGAGTTCGTAGACGCGAGGGTCGAGTGCAGTGGCGATGGTTCCGAAGGCGGCGCTACCGAAGCTGCCGTTGGGATTACCAAGCGGCGGAGTGTTGGTTGTGTTGAAGGCTTCGGCACGAAACTCAGCGCGGACGCGTTCTGTGAGTTGGAAGGACTTGCCGAGCATGAGATCGAGGGTGTTGTATCCGGGGCCCGAGACTGGATTGCGAGAACTGTTCCCGATGGTGAATTGGGGAGCCTGAGAGAAAGCAGCAGTGTTGAACCAGCGAGCGGTGCTGCTCTGGCCTTCAGGGAAAGTGGGGTCGGCCAGACGATTGGGCCGCTGGATGCCGAAGCCGGCGAAGGCATTCAGATTGGTTGCCTGAGTGACGGGGATGGGAGACCCTGACTGGGATCGCGCAATGCCGGCGATTTGCCAACCCTTGAGAATGCGGCCAAAAGGAAGCTGGTATACGAATCCAGTAGAGAAGATGTGAGGTATGTTTCCGGTGGAAACATCTTTCTCGAGGCGTTTGTTGAAACTGTCTGCGGCCTGGAAGTTTGTGACCGGGCCGGCGAGCAGAGCGGAGTCGAAGACAGCGCCGGCATCGTCGATCAAGCGAGAAAATGTATAGGCTGCGGTGAAGCTAAGGCCGCTCGAAAATCGTTTTTCAATACGCGACTGCAGGGAGTGATATGTGGAGTGGCCGATGTTGTTGCGATAGAGCGACACAGTCGTAAATTTCGGATAGGGGCGAAGAAGTTGGCCACTGGCGATTGTGGGGGTACCGAGAGAAGTATTGGCGGGAATCTCGCCGTAGTAAGGATTCGCGACCTGCCTTGTGAGTTGTGATCCGAGGGCGAGTTGCTCTACGGTGAGCTGATTCAGATTGACGTCGGGCACTCCGAGGCGGGTGAGTTTCGAGCCCAGGTAACCAAGCTCGATGCTCCAGTTTGCGCCGAAGGTTTTTTGGAGGCTCAGGTTCCACTGTTGCGCGTAGCCGCTGCCATTATTGCGTTGCACTCCGAATACGCCTTGACCGAGGCCAGAGTTGGTATTCGGGGTTTGCAGCTGAACGCTGGGTCCACGGGAAAGCGTAAAGGCGGGATATATATTGTCGAGGGACTGTTGACCCAGAGTCTCGATGAAGGGGAAAAGCGGTGTTGTGAAGGGGGTGGTGAGGCCAGCCTGCTCGATCCAGTTCAAGCCATATCCTGAGCGGAGGACGAATAAATCCGTGAGCTTATAAGCTAGTCCGAGGCGAGGAGCAAAATTCAACTTCTCCAAATTACGGGCGGAGCGGGGAGAGCGATTTGCGCCGAGGAAATCCAGGTTCTGATTGGCGAGGTTGAAAACGGCCCCCC
Source organism: Acidobacteriota bacterium (assembly GCA_025354885.1). Classification (GTDB taxonomy): domain Bacteria; phylum Acidobacteriota; class Terriglobia; order Bryobacterales; family Bryobacteraceae; genus Bryobacter. The sequence goes on along the minus strand of JANXLY010000013.1, from coordinate 4,891 downwards.
GGTTGTTGAGCACGGTGGAGGGAAAATTCAAGGTGTAGCGCAGACCCAGATTGAGGCTAAGGCGGCTGGATGCCCGCCAATCGTCCTGCAGGAAGAACTCGGCAATTTTCGCGCGAGGCTTGAGTTGTTCAGGCTGCGAATCGATGCTGAAGCGTCCTACTTGGCCGAGCAGGAAGGAAGCGAAGCTGCTGCCTGTATTCGCCATGATTGCGCCCGAAGGAGCAAGGGCGCCGGTAAAGATGCTGGTGAACTGGAAATTTCCGGTGGGACTGGTGGGTTGTAGGACATCCAGAGTCTCGATTCGGATGTCGGCACCGGCCTTTAGACTGTGCCCGCTGTGAACCCAAGCGTAGTTATCAATGACCTGGGTGACAGAAGTTTTGAAGTTGGCGTTGCTCGAGCCGGGCGGACCCAATTGTTGAATGCCGACGATGTCGTAGGTAGGCAGAACATCGGAAAAGGAAGAAGCAGTGATGTTGGGGATGAGCGTCGCTTGACTTATGGGCACCCCGGTTCGTAAGGAATTACGATCGGATTTTCTGCGCGTGTAACCAATACGGAACTGGTTGACGGAAAATGGCGTCAAGTTCCAAGTGTGCTCAGCGACCATGCTGTCGGCCCTGGTGAGGGTGTTGCCGATGATGCCGGTGCTGATGTTGCCGCTGCCATCCGGGAGAGCTGTAGTTGGTCTGCTGTTGTCGCGGAGAAATGAATAGCGGCCGAAGCCGCGATGCTTTGTGCCGAAGTAGCGGTCTAGTCGTCCGTCGAACTGATCGGCTACGGTGTCATCGTTGCCGATGCGCCGGTAGTTGTTGGCAGTCTCCGGGAAGACGTTTGGAGCAGGGTAACGTCCCAAGACGGTTTGAGCGGCGGGATCTACTCGATTGACGGGGATGGCATTGGCCGGAAAGACATCGCGCAAGTAGCCGACGGAAGTTTGACGGGTCGTGGCGGGATCAAAGATCGGGGTGGTGAAGCGGCCCTGCTTCTGCAGAATGGAAGGAATGGTGCTGGTGCGAATCACTCCAGTGTTGAGGCGCGTGCTCTGCCAATCGGAAAAGAAGAACGTTTTGTTTTTCTGGATGGGTCCACCGAGGACAGTGCCGAACTGGTTGCGACGGAATCGGGGCTTAGTGCCGCTGCTGGCGAAGAAGTTTCGCGCATTGAGTTGTTCGTTACGGAAGAACTCGAAGAGGGTACCGTGCAGCATGTTGGCGCCGGATTTTTGATGGACCAGGATCACGCCTCCGTTTGATCGACCATACTCTGCCGAGTAGCTGTTTGTTTCTACACGGAACTCTTCAATCGCGTCGATGACCGGATAAAAAGGCACCTGGCCGGGTTCTGGTTGAAGAACACTGATGCCGTCGTAGATATACTCACTGACTCGCGGGCGACTACCGTTGATGCGGGGGAGGAGACTGCCAGGCGGCAGATTTACGCCAGGGGATAGCGCGATCAGCGGAACGAAGTTGCGGCCGTCCAGCGGGAGAGTGACGACTTTTTTTTGTTCCAGAACGAAGCTGACAGTGCCGCGAGTGGATTGCAGCAAAGGCGGTGCGGCGTTTACTTCGACAACCTGATTCGTATCACCGAGGGTGAGCGCCAGGGCCAGCTCGATGTGGTCTCCGACGCGCAAAGTGATTCCGTCCTTAATTAGCGGGGCAAATTGCGCTTTGGAGACTTTGAGCTTGTATGGTCCGGCGGGCAGAGCCAGGAACTGGAAGTTGCCGGCTTGCGATGTTGTTGCGGAGGCAGTGAGGCCGGTTGCGCTGTTGGTGAGTTCGACCAGCGCCGCGCTTAGAGGCAGGCGGGAAGAGTCGCGAAGGACTCCGAAGAGCTCGGCCTTAGTAGATTGCGCAATGACGAGTGGCGGAAGGAAAAGCAGGCCAGCCATCGTGATGATCGCCAAAAAAACACGACTACCCCACATAACAGTGTCATCTTAACACGACACTCCCGCATTGACTGAGATTCAGCCCCTAGTCGTCTTCGACGGCTTCGAGGCGCATGTCGCGGTTGAGCCAGTCGGGGTGTTTTAGCACTTCGCGAGGACGGGAACCATCGGGGGGGCCGATGATGCCTTCCTTCTGCATGCGATCGAGCATTCTCGCGGCGCGTCCATAACCCAGGCGCAAGCGGCGCTGGAGAATCGAAGTGGAAGCCTTACCCATTTCACAGACGACTTTTACTGCATCGCCATAAAGAGGATCGGAATCAGCTTCGTTGCCGTCTTCGTCGAGAGGCTCGTCGGCATCCTCACTAGGCGGGGCAACAAGGAAGCTCTGGTCGTATTCTGGCTTGGCCTGGCGCTTCCAGAATTCGACCACAGAATTGATTTCGGATTCGCCAACATAGGCGCCGTGGACGCGGTGGAGTCGCGAGGAGGCTGGCGGCAGGAAGAGCATGTCGCCCTTGCCGAGGAGATGCTCTGCACCCATGGTGTCGAGAATGGTGCGCGAGTCGACACGAGTGGCGACACGGAAGCTGATTCGCGCGGGGAAATTCGCTTTGATGACTCCGGTAATAACGTCAACCGAGGGTCGCTGCGTCGCCAGCACCAAGTGCATGCCGACAGCGCGGGCCATCTGGGCGAGGCGAGCGACCGAGGTTTCGACGTTGTTGCGTTCGAGCATCATGAGGTCGGCAAGTTCGTCGATGATGATGAGGATGTAGGGCAGAGGCCGGATGTCTTCTTCGAGCATCGGCTCGGGGTTGTCATCCTCAAAGAGGCTGCGGGGCTCGTTGGCCATCTGGCGCATTTTGCGGTTGAACTGATCGATGTTGCGCACACCACGGGAGGCGAGAAGCTTGTAGCGGCGCTCCATTTCGAGCACCGCGTTGCGGAGGGCGTTGGAGGCTTTTTTCGGATCGGTAATCACCGGCGTGAGCAGGTGGGGGATGTCTTCGTAGATGCCGAGTTCGACGCGCTTGGGGTCGATCATGATCATCCGGACTTCGTCAGGCGTCGATTTGTAGAGGACGCTCATGATCATGGAATTGAGCATGACGGACTTGCCCGAACCGGTGGAGCCGGCGACGAGCAGGTGTGGCATGGTGTCGAGGGTGAAGATCTTGATGCGGCCGTTGATGTCTTTGCCGAGAGACATAGTGAGGGGGGAAGTGGCGCTCTGGAAATCGTCGCCTTCGAGGACTTCGCGGAGAGCGATCACTTCGCTGTTCTTGTTGGGGACTTCGATGCCGATGGTGGGTTTTCCCGGGATGCGCTCAATGAGGATCGATTCCGCCTGGAGGCCGAGGCAGAGATCTTCAGTGAGGTTCGTGATCTTCGAATACTTGATGCCGGCTTCGGGCTTGAATTCGAAAGTGGTGACGACAGGGCCAGGGTTGATCTGAACGACGTTGCCAAGGACGCCGAATTCTTCGAAGCGTTCTTTGATGCGGCTGGCGGTGTCGCGGAGTTCCTGGGAATCGAAGATGCTGCGGGCCTGGGGCTCGCTGAGCATTCCGGTGGGGGGCAGCTTGTAGAGGGTGTTGGCGTTGGCTACTTTAGCGCGGGACTTGGTAGGTGTGAGGACGACGCTCGCGCTGCTGGCAGGAGGGGCTGCGGGCTCCGTTGGTGCCAGGATGTCGGCAAGGTGCTTGATGGGGATGAAATCAATGTCGATGGGGGCATCGGGATGGTTCTCGTCAGTTGCGGAAGAAGCGATGGAGGGAGAGGTAGAAGCGAACGTTTTTGTTTCCCAGGGAGGGAGATCGTGCGCTTCGTCTTCGGCGCGGCGTGGCGGAGTGCGACGGCGCTGCACGGGGGAGAGCAGTTCCTCAGAAGCTGGCTTCGCAGAGCTTGGGAGTGAGGGCTTACGGTTGAAGAGCTGGAATTTGGGCAGCCTGAGTTTGGCGAGGTAGCGGCCTAGTGATTTGAGGATGGCGGTGGGGATGGCGAGCCACTGCAGGAGGATGGCGACCGAAAAGGTGGAGATGAGATAGAAAGAGACGACGAGGATGGTGGCGGTGAGGAGTGCGGCACCCGTGAAGTTGAGATAAAAGACGAGCGAATCGGCGAGCACCATGCCGAACAAGCCGCCGGCAGGAATGGAGCCAGAGAAGGCTCGCGCACCGGGGGCGAGCGAGAAGCTGGTGCAGGCACCGAGTACAAAGAGGCAGGCACCGCCAACTTTAACACCAGCGGTTGCGATGGGTTGGGACTGCATCCACTTCCAGGCAAGGAGGAGAATTAGAATCGGAATGGCGAAGCTGGAGAGACCGAATAGCTGGAAGCAGAGGTCGCTGAGGTGAGAGCCGAAACGGCCCATCAGGTTGGAAGGTTGGGTGACGCCGGTAGCTGTGTTCCAACTGGGATCGACAGCCGAGTAGGAAACAAGGCTCAGTATTATGGCCAAGCCGATGAATAAAAACAGAAAGGCAATCGCCTCGTTGAGGCGTTTGTGTTGAGTTGGACCTAAAAGCTTCATCCGCGTAAGCGGACAACAGCCAGAGCGACCACAAATATACCAAAAATGATGCGGTATGCGATGAAGGGGGTGAGTCCGTGCTTGCGGATGACCCTGAGGAAGAAGGCGATGACCGCAAGGCCGACGACGCCACTAACGAGGATTCCGATCAGGAAGGGAGCCTGCATGCCGTCGCTAAGGCCGTGTTTTTTTAGGTCGTAAAGGGACTTGAGGCCGGAAGCGGCGATGATGGGAGTTGAGAGGAGGAGGGAGAAGCGGGCGGCGGCGGAATGAGTGAGTCCGCGGAAGAGGCCGGTAGATATTGTGATGCCGCTGCGGGAGGTGCCAGGGACAAGTGCGAGGGCTTGAGAAGTGCCGATCATAAGGGTGTCTGCGAGGGTGAGTTCGCCGATGTGTCTGGTGCGCTTGCTGTAGCGTTCGGCGACCCAGAGGAGGACGCCGATGAGGACGAGCATAGT
>JANXLY010000422.1 GCA_025354885.1 Acidobacteriota bacterium | reverse complement strand
CGCCAGCCGTCAAGGCTGGCGGGTTCATTTTCGTTTCAGGCCAGATCCCCATGGATCCGGCCACAACAGAAATGAGTTACGGCGACATTCAGCATGAAGCTCGTCTGACACTCAACAACATCAAGAGAATTCTCGATGGCTCCGGGGCCTCACTGGCCCAAGTCATAAAGGTAAACGTTTACCTCTCCGACGAGCGCGATTTCGCCCGGATGAATGAAGTCTACATTGAGTTTTTTGGCGAGGACCGACCCGCTCGCACTACCATTGGCTGCAAGTTCGCCAACCCGGCCATGAAGGTCGAAATCGACTGCATAGCCTACGTAGGTTAATCACGCAACTCGGCGATGGTGGCGCCTGTGCCACCCTCCGCTGCAGTTGCAGCAAAGTATCTGGCCACATGCGGATGTTTACCCAACATCTGCTGGATGGCCTTTTTTAGTACTCCGAAGCCGTGCCCATGGATGATCCGCACGCGGGCAATCGAACCGAGTGACGCCTTGTCTAGAAAGCGATCTACGTTATCGAGGGCCTCTTCTGAATTCTGTCCGATCACATTGATTTCGCGCGTCGGTGTATCCCAGCTTGGCCCCGGTTCAAAACGTACATTGCCCGGTAGTTTCTTCGTCGCAGATCCAGCAGCTGCATCTGTCATTACCTCAAGAATTTCCTCGCGATCCACCTGCATTTTCAAAAAACCAGCCTGCACCTCTACCTTCGTGTTGTCGAGCAGACGCAACACCTGCGCTGGCTCGCGAATCCCTTCGACACGCACCTTCGCTCCAACAACCAGTTTCGGCCCGCTCGGCAAAGCAGACTGGCCTTCCGGCCGTATCGCGCTCTGAACTTCAGCCTGGAATTCCCGCTTGAATCGTGCTGCCTTTAACTGCGCCTGCTCTGTCGCCTTGCGTGTGTCCGTGCTCGTCTTGATGTCTTCAATCGTCGCTCGCGAATTGCGGTCAAACTCATTCAACAACTTGCTCGTCTTGGCTTCAAACTCTCGAACCCGCTGCGAATCGCGCTTCTGAAAACGATCTTCGAGATCCCGCTCGCGACGCAACAATTCCTCATTCTTCGTGCGCCATTCGCTCTCGATCACAGTCGCCGATTCGAGCTTTTGGTGCAGCTCATTCAGGAATTTCGAAATGTCCTGATCTCGAGTACTCATCGAGGCCCGCGCGCGCTCCATTACCTCGGGCAGGATTCCGAAACGTGCAGCAGTATCAAGGCCAGCGGACTTGCCGGGTGCCCCCACTCTCAACTCAAAGGTAGGCAGCAAAGTGGAATCATCAAACCCCATCGATCCGCTCAGCACGCTGTCATGATTCACGCCGTAGATCTTGAGCGCAAGCAGGTGCGTTGACGCGAGCGTGAAGCAGCCATCGCGGTGAAAGCGATCCACAATCGCAACTCCGAGCGCACCCCCTTCCTCGGGGTCGGTCGATCTCCCAATTTCGTCAAGGATCACCAGACTCTCCGGAGTTGCTTCTTCGAGCAGCTCCGCAACATGGCGCATGTGAGAGCTAAAGCTCGACAGGCTGGTCTCAATCGATTGGCTGTCACCAATGTCGGCCAGGATCTGGTCAAAGATAGGCAACGTCGCCTCAGTCGCGGGCACCGGCAGCGCACTCTGCGCCATAAGCGCAAGCAAACCCACTGTCTTCATAGCCACGGTTTTTCCACCCGTGTTTGGCCCGCTGATCAACAAGGTTCTCCGTGATTCGTTGAGATCGAGATCAAGCGCAACGGCACTCTGCCGTTTGCGCCTCAACACGTCGGTAAGCAGCGGATGCCGCGCTTGTTTAAGATGCAACCTACGCTGCAATTCCGTCGAAAATTCGGGGATCGTGCATCGAAACTCAGCACCAAAACGCGCCTTGCCAAACACGAATTCCAGCGCACCCATTACATCTACCGCCTGCGCAATCTCCAAATGTTGCTCTCGCATCTTGGCGGTCAACTCCCGCAAAATCCGGTGGCACTCTCGCAACTCTTCTTCAATCAGCCGCACCAGTTCGTTGTTGAGTTGAATCGTTTCGAGCGGCTCAACGAAGACGGTCTGACCAGAACCGCTTGCCCCGTGCACCACCCCCTGCACCCGGCCTTTGAAGTTCGTTGCCACCGGCACAACAAAACGATCTCCACGAACAGTGACATAGTCATCCTGCATCACGCCATCGTCTCGATGCGCACGAATAAAGCGCTCGAGCGATCCCTGGATCGATTCCTTCTGTCGGCCAAGCTCCTGCCGCAATCGCTTCAGCGCCACACTGGCATCATCTTCGAGCGTTCCATCCGGACGCAGCTTTCCATCCAGGAAGCGAAGCAGGATCCTGAAATCCGAAATCTTTTCCGCCTTTTCCCAAAGCAGCGGAAATCGATGTGGAGACTCGCTCAAGCCCAGCCGAAACTCTGTCGCCCGCTGCAGCCAGGTGCGGACCGCGAGAATTTCCTGGCCATCCAGCACCGCTCCCTCAATGCGCACTCGGGCTACTGCTTCAGCTACATCTTGAAGATCGTTAAATCGAAGGCGTGGCAATCCTGCTTCTTCGTTCTCACCCTCAGTAAGAAAGCTGAGCGCCTCACGCACTTCGGCCAGGCTCGCCTCAAGCGCAGCCCGATCCGTTGTCGGATGCATTGCCTCAAGCTCTCGCCGCCCGGCGGCAGAAGACACATAGCGCCCCACAACGGCGCGCAGGCCTTCATACTCTAATAGCTCTTGGCTCCAGTTCGGCATCTTTCTACAACTTCCAATGTGCCCGAGGTAATGGGCAATTCTTTCAATTCTTCTGGCGAAAACCACCGGACATCGGCAGAATCGCTTCCGGCACGCAGGGTTCCCCCTCGCACCTCACAGACATAATCAAGCAGCACGTAGTGATATTCAATCTCGCCAGCAGCATCCGGCATAATTCGCTCAAAGATCTCACCGAAACGCACCACGCTTACTTCAAGGTTGGTCTCTTCCAGAACTTCGCGGCACACTGCGTCTTCCACGCGTTCCCCCACCTCAACAGCGCCTCCAGGAAGACTCCACCAGCCCTTCAGTGGCTCGTTGCCTCGCTGCACCAGTAACACTCGATCGCGGTCAAATACCAACGCACCGACACCAAGAATGGGCTTGGCCGGATAGCGGCGGATATCGGGTTGAATTAATATTCGCTGACAGCTCCCTTAACCTTCATCCTCGCACGATAAACGCTTGCCTTCGCCGTGATGTAGAGCGTCATGTGATCGGCATCGCCAAAGGTCATGTTAGAAGGTTTCTCCCCCATGTGTATCGTGTGTAGTGCTTTTCCCTGCGGAGAAAAGATATACACATGGTTGGCCGCTACATACACGTTTCCCTTCTCATCGGTGCGCAACCCATCTGGTACACCGTCCAGGCCTGAAAGAAAAACACGCTCATTACTAGCCTTGCCACGACCGTCCAGATCGTAAGCGTAAACCTTTCGTTCGTCGGAGTTGGCTACGTATAGAATGCGCCCATTGGGAGAAAGTGTCACCCCATTGGGGCGCCCCTTTGACTTCGCAACGAGGCTCAGTTCCCCTTTCGGGGTCATATGGTAAACCCCATAAAAGTCCATTTCGCGAGTCTCTGATTGCGCGCCAAATGCCGGGTCGCTGAAGTAAACCTGCCCGTCCTTCCTCACCACAATATCGTTCGGCCCGTTGAAACGCTTGCCCTCAAAGCGCTCGGCAACCACTTCCACCTTCTTCTCGTCACTTGCAGACAGTCGGATGATCCGTCGGCTCCTCGCTTCTGCAATATAGAGGTGGCCTTCTGCATCATAGGAGAGCCCGCTCGCTCCACCCGTCTCATCAAGATATTTGCCAAGTCCTTTGCCCGGTTGAAAGGCGAGGATCTTATTGCTTGGCACTTCACAAAACAGTAGGCCATCGATGTACTTCGACCACAGTGGGCCCTCGGTAAACCGGTGACCCCCAGAAGCCTTCTCAAGTTGAATGTCAGAAAAGTCCTGCCCCATCGCGAGGCAGGCGATCCAAAAAATACCGAATCGCATGCGCTTGATTCTACATCTTAACGGTGAGAAAGTAGAATCAAGATAATGTCGATCAAATATTGGGTGATTCCTCAGGCCATTTTTGTCCTTCCCTTGCTTGCAGATACGCCTGCAGCCAAAACTAAAGGGGTGGACCCAGCCTACGCAAAATCGATCACCGAATATCGCGAGAAAATGGAAAATACTCTCAAATCCGACACAGGGTGGTTAACGGTTGCCGGACTGCATTGGCTGAAGCCGGGTGACACCAGCTTCGGCAGCGACGCAAAGAATGGCTTCGTTTTACCAACCGGGAAATCTCCAGCCATTGCCGGCACCTTAAACTTTGATGGCAAAAAGGTAAGCCTTAAACCAGCAAGCGGCTCCGGGATCCTGGTTAACGGAAAACCCTTTTCTAACGGCGCATTGGTCGACGACGGCAATGGCAGGACAGCTGACCTGGTAACCCTCGGTGATTTGACCATGTTCGTCATCGAGCGGGGAGGCAGAATCGGCATTCGCCTTCGGGACAAATCGAGCAAATACCGCAAAGAATTCACCCATCGCAGTTGGCTCCCCATAAAATCCGAGTACAAGATCAGCGGCAAGTTTCTGCCCTATCCCACACCCAAAAAGCTTCGTGTCCCGACAGTGATCGAAGGTGTTGTTGAGGAGCACGAGAGCCCCGGCGAGATCGAATTCACCCTGGGTGGCAAGACTCACAAGGCGCAAGTACTCAAGGAAAGCGATACCGAGCTCTGGCTGATCTTCCGAGATAAGAGCAGTGGCAAAGGCACCTATCCTGCCGGGCGCTTCCTCTATGGTGTGCTAGCCAAGGACAACACTGTCACTTTCGATTTCAACAAAGCCTACAATCCGCCTTGCGCTTTTACGCCCTTCGCAACCTGCCCGCTGCCACCACGGCAGAATTATCTGACCATCGCCGTTGAAGCGGGCGAACTCAACTACCACGTCGAACCTTAACCCGCATTGGCTTTGCTTCCATCTTTCGAATCAGCAGGCTGGCCCCGCAGAAGGCAAGTCCGAAAAAGAGCAGGATCCCAAAAGGAACAGCAAAGTCTTCTTTCCAGCTCAGCTTGGATACAATGTCCCAACGATCCTTTGGAGAGATGAAGAATCGATACTGTCCTTTGTCATCGGTGCTGCTCATGCCATGGTCGTAAATGCCTCGCCATGGACCGATTCCTCCATGCAGAGTCCGCCCGTTCCATTGGAATTCAACTCTGTCATAGGGAGTATCAGCCAGCAGTTTTGCGGCATTCGGCGTAATCACAACATTCTCAAGGTTCGCAGTCGTATCGAAGGCGATTCGTTCCCCAATCTTCTGAGCACTCACCTGCTGCCAGCTGAGAATCTTGTTCGCGCTGGCCCAGCCGAAGGCCAGAGAGCCGAACAGTGGGATCAAGCCGAAGGCAAGAAACACTGTCCAGACACCCATCCCTCTCAGAAACCCAAACCGTTCGCGGCCTCCGATTTCGATACCCGCAGCAGCAAAACAGGCGATGGCAGTTATCCCCGCAAAGAACACACCAAAGAGCCAACCGATCCCCGCATTCTGCTCGGGATTGTCCTCAAGGTGGTCCATCCTCAACTCTCGGGACTTTCCTCGCAGCATCGCCACTGCGTGATGAGTCCCCTTTTTACAGTTTGCAAGTTCGTCCAAAGCCTCTTCCGGATAGGTGGCCTTACCTGCTTCGCCATCCCAGTGGAAGACACGCCCGGATCCGTCATCCGCTAAAAGCTCGACGCTCATCAGGTAAACCAGCATTTCGGTGTGCTCGGATTCTTCACGCGCCCAATCGATCTTAAGGCCACTGGCCACAACCGTTGCATTCACTTCGCGCATCCGCGACATGGTCCAGAAGTTCTTCGCGGAATAGAAAAGGAAAAGGCACGCCAGCAGGGCAAAAAATCCGCCCAGGATGAGAATTAGCTTGTTTGCACTGCGCATGAGGACCTTCGAAGC
>JANXLY010000411.1 GCA_025354885.1 Acidobacteriota bacterium | reverse complement strand
TGTTCCCGGTAAAGAAGTCGGCATGAAAACAAGCGCTGAGCGACCGGCTGTGGAAATGACGGGCCTAGGAAAACGAGGAAAACCAAATACGGTTTCCTTCGTTTCCCACCGCTCTTGGAAATCGCCAAGCGATTCCCACATTCCCACAGCCGCGACGACGATTTCGCCTTCGCCCAAGAAAACTTCAATGAAAGGAGCCCCGGTCAACAGCTCAATCCTTTAGGCTCATCCTTCAATGAGAAAATGCTCACCTTCACCGCAACGGTGCGATCAAGTCTCGTATCCCGAGCCTTATAAACCTCACCCATCCCACCCGCACCAATCGCAGAAAGAATTTCATAAGGGCCGAGTTTGTCACCTGTAGAGAGCGGCATCGCGAAAGAAGTTATCAGTCTATCCGATTCGTTTACCTTGCCTAACGTCAGGCCCCCGCTCTGACCAACCAAATTGCTAAGATATTGCTATGGGCAATATTGCATTCGCCTGGGATCAACGGAAGGCTAGGTCCAATCTGGTCAAGCATGGCGTTTCATTCGAAGAAGCGCAGTCCGTATTTCTCGACGATAGCGCCCGCTTGCTCGACGATCCGGATCACTCTGCGGACGAGGAACGCTTCCTGCTGCTGGGCTACAGCTTTCAATCGCGTTGCCTTATCGTCAGTCATTGCTATCGAAAATCCGATGCCGAACTTCGATTGATCTCAGCCAGACGCGCAACGGCGCAGGAAGAAAGAATTTACTGGAGTCTCAAATGAGAAAAGAATACGATTTTTCCCAATCTCGCAAGAGTCCCTATGCCAGGCAGCTCAAGACTCAAATCACCATTCGGCTGGATACATCGGCGGTGGCGTACTTCAAACAAACCGCAGCAGAGCTCGACATGCCGTATCAAAACCTCATCAATTTGTTTCTGAGAGACTGCGCCATGCAGAAACGCCGCCCTACTATTCAGTGGACGCAGGACGCCTCGAAGTAATAGCCATACCATAGCCGTTCAGGCCGTGGCATCGCCTTCAATTCCTGCCCGGCACCTTCCGCCGCAGCTCATCAAAAAAATTCAGCAGAATCGTGAGGTGCGTCGTCAGTTTCTCACCCTCCCCCGCATCCACCACGACCGCCGCCAATCGCTTGCCGTCCGGTGCAAGGTCGTAGTCGGTGCCCAAGCCACCTTGCCGTAACAGAATCTCCGTCCAAACCCGAGCTTTGGCCCGCCCAGGCTTCTCTATGCGCCGACCTCCTCCCATAAATATGGGATACTGGCGGCATGAAGACCACACTGGAGATCCCGGACCCAACCTTTCGCAAGGCCAAGGCCACTGCAGGTGCGTTGGGAATTCCTTTGCGCGAGTACATTACGCAAGCGGTGGAAGAAAAGCTTTCCCTGGGCGGCCAACGCCAGGGAAAGCCATGGCTGGAATGTGCCGGCGAACTGGCCCATCTGCGCAAAGAGACGAAGCGGATACAAAAACTTATCGACGAGGAATTCGAACAAATCGAAGCTGGGGACTGGACTTGATTCTAGACACGAATGCCCTATCCGCTTATCTGGACTCCACCCCCGAAGCGGTCGAGATCATCTCCGAAGCCCGTGAACTTGCAATCCCGGTGATCGTGGCCGGAGAGTTCGCATTTGGGATAGCGCAGTCTCGCCACCGCGAAGTCTATGAAAGGTCACTCAATCGAATGCTGGACCGCTGCACTGTCCTTGATATTGGAATCGTGACCGCGCGACACTATGCCGCGATCCGGCTCGAACTGAAGGCGGCTGGTAAACCAATTCCCAGCAATGATCTGTGGATCGCAGCGCTCTGCCGTCAGTATTCGATGGCCGTAATGAGCCGCGACTCTCATTTCGACTTTGTAAGCGGATTGAGACGGCGAACCTGGCGCTAACCTCTGGCCCTCTGGCCGGGTGTGCGACATGAAAGTTAGGATTACGCCGCGCGGCGAGCAGCCCAGTAATCCTCGAATCGGCTGTTAAGTTGAGAACAACGCAGGGCAATGATGGCGTTGGCACCACGCAAGGTCCAGAACATGCCGGAACATTTGA
>JANXLY010000398.1 GCA_025354885.1 Acidobacteriota bacterium | reverse complement strand
CTTTGCCCGGCCAAGCGCGAACGCTACAAAACCCGGACCGCCGTTGAGCGGGTCAACGCGCGGTTGAAGGACGAGTTCGGAGGCCGAACCTTGCGAGTCAGGGGCGCAGCCAAAGTGATGGCGCACCTGATGTTCGGAGTGGTTGCGCTGACAATAGATCAGTTATGTAACATCATTAAGCAATAAATAGAAATACGGATCAACTCCAAAAACTTAGGCATGCTGAAGCAGTAGCCTTTCACGAGCACGCCCCCCAAAAGCTCCAGAGGCCCTGAAAATCGCCCGCAGGACGACATCCAGAGCAAAATCGATGCCTGAGCCTGTCAAAGCTCACCACGAGCGTTGGCACAGTCTAAGCGCCGAGTCAAGCCGGAATTCCTGGACTTTTGCAAGTGGTTCTCTTGTATTGTGAAAAGAAGGAGCACAGCGCAATGGATGTTCAGTTTACGGAAGAGCAGGAAGCGCAATTGGCGCAAATTGCCCAACGCGACGGGAAAGCCGACGTGGGCCAATTGTTGAAGGACGCCGCCCTGCGGCTACTGGACGAAGATGCTCGTTTTCGCGCTGCCGTGCTTGAAGGTAAAGCTTACGCTGACCGGGGGGAGTTCATCGAGGAACACGAGATGGACGCCCGGTTTGAAGCAATGCTGCGTTCCTAAATGCGCATCCGCTGGACAGTGCTGGCGGCTGCGGACCTTCAAAGCATCAGCGACTATTTGCACTCGCATCACCCGCAATATCGCCAGCCGACTCTGCGCAAGCTCTACGCCGGAATTCGTGCCTTGAAGGATGCCGCCTATCGTGGCAGGCCGGGGCGGATCGAAGGGACGCGAGAGTTTTTATTTACGCCGCTGCCTTATGTGGTTGTATACAGTTTGCGTTGCGGAGATTGGATCGAAATTTGGCGCGTTCATCATACATCGCAGGACCGGGGTTAAGGATGGCTGGTTTGCGAATCAGCAAAACGTTGAAGGCGATAGCCCGCCCATCGGCATCATGCAAGTAAGGCCTGGATAGAAGCAAACCGAGCTTGGGATCGATGAATGGCCCGATGCATTGGAAGTGTCAAGCGGTGGCTGCGAGTTTTCGGTTCCGTTCGGGAAGATGCTCGATGCCGCCAAGTATGTTGGTGTCTCCAAGCGGTATCTCGACAAAAGAGCGGTGCAATGGGAACGAATCGACATTAGCGCCCTTTCGACGGTTCCGATGTCACGTTTAGACTTGGAAAAGTTCCGGCAGCTCCGGTTGCATGCTGAGGTGGTAAAGAAGCCCAAAGATCCGCTGGAATACGAGGTTGTATACGAGATGCTCCACCTGATTGCACCTACGCACAGCGAGCAGTTTCTGGCGCTGATGAGCAAGCACTACCCGGCCTGGCGCAATGCCAGGGCCGAGCTGAATGAGTTAGCGCTCGGTGCGGCCGTCTGGAACGAATAGAAGGTTCCGGGCGAAACAAAGACTCTGAAAAGGATGATCTTGGCGACTTCATCGAGCCATACCTCTCGTGTTCAAATTAGCATTTGAAAAGCGGTAGAGGGCTGTCGCTGCATGGGTAAAGAAATTTTTGCCAGAGAGCAACTTCAGCCGAAAAGGCCTTGTCTTGTCACTTGCTGGCGGTTTGCCCATCGGGCGGCATCAACAGAATGTTTAGTGACCGGGAAAGCGCGGTGTGGCCGCGCAGTCCAAAGGTGGCCGACTACTGGATTGCGGTCAGCACCATCTGCAGCGTCTTGCCGGTGGAATCACCGACCGGGCTTGGCTTCCAATCGGCTCGCGAGCCGTCGTAAGTGTATTTCACCAGAAGGCGGGTGAGGGCAGGATCATATTGGCCTTCCGTACCGCCCATTTTGTAAATCACCATGTCGAGCGAAGGCACGACGTAAATGGCGTAACCACCAGAACCACCCTTCCAATAAGCGCCGTTCCAGTAAGCTTATTTCGGAACTCCCGCCAAGTGGCCGTCATTTATTGACGTTGTGTTTAAACGAGTGGGCGTAGTGCGGATTGTATTTCACCGAGCGGCCGCACATTCTCGCAAAGTTCGCCGGCAGGATTTGCGTCTTGGCTCCCCAACTCGTCGCGCTCCATTCGCCCGATTGGGATGAAAGGATTTAGGAAGTATCGCTAAGCGTACGCTGGGAGCGTTGAATCCCCATCCGAAAGGGTGGGGCCAATTGAGGAGAGGCAAATCTATCCAGTCCCACTGCCGGTGATCGACGAATTCCCCACTAGCGTGGGGGCTAAACGGCTGCGTATCAGCGCCTTATCTTCTCGCCTGTGCTCACAAATCCTCGCCTAGTGCGCCTTCTATCGAGAATCGATTTTGGAGGTCCTACACTCCACGGAGGACACGCAGAATTTCGATTTAATCTCTGGCCGACTGATAGAAAATCAGATACTTCTCAATGGGCTGATCCAGATTCAATACGCGTGCGCTCGCCAAGTCTTTATGGGGAACGCGACAGGGCCATCCCATCAGGTTGACTTGCAATCAATTCGAAGCGCTGAAAGGCCCGGGCTACGAATTGAAGGCCGTGATCCAAGCCTGCAAAGTCCGCAAGGCTATCCGCAATTTCGTCAAGATCTGCGTCCGCCTTGGGCCGGATCACGTAGCCGAGAATCACGACTTCGTTGTTTTCCTTGCGTAGCGTTCCGTGAGCTGGCGCCGCTTCTTTTCCCAGTACTTCGGCGTAAGCTCTATCGCTAGACCTGAATTGAGCCCTTCCAGAAGCAGCGATTCCAACTTCAATTCTGCGCGGCGCGTCTGGTCTTGACGCAGGAGTTCCCTGAGATATTCGCTAGGAGTGCTGTAGCCCCCTTCCGTTACCTGATGTTCCACGTAATCCTTGAGAGACTGCGGGAGTGTATGTTGAGCGATGCCAAGGCCATGTTCTCCTCAGAATATCTTGACCTTCATAAACTGACAATTGTTGGCGGTTTGCCCATCGGGCGGCATCGGCAGAATGTTTAGTGAATGGGAAAGCACGGTGAGGCCGCACAGTTCAACTCAACGGTGGTCGGACTACTGGATTGCCGCCAGCACCATCTGCAGAGTCTTGCCGGTGGAATCACCGACCGGGCTTGGCTTCCAATCGGCTCGCGAGCCGTCGTAAGTGTATTTCACCGGGAGTCGGGTTAACGCAGGATCATATTGGCCTTCCGTGCCGCCCATTTTGTAAATCACCATGTCGAGCGAAGGGACAACGTAAATGGCATAGCCGCCAGCGCCGCCCTTCCAGTAAGCGTCCTTCGGAACTCCAGCCAGGTGTCCATCATCATTGACGTTGAAGTTAAACGAGTGGGTGAAGTGCGGGTTGTATTTCACCGAGCGGCCACACATTTTCGCGAAGTCCGCCGGCAGGATTTGCGTCTTGCCCCAACGGCCTTCATGCAACATCAGATAGCCAAAGCGCAGCATGTCGGTGGAACGCACAGCGATGCTACCGCCGCCGGGGGTGTGGAACATGCGGCCATTCGAATCGATGCCGCTCTTGAGCTTGGGCCGGTACATGGCGTAGCCCCAGGTGCCGAAGCCGAGCGGCCCGGTGAGGCGCTTGCGCATGTAATCTTCCATCTCCATTCCCATCGTGCGGCGGACGATGATTGCCGCGATGTGGCTGGAAGATGTTGCATAGGAATAGCAATCTCCAGGGGCACACCAGAGGGTCTGTTTGAGGGCGAAATCATCGGTAGTGGACCATGGGCCGTTGTCGATGGTCGCGTCTTTCCATTCCTGTTTTTCTCCCTTGACGTAGACCGGATTGGTGCCGCGGATTCCGGCTGACATCGAGAGCACCTGACCGAGAGAGATCTCCGCCTTGCGTGGGTCGTCGAGCGGGAAGATTTCGGCGGGCAGGAATTTGGGAGTGTAGACTTTTTCGTCGAGACCGTTGGGAAACAGTGCTGGTTTGTCCTGCATCATCATGCCTACAGCGACGCTGGTGAAGGCTTTGCCACAGGAAGCGAGTTCAGGAAGGGCCTCGCGGTTGCCGCGCCCAAAATACTTCTCATAAACCAGTTGTCCGTGCCGCACCACGAGCAGGCCGCCGTGCTGCGTGGTCTTCTCGACATAGGCAAAAGCTTCGTCGAGCTTAGTAAGTTGGAGGCCGGTTGACTTATGTATCCTGGCTGCGTCTTTGAGGGTGCGCCAGCCGCCTTTATCATCGGGTTTGGGGAAGTAATCTTCGGCAGTGCAGAGACCGCAGATGGCGAGGACCAGTAAAACAGTTTTGAGCTTCACGTCTCACATCATATATCGAAATGAGTGATCTAAAGCATTGATTCAGAAGCACTAGGGGCAAATGGGGGCTTGCATTCGGCGTTCGAGAGGAATAGGATATTGGCCGAGGATAGCAAATGGCTTCATTAGTAGGAGTTGTTCGGGAGACACTGCCGGGCGAAAGGCGTGTGGCCTTGACCCCAAGAGCCGCAGAGGCACTTGGCAAGGCCGGACTGGAAGTGGTGCTGGAGGCAGGAGCTGGTATCTCTGCGGGATACCCAGACAAGGAATACGAAACTCGCGGGGTGAGGTTGGCGAACCGCTTAGAGGTGTTCGCCTCGGCGGACAGTCTGGCGCAAGTGCGCGCGCTGGGAGCCAATCCGCAGCAAGGCCGTGACGATTTGCCTCATTACCGGGAGGGACAAGTTGTTTTTGGTCTTGGGGAACCTCTCACTGCACACCAGGAAAATCAGGATCTTGCGGCGACGGGTATTTCGTATCTGGCACTGGAGCTGATTCCGCGCATTTCGAGAGCGCAATCGATGGATGTGCTTTCTTCAATGGCCAGCATTGCGGGGTATAAAGCGGTGCTGCTTGGGGCGAGCCAGTTGCCGCGTCTGCTGCCGATGATGACGACGGCGGCGGGTACGATTGCACCAGCAAAGGTGATGATCCTGGGGGCAGGCGTTGCGGGCTTGCAGGCTATTGCAACAGCAAGGCGGCTTGGCGCTGTGGTGAGTGCTTACGATGTTCGTCCGGCAGCCAAGGAACAGGTGGAAAGCCTGGGGGCGAAGTTTGTGGTGCTCGATGTCGACAATGCGGGTGCCGAGGACAAGGGCGGCTACGCGAAGGTAATGGATGAAGCGTTCTACAAGCGGCAGCGGGCGCTGTTGACCGAAGTGTTGCGGACGCAGGATCTGGTGATTACGACGGCGGCTGTGCCTGGGCACAAGGCTCCGATTCTGATGACTACGGAGATGGTTGCGGCGATGGCACCGGGTTCGGTTATCGTGGATCTGGCGGCAGAGCGGGGTGGAAATTGCGAGGTGACAGTGCCGGGCCAGACGATTGAATTTCAAGGTGTGACTGTGATGGGGCCGATGAATGTGGCGTCGCTGCTGCCCTATCATGCGAGCCAGACCTTTGCCTATAACGTATCAGCGTTCTTGAAGAACCTGATGGTCAAAGGCGAGTTCCATTTGAATCACTCGGACGAGATCATTCGCGAGACGCTGGTTTGCCAGGGTGGGCGTATTGTGCACCCGAGACTGTCGGAAGCAGTGGCGAAGAATGGAGCTGCAAAATGAAGGGTTTTGAAACGGGCTTATTCGTATTCATGCTGGCGGCGTTTCTCGGCTTTGAGTTGATCAAGCGGGTTTCGCCGCTGCTACACACGCCGTTGATGTCGCTGACGAATGCGATTTCGGCGATTGCGGTGGTGGGCGCGATTCTGATTGCGGGCGAAAAAGATGCGTCGTTGTTGAGCCGCTTATTGGGCTTTATCGCAGTGACGGCGTCGGTGATCAATCTGGTAAGTGGTTATTTGATCACAGACCGGATGCTGAAAATGTTCAAGAAGCGGGAAGGCGGAGCAAAGTGAACGAATCCATTCTGGAGATGATTTACATTGCGGCGGCGGCAGGATTCATTCTGGCGTTGAAGTGGATGAGCTCGCCGGTTACAGCCCGGCGCGGCGTGATTGCCGGAGAAGTAGGAATGCTGCTGGCGGTTGTGGGTACGCTGCTGCGTTTTGAAGTAGTGGATTACACGTGGATCTTTGCAGCGTTCTTGTTGGGGTCGGCAATTGGTGTGCCGCTGGCTTACAGGATGCCGATGACGGCGGTGCCACAGCGGACGGCGATCTCGCATGCGTTTGGAGCGCTGGCGGCGGCGCTGATCGGAGTGGCTGAATTTTACAGGGCGACGCCAGACCGGTTTACGATGACGGCGCTGTCGGCGGAGATCCTGCTGGGCTTTCTCACGTTTACGGCGAGCCTGATGGCGTTTGGGAAATTACAGGAGATTCTACCGACGCGTCCGATGACCTATAAGGGCCAGAACGTAGTGAATCTGGGGGTGCTGGCTTTGGCGATTGTGCTGGGCATTGCGCTGATTGCGGATCCGACGCAGACATGGCTGCTGCCGGTGTTCTCGCTGCTCGCGTTGACTTTTGGTGTGATGCTGATTGTGCCCATCGGTGGTGCGGATATGCCGACCGTGATTGCACTGCTGAATTCCTATGCAGGGCTTTCGGCGAGTGCGATGGGTTTTGCGTTGAATAACAAGCTGTTGATTGTGGCGGGTGCGCTTGATGGATCTTCGGGTCTGATACTGGCGATTATCATGAGCAAGGCGATGAACCGGTCTTTTTCGAATGTGCTGTTTGGAGCTTTTGGACAGGTGCAGGCAAGTACGGCGGTGAAGGGCGAAGTGCGGCCTGTGCGTTCGGCTTCTCCTGAAGAGGCGGCCGAGATTCTGGGCAGTGCGCAGACGGTTGTTGTGATTCCTGGTTACGGCATGGCAGTGGCTCAGGCGCAGCACAAAGTGCGCGAGCTGTTTGATAGCTTGACCAAGCGCGGTGTAGATGTGCGGTTTGCGATCCATCCGGTGGCGGGCCGCATGCCTGGGCACATGAATGTGCTGCTGGCTGAGGCGAATATCCCATATGACCGGTTGTTTGAGATGGATGAGATCAATTCCGAATTGGAGCACGTGGATGTAGCGCTGGTGATCGGTGCGAATGACGTGGTGAACCCGGCGGCGAGGAATGATCCGGGGAGTCCGATTGCCGGGATGCCGATCCTCAACGCGGACAAGGCGCGCACTGTGATGGTGATCAAGCGCGGCATGAGCCCGGGCTTTGCGGGCATCGACAACGAGCTCTATTACATGGATAAAACGCTGATGCTGTTTGGGGATGCCAAGGGCTTTGTCGCGGGAATTGTTAAAGAGCTGAGCGCGGTTCCGGTTTGATTACTTGGGTTGCTTCGAGCGGAAAGCGCTCTGCGCGTCCGGTTTTGCTGGAGCGGTAGATCGCCTCGAACATCTCCACTACGATGCGTCCGTCTTCGCCGGTGACTTGCGGCGGGCGATCCTCAATAACCGCTTGTAGAAACTCTCTCACCTGCAGCGAATGGTAGTGATAGACGGGGTCGAGACCTTGGAGTCGCAGGCGGTCTTCGCGCTCGAAGTGTTCGAGCATCAGCTCTTCACCGGGGATTGTCCAGAGATCGTTGTGCGGAGGGGCGCTGATTCCCGACATGCCTGCGACGAAACTCGCACCGGAATCTGTTTGCACTCCTACCGAAGATCCATTGCTGCCGTGGATGTGAATCTTGGCGTAGATGCCTGGCTTTTGGCAGAGGCTAGTGACGATGGAACCGAGGCCTCCACTGCGGAAGCGGATGGAAGCGACTGCGGAATCCTCGACCTCAATGTAAGGGTGGTTGAGGTTGGCAGCGTAGCCGCTCATTTCGTCGATGGGACCCATGAGCCACTGCAAGAGGTCCAAGTGGTGGGGAGACTGATTCACCAGCACGCCTCCGCCTTCTGTTTCCCAGCGCCCGCGCCAGGGGTCGGAGCGATAGTAGGCTTCGTCGCGCCAGTTCAGCATTACGACCACACCGAGGATGGGGCGCCCAATGCGGCCTTCTTCAATGGCCTGCCGCATGCGCAGTACCGGCTCAAAAAAGCGACGTTGGCTTACCACTCCCAGACTGCGGTTGGCGGCGCGCGCGGCCTCGATCATTGCGTCGCAATCTTTCAGGTTGGAAGCGAGCGGCTTTTCCACGAGGACGTGCGCGCCTGCGGAGGCTGCTGCGATGGCGGCGCGGGCGTGCATGGGGTGTGGCGTGCAGACGACCACAACCTGCAGATTCTCACGCTCCACCATTTCGCGGGTGTCGGAATAGGGGCGCACGCCGTAGCGCTGCGCGAAGTCCTGTGCACGTTGCAGGTCGCCATCGCACACAGCAGTGAATGCGGATTCCGGCAGCGCCTCGAGCGCAGCCGCGTGGAGTGTGCCCACTTTGCCGCAGCCGATGATTCCGGTCCTTAGTTGCTTATTCATGGAAGTGTTTTGCGCACATGCGGCGAAGGAAGGCGAGGGATTCCGCCATCTCCTCCATGCCGTTAATGCCGTCCTCGATGCTGATCCATCCCTGGTAGTTCTGTTGCGCCAGGATGGAGAAGATCGCGTCGTAATCGTTGAGGCCGCGCCCGGTCACACCGTGGCGCAGGTTCGCGGAATAGCCGAGAGTGCCGTCGCTCTGCCGGAGTTCTTCGATCGTTGCGCCATCTGCCAGATAGCGGTCGCTAGCGTGCATGCTCACCACACGGTCTGCTACACGGCGCAGTAGCTCGACGGGGTCGTCGCCGGCCACGATGGCGTTCGACGGGTCGTATTGCACTCCAAAAAACTCGCGTTCGGGAATCATGTCCAGCAGTTCGAGGAAGACGTCCATCTTCTGGGCGAACTCCGGGTAGCGCCAGAAGCCGTCTTTGTAGTGGTTTTCGATGCCAAGGATGACGCCGCATTCGCGCGCCGCAGGCAGACATTGTTCGATGCAGGATCTCACCCACTCGAGCCCCTGCTCGCGGCCCACATCCGGATAGCGCTGTCCGCTGAGCACGCGGCATACTGCGCCAGTGCCGCCCAGCAGGCGTGTGGTGCGGATCATTGCAATTTCGCCGTCGACGGCCCGGCTGCGCGCGTCGGGGTCGGGATTGGTGAAATCCGGCGAACAACACAGCATCGGCATTGCGAAGCCTGCTTCGTGAATGGCGGCTCCTACGCTCTCAAGATATCCGGTATCGAGGCTTGTGAAGAAGCCCTCATACATCTCGAGTCCGTCGGCATCGAGCCCGCGCGCAATCTCGATCCATTCGAAGACCGTCATCGTGCGATCACCTGCGATGCGCTCCAGGTAGCACTTGGGGAAAGCTGCTAGTTTCGGCATGGCAGCAGACCCTCAGCTTTGCCAAGCGGCTCCCAGGATTTTGAAACCCGGCAGCACAGGGGGAGAACAAGAGCGTCTGCAGTGATGAAAGGTCCCGATATCATTGACATCATTGTAGTCAAAAAGGCAAGTACAAAGGACCTTATCTCTGGAGTGTCCAGTCCAGAGTTGAACTGTAGCCCCTCTTTGTGGTTGTCTGGCGAATCATCCTCGAAGCAGTAATAAATTCCACCGCGATGCGCTGATCGAAACCGAAAGATCTCCCCTGATCTTGGGCCAGCGTGCAGCCCACCCTTCGAAAGTAACGAAGGAGCAGCCCACGGAAACTTTTTATGTGCAATCCAATTTTCCGCTGCTATCGTATCCATTGCCAATGCGACACCTTTTCTTTTACTGCTGCCTACTTTTGCAGCTTTCGGTTTTCGCACAGACTCCGGCGCCTGTTGTCGAGAAAAAGCCTGAGATTCCGGCTGTTCATACCAGCGTTACGATTACGGCCTCGCCGGTTGAGCCTACGATCGATCACCGCAACAGCGAAGTGTTTCAACAGACGCTGTTTTCGCGTGACGACCAGATATTTCATCAGCTCAATGCAGGCATCAATGCCGGTCAGCATGAGGGCGGCGGAAAATCGATTGAGATACGACGTTTCGGATTCAACCTCGACCATGGTGGGGTGAATGGCGGGCTTAAGGTGCTTGTCGATAACGTCCAACAGAATCAATCGACGCAAGGACACGGGCAGGGATATCTGGGTTCTTTGAAGAGTTTGACGCCGGAGCTGATCCAGGAAGCGAACATCATCAACGGGCCTTTCAGTGCGGAATATGGGGACTTTAGCGGATTGGGAGTGGTGCATATTCGACTGCGGGAATCTCTACCGGATTTGTTGACAGCGCGCATACAGGGTGGGTCCTTTGGAACGCAGCGGGGCTTTGTGGCATTCAGTCCGAAATGGAAGGACGTGGATTCGTTTATCGCATTTGAGGGCTCGAATACGGATGGCCCTTTCTTGAAGCCAATGGATTATCGGCGGGACAATCTGACTGCCAATTTTACGCGCCGGCTCACTGCCCGAAAGAGCTTTGCCGTCAAGCTGAACGGTGGACTCAACCGCTATCACTCTTCTGGTCAGATTCCTTTGGAAGAAGTGAATGGCGGGAGGCTGGATCGATTCGGATTTCTCGATGCGGGTGAAGGAGGAAAGATCAAGGCCGGGACGATTGCGGGGTACTACCGTCAAGAGGCAGCGGATGGTTCGTTCTGGAAAGCGGACGCGTTTGTGACCCGATCGCTGTTTGACCTGTATTCGAATTTTACTTATTTTCTGAATGATCCTGAGAATGGGGATGCGATTCAGCAGCACGATTCACGGCTCCAGGAGGGGATGAACTTTCAGTATCTTCGTCCACACAAAATTGGTGGGGTCCAAAGTTACATGACGGCGGGCGGGAACTATCACGACAATCAGATCCATGTGGGTTTATACCCGAGAATTGGGCGTGACCCGCAAGGCGTGACGACACGGGCGAATGCTGAAGTGAGCAATGGGGCGGGGTATGTTCAGGAGAACATGAGTCTGCTTGCGGGGCGCCTGATTTTTGGAGCCGGTTTGCGTTATGACGTGTTTCGGTTTGACGTGAAGGATCGGGTGGATCCGGCGAATAGCGCGGTAGAAAGTAGTGGCCGGTTTCAGCCGAAGCTGAGTGCAGCGTATACGCCGTTTCTGCGGCTGCCGCTGACCGTTCATGCCAATTACGGTCGGGGAATTTCGTCGATTGATGCGCGCAGCATCCTGAGCAACCGCAAGAGTACGAAGGTTGCCAATACGGATTTTTCGCAGCTTGGAATTTCATCGAGTCATGATCGGTTGTCGGTGGCAGTGGATGCGTTCTATATCGCGCGATCGAATGAACTGGTTTATGTGGCGGATGATGGCTCGCTCGAGTTTCTCGGGCCCAGCCGCAGCTATGGTTTTGAGGCGAAGTCTTCGTTTGCGCTTACGCGACGGTTGAGTCTTAGCGGCGGGTTGACGAAGGTGAGTAATGCCTATTATTTGCGAACGAGTCCAAGAGCCTATGTGGACCGCGCTCCGCATTTTGTTGCCAACGCCGGCTTGACGCTTTCGGCCTGGAAAAACTGGAGCGGATCTTTGCGGCTGCGCTCGATTAACAGTTACCGCCTGGATGGAGTGGACGCAGGAATCAGGGCGTCCGGAAACACGGTACTGGACTTTAGCGTGGTGCGGCGCATTTCACGAAAACTCGATGTCAATTTTGCGCTTGATAATTTGACGGACCGGCAATACTTTGAGACGCAGAACTATATTGAATCGCGACCGTATCGTGGAGGACCTGCGGCTTATGGGATTCATGGCACGCCCGGCTATCCGTTG
>JANXLY010000391.1 GCA_025354885.1 Acidobacteriota bacterium | reverse complement strand
ACTATGTCCAGTTTCCTCTTTTCCGCATCTCGTAGACCAAAAACACCCAACGCGACTCTGCTGCTCCCCTCGCAAATCCTCCATCCCACCACTTTCACAGGAGTTGCGCACAGCTTTACGGTTGGTTGCGGAATCGCTGCCACATCCGACATGAGCTTACCAGCTCTGGTGGATAATCGCTACTATGAGCAAGCCTTCGCTTACGATCGGAATCGAAGAGGAATACCAGACCATCGATCCCGAAACTCGAGATCTCCGTTCTCACATCAGCGCCGAAATCATAGGTAAAGGTCAGCGACTCCTCGCCGAACGCGTCAAGCCTGAAATGCATCAGAGCGTAGTCGAAGTCGGCACTGGCATCTGCCACAACATCAAAGAAGCCAGGGCCGACCTCCACGAATTGCGCACCGGCCTCATCGGCCTCGCCAAACAAAACGGCCTCCGCATAGCTGCCTCTTCTACTCATCCATTCGCCGACTGGCGCAAGCAGGAAATTTATCCCGACGAACGCTACGCCACCATCGTCGAGGACATGCAGTCTGTTGCCCGCAGTAATTTGATCTTCGGCCTCCATGTCCACATCGGCGTTGAAGACCGCGAAGCCGCCATCCAGATCATGAACGCCGCACGCTACTTCGTCCCCCACATCCTTGGACTCACCGGCAACTCTCCCTTCTGGCTCGGCCTTGAAACCGGTCTCAAGAGTTACCGTTGCAAAGTTTTTGACAAGTTCCCGCGCACCAACATCCCCGACTATTTCCCAAGTTGGGGCGAGTACACCAACTTCGTCAACCTCCTCATCAAGACCAACTGCATCGATAGCGCAAAGAAGATCTGGTGGGACATCCGCCCCCATCCTCACTTCCCTACCCTCGAGTTCCGCATCATGGATCTCCCAATGCGCCTCGAAGAAACCATCGCCGTCACCGCTCTCATTCAGGCCTTGGTCGCCAAGCTCTACAAGCTCCACAGCAACAACCAGGGCTTTCGTCTCTACCGTCGAGCGCTTATCATGGAAAATAAGTGGCGTGCTGCACGCTACGGCCTCGACGGCAAACTGGTCGACTTCGGCAAACAAATCGAAGTTCCACTCAGGGACCTGCTCTTCGAGTTGCTCCATTTTGTAGACGACGTAGTCGACGAGTTAGGGAGCCGCGAAGAAATTGCCTACATCTACAAGATGTTGCGCTATGGAACTGGCGCCGACCGCCAGTTAAAAGTCTGGCGCGAAACAGGCGATCTGAAAGCAGTCGTCGATTACATCATTTCTGAAACGGAGGCTGGCCTCTAAGTTGCTGCCTATTACATTCGATCCTGAATTGACTCCCGGAGCGCGTAACGCGGTCCGCACCTGCTTGCGCATTGAGCCCGAAGAAAAAGTCACCCTCATCACCGACATCGTCAGCGAGGAAATCGCAGCCGCTCTCGCTAGCGAGCTTACGCTCCTCGGCTGCACCTGGAACTGCTTCCGCCTCGAAGATTATGCGTCACGCCCACTGATCGGCATGCCGCAGGAAGTGCTCGACGACATGGAAACAAGCGGCGTCTCGATCTTCGCTGTCGTCGCCCAGCAGCACGAACTCAAGAGCCGCATGCAGATGACAGACGTTGTCAATCGCCGCAAGATGCGCCACGCCCATATGGTCAACATTGAAAAGCGCATCATGCTCGAAGGCATGCGCGCAGACTTCCTCAAGGTCGACGCCTTGAGCGTAAAAGTTCGCAACATCGCCGCCAGCGCAAAGAAAATCCGCGCCACAACCGCAGCCGGCACCGACATCACCGCAGACATGAATCCCAATTACAACTGGATCAAAACCAGCGGAATCATCTCTACTGCCAAATGGGGCAACCTCCCCGGAGGCGAATGCTTCACAACCCCCGGCGAGATCAACGGTACTTTCGTCATCGACGGCGTCGTTGGCGATTATCTCTGCGCCAAATTCGGCGACCTCCGCGATACGCCGCTCACCATCAAGGTCGAAAAAAATCGCCTGGTCTCGGCCGAAAGTGCCAACCAGGAATTACGCGACGAGTTCTGGGCATACTGTCACACCGACGAAAATTCCGACCGCGTCGGCGAATTCGCCATCGGCACCAACCTCGCGCTCAATGACGTAATCGGCAACATTCTGCAGGACGAAAAAATCCCTGGAGTCCACATCGCCTTCGGCAACCCCTACGGTGCCCACACCGGTGCCGATTGGTATTCAGCTACCCACATCGATGTCGTCGGACGCAAATTCAACATCTGGGCAGACGACCGTCAAATCATGCGCGACGGCCAATTCCTCATCCATGTCTAGCCTATGATCACGCCGCTGCGCGAAGACTTCAATCGTCGCTGGACTCCAGAAAAATACGCCGGGTTTTCAACCTCCCTCGACAGCGCCATCGGCCGCCATGTCGAGTTCCGTCACTCGGAGACCCCGTGTTTCTTTCCCCGAGAGCTTCTTCAGAAGATGTCGCGCGCTGGCCGCGAACTCGTCGGCCAGATCCTCAACAATAAGCTCTATCTCGAAGCGTCAACAAAGGAAATCCCCGCCCAGTACCGGGTCCCAAACGAAGACGCCAAGCCCCTCTTCATCCAGGCCGACTTCGGCATCGTCCACGAAAACGGTGCATATGCACCCAAGCTCGTTGAGATTCAGGGTTTCCCAAGTCTTTACGCCTACCAGACCGAAATGGCGCGTCAATACATGCGCGCCTACGATCTCAATCCAAATCTCAGACACCTCCTGAGCGATCTCGACCTCGACGCCTACCACCGCCTCCTCGGGGAAGCAATCCTCAACCACCACGCCCCCGAAAACGTGGTCCTCCTCGAGATCGACCCCGACCAGCAAAAAACTGTCTGCGACTTCATCTGTACCGAACGCATCTACGGCGTCCGCGCCGTCTGCATTACAAAGGTCAAGAAAGAAGGCCGCAAGCTCTTCTACAACCGCGACGGCATCTGGACTCCCATCCATCGCATCTACAACCGCGCCATCTTCGATGAACTGGAGCGAAAGAAAGCCGAGATTCCTTTCGCCTGGACCGACGACCTCGACGTCGAATGGGCTGGCCATCCCAACTGGTTCTTCCGTCTCAGTAAATTTTCGATCCCCTGGTTTCAGCACCCCAGCGTTCCCAGGAGCCACTTCTTTCATGAAGTCACAGAGCTTCCGGAAAACCCCGAAAAATTCGTCCTCAAGCCGCTATATTCATTCGCCGGCCTCGGCGTAATCGTGGGCCCCACGCAGGATCAACTCGAAGCAATCCCCATGCGCGATCGCCGCAATTACATCCTGCAGGAGCGCGTCCGCTTCGCACCCGTCATCACAACGCCCCACGGCCCCACCATGGCCGAAATCCGCATTATGTACATCTGGCTGCCTGCAATGGATCTCCCGGTCGCCGCCAACATGATCGTCCGCATGGGCCGGGGCAAGCAGATGGGTGTCGACCACAACAAAAATCTCGAATGGGTCGGCGCCTCCGCCGGCTTCTACCTCTGAGACATAGGCAACGAAACTTCGCACTTTTCGGCCAGAGATCGAGCCAGGCGTTTGAAGTCGGCATAGCAGTCTCGAACCGCAACGAAATGGGATCCGATTGCGCCATCCGAAGGGGTCAATTTGAAAATTGGCTTTCTCGCTTCCATTGCCATCGGCATCAAAGAGCGATAGTGTTTCAAAATCGCCAGGCAGTTCGGATCGGCTTGAGGAACTTCATTCGTTCCTGATAATTCAAGCACCGACTCCCTATATTCAGAGGGAATCCGCTGCATCCATACGTCATACGCTTTCGTCGGCCGATTCGCCCTGACGGCATGCTGCATCACTATGTAGCCGACAGGTTGCATTGTGCCCGAGGGAAGATCTGAAACTTTCGCTGAGAATTCCTCTGCTTGTGCGAGTCGGCTGTTCCATTGCTTGCGCCAGGTTCGTAAGGTTGGGCCGAGGTTGCGCAAGCCTTGCAGGGAAAATAGATCCGGGACAAGCGGAACCGCCACGTAGTCTGCTGAGAGCAGCGCGGATCGATTGATCGCTCCCAAGTTTGGCCCAACATCAAGCAGCGCGACATCGGCCTCAAATTGCCTTCCAGCCATTTGAACGATACGGGAAAAACCAGAAATAACGCGGAACGCTCTTTCC
>JANXLY010000367.1 GCA_025354885.1 Acidobacteriota bacterium | reverse complement strand
TGAGGTACACCCCGAGCAGGATCATCAAACCACCAGTGAGCAAACTTGCACTCATCGTCGGCCTGACTCCTCTTCTCGTCTATGCGTTGTCCTGTGCAATCGGTCAGGAGAAGTTTCGCCCTCAAAAGCTGTTCGGGATGTCAATCGCCCTCGCGGGCATTGGAATACTGCAAGCCCAAAAGAGCGGTACTTCTTCCCTGACTGGCGATGCACTGGTGTTGCTCGGTTGCACAATCTTTTCGATTTTTACGGTATTTTCAAAGCCACTCAGTGGCATGTTGTCGCCGATCGGAACAGTGACCTTGAACTTCCTG
Source organism: Acidobacteriota bacterium (assembly GCA_025354885.1). Taxonomy (GTDB): domain Bacteria; phylum Acidobacteriota; class Terriglobia; order Bryobacterales; family Bryobacteraceae; genus Bryobacter. Next base: position 1,949 of record JANXLY010000367.1, on the reverse strand, counting down.
GGAGCCGCAATCTTTCTGCTCCCTGCGACGGTAACTCTATCCTTCGGTTTTCCCTTTGGGGAGTTGCTGCCGATCAGTTGGCTTTGCCTGATCTTTATGGCACTGGTTCCGAGTGTGTTTTGCTTCCTGCTTTACTACAAAGTGCTAAAACAATTACCAGCTTCAAAGCTCACGATGTTTACCTATCTGCAACCTGTGATGGGATCCGCAATGGCGATTCCGCTGCTAGGTGAGACGATGAGTGCAAGTTTGCTCACTGGTGGTTTGATGATCCTGCTCGGGGTGTACCTCACGGAGAGGTTCTAATGGCCGTTACCATTCTCCAGCTGCTGCGCCGCAACCACAATTACAGACTGCTCTGGGGTGGGCAAGTGATCAGCGAAGTGGGAGATCACTTCAACAACATTGCTGTGTTTGCGATGGCGATTCGACAGGAACATGGCGGGCTGCTCGTTGGTGGAGTACTGCTGGCCCGTGCGATTCCGATGATGATCGCCGGGCCGATGGCGGGTGTGATTCTAGATCGCCTCGACCGTCGCAAGGTAATGATCGCAAGCGATCTTGTGCGCGCTGTCGTCGCTCTCGGCTTCATCGGCTGTCTGGGCCAAAAGGACAACACTCTGCTCTTCGTGCTGAGTGCGTTGCTCATGTTTGCCAGTCCATTTTTTTCAAGTGGCCGCAATGCAATTTTGCCTGTTGTGGCTAAGGCCGATGAACTGCAACCGGCGAATGCGTTGACCCAGACAACGGCCTGGGCCACCACCGGGATTGGTGCCTTTCTCGGCGGCACTGCAGTTGCCGGACTAGGCTATGAATGGGCCTTTGTCCTGAATGCGCTCAGTTTTCTTGGCAGTGCGGCATGTCTCCTCTTTTTCCGCGCGGAGGCGAATCAGTTTTTGCCCCCTGCCGCCAGGCAACAGCACAAGTTTCAACCTCACCACGAATTCCTCGACGGCTTGCGTTACATGAAGAACGAACCGCTTTTGCTGTCGATCGCACTGATCGGTGTCGGTTGGGCAACGGGGGGCGGCGCGGCTCAGATTCTGTTCAGCGTGTTTGGCGAAAAAGTGTTCCACCGTGGAGCGGCAGGGATAGGCATCATCTGGAGCTGTGCTGGATTAGGCCTGGTGGTTGGAGGCGTTGCAGCCAACTGGCTGAATAAGCGCTTGGGCTTTGAAGGCTATAAGCGCACCGTCAGCATTGCCTACATTGTGCATGGCGCACTCTACGTCGCTTTCGCGCTCGAGCGGAATTTCGCGCTCGCGCTTGTTTTCATCGGAATCTCAAGGGCTGCTGGGGCGATGTCGAGTGTTGTCAATTATTCGAAGGTGTTGCGATATGCCGATGACCAGTATCGCGGACGCGTGTTCGCGACAATGGAAACTATGACCTGGACGACGATGATGCTAAGCCTTTTTGTTGCCGGCATTGCTACCGAGACCGTCGATCCAAGAACGATCGCAGCCGTAGCTGGTGTCTTGAGCGGCTCGACAGGAATCGTGTGGGCCTGGGCAAACTGGGCGGGCAAATTGAAATTGCCGGAAAGTAAATCCTGAGTGGAAGAACAAGTCAAAGGGAAGATTTACGATGCGCGGCAGCTCAAGCGCTTGCTGCCGTATGCGTGGCCTTATCGGTGGACCGTGCTCTTGAGCCTCGTGCTGTTGACTGCGCAGACATTGGCCCAGGTCGTTACTCCGATGCTCACACGTGTGGCCATCGACAAGTACATCGTCAAAAAAGTGGATGGCTTTGACGGCGTTCTCAGTCTGCTGAATCCCTGGCTGCCAACCGAAGTATGGCCTGGGCTTGCCTTCTTGAGTGCCATCTTTGCTGCGATGCTGGATGATCGCATTGATGTGATTGCCACTGATCACGCGCCACACACCCTTGAAGAAAAAAATAATCCTTATTTCAAAGCTCCATCAGGCGGCCCGCTCGTACAACATAGC
>JANXLY010000323.1 GCA_025354885.1 Acidobacteriota bacterium | reverse complement strand
TGCGGACTTCACTTCAGCGGTGCAATGAATCGGAGGAGCGTGCCGGGGCATCTCCAAACATTTTAATACAAATATGTACTATTGCAAGTAAGCACTAGCTGTGCGCAATTGTTGTGTGCTCCGTCCCAAATACTAAACCAGCTTGGTCGGCGTCTCTACCAGAGAACCTTCAGTCCAAACTGGATCTGCCGAGGAGCATTTGCCTGAGAAGTGATCACCCCAAATGAGCTCGAAGTTACACTCGTATTTGGACTACCGAATCGCGGCGTGTTAAATGCATTCAGAAATTCTCCACGCAATTGAATGCGAATTCGTTCAATAGGCCGGAAGTCCTTGAACAGTGACAAATCAAAATTGCGAACCCCATCGGAAGTGATATCCGGCAGTCGCGGTCCAAGCGTTCCGAAGGTGAATGGCGCAGGCTGTGTATACGGCGCCTTGTTGAAAAACGCGTCCAGACGCTCATCCACCTTGCCAGACAGCTTGCCCGAAGTCCCGTTATTATTAGGCCGAGTGACCGAGGCAAACAAACCGGATGTATTGCTGGCCGAGAAAGAAAGCGGGTTCCCATTTTGGAATGTCGTGAACCCGTTCACCTGCCACCCACCAAGCACAATATCCAGCAGCTTAGAAGCCCCGCCCCCGTACTTGCGCCCTCGTCCAAACGGCAGTTCATACACATAACTGATGACAAATCGATGGCGGATATCCAGATCCGACAGGCTCCGGCTCGCACGAATGTCGTAGGCATTCTGATGGCTCGTTCCGTTGTCAATCATCTTCGACCATGTATAAGAACCCTCGAATGTAAATCCCTTCGAGAATCGTTTGCTGATCGTGTTCTGCCACGAGTGATAAGTAGACGATGCCCCAGCTACATTTACAATTCCAACGGTCGTGAATTGCGGAAAGGGTCGCAGCAACTGACCTCGCGCCACCTTGGCATTCACCAGGCTCCCCGCAGGAATCTTGCCGAAGAAAGGATTATCTACCAACGCATTCAACTGCGAGCCGAGTGCCATATTCTCCGGTCTCAGTTGGTTGGACGTCACCCCGCTATGCAACTGCAATCCGCGCGTACCCACATAAGCGGATTCAAGCAGGATCTGCCCCGGCAACTCTCGCTGGATGTTGAAGTTCATCTGCATCGAGAGCGGTGCCGGCGTCTCCTGAATCACTGCTTCAAGATCTCCACCCGTCCCTGTCAACAGTCCCTCAGCAGATCCAGGCAATGCCCGGAATCCATTCGGATAAGGGTTATTCAATAGATTGGCAGGCGTAATTCCATCAATAGAATTTACCCAAAGATTGTCCAACCGCCAACCCGTCGTTCCAATCGTGCCATGCGCCGCTTGCTGCGACTGCCCGAAAATGTTGGCGTAGCCAGCACGAATTACGGTTCTCGAATCCAGCTGGTACGCCAGCCCGATGCGAGGCACAAGATTGTTCAGATCCCAATTGTACTGATGTCGGCTGTTGCCATTCACGCCCACAAAAACAAGTCCCCCCTGCGCCGGGCTTCCCAACGGCGATTTCGCCGTCGGATCAAAGTAATTTGTCCTGTTGAATCGCTCCGTACGTGGCGTGTCATAGTCGTATCGAATTCCAAGGTTGAGGGTCAGCTTGCGAGTAATCCGCCAGTCGTCCTGCACATACCAAGCAAGATAGAAATTCTGTGTCTCTACGTTTTTGAAATTCTGAATCAGACTGTTCCCGCTCGATCCAGTGCCAAGTAATAACGAAGCAATGCTATTGCCAGCCGTCGCGCTCGCCGCATTCGGATTCGGCCCTTGTGTCATCGTGGCTGAAAAACCGAACACGCCTTGATTGTCAAACTCAGAAACACCCACTCGGTGCAGCCGACCTTCAAATCCATACTTCACAGTGTGCTTGCCACTGATCTTGGTTAGGTTTGCCAACGCCGTATTACTGTTGAAGGCATTGCGCCGGTTCCCGTTGCCACCCAGTGAAACGTAACCGCTAGCCCCAATGCGAGGAAACATTTGCACGTCCAGGATCTGGTCTATGCTCTTCGGGAATCCCAGTGTCGATGGCGAAAAGCCCAAGCCCTGATTTGCATAGGTGTAAAGCGTGCGGGCAAAGCCCAGGCGGGCATTGAAGATCATTGTCGGCGAAAGTGTATTCGAATAATCAAACACGGCCCCATGCACGCTGTCTGATTCAATCACCCGGCCTTCTCCGATCGTGAGCTCCTTCGGAAAGAAAATTGCCGGTACCGTCTCCGTATTCCGTCTCGAGTAGCGCCCAAAAATCTTCTGCTTGGCTGTGATGTTGTGGTCAATCCGAATATCCCATTGGTCCAGGTTCGTACCCGCAGACCCCTGATTCGCAAAGTTATTCTGATTCGTCACCGCGTTGCCAACCGTGTTCGCGACTGGATAAAACTTCATCGAGTTCACCGCCACAGGGTCCATCCGTCCAGCTGGAATGCGGTTGCCTGCGTATGCGTCCCGAACAAAACCGCCTGCGCCGTTTGATCGTGTTGAGAATGGGTCGTAGATCTGGATCACATTCCCATTTGCCGCTCGCGTTTGCGAAAAATCACCCCCACGCTCCAGCGCCGTCGGCACCGTGAAAATTGTCGATGCTGCCCGGCGCTCCCGCAGGCCCTCATAAGAACCCATGTAGAAAGTCTTGTCCTTCTTGATCGGCCCCGATACGGTTCCGCCATACTGACTGCGCTTAAAGCTGTTCAACGCTGCCCCACGCCGGTTGTCAAAGAAATTGTTCGCATCGAAAATCGAGTTCCGCAGAAACTCGTATGCACTGCCGTGCAGCTTGTTGCTACCCGATTTGAAAATTACATTCAATACGCTGCCCATGCTGCGGCCATACTCTGCCGGGTAATTCGCACCCATCACCTTGAACTCTTCAATTGCATCCACTGACGGAAATACTGAAATTCCACTAAAACCCGTCACCGTCGCGTGCGACGCACTCACACCGTCAATCAATGTATCCATCTGCCGGGCCCGCGCACCATTCACCGAATACCGCATCTCGCCATAGTTGTTCCCCACAGAACCCGATACTCCAGGAGTCAGAAAAATAAGCGAATAAACATTGCGCGTGTTGAGCGGCAGGTTCACAATGCGAAGGTTGTCCACCACCTTGCCAATCGTCGACGAAGTCGTTTCCAGCAGTGCCGCATCGGCAGATACCGAAACCGATTCCGACACATCGCCCACGGTCAGGATAATGTCCACCCGCGCCTGCTGCTGGATCTGCAACGTAATGCCATCCTGCAAAAACTTCTTGAATCCCCCTGCACTCGCCTCCACCCGGTACAACCCAGGTTGCAAAAGCGGTGCAGAGTAATCACCCGTCTCGCTCGAACGCACTTCTGTGCGCGCATTCGTCCCGACATTCACAATACTCACGGCTGCACCTGGCACACCCGATCCCGATGAATCCTTCACCGAACCCAAAATCGCACCGGTAAACGACTGTCCAGAAGCAATCAAGGCCAAAGCAACAAGCCCAAAGCAGAGTGTAAGAGAAAGTCGAAAGTTCAACATAGTCTCCGAATCGTAACAGAACTGAAACACTAAGGGAAGCTTGCTTGGCTCAATTCTTACCTTCGATTCAAATCCCCGCCATTCCACTTGTCGATAAAATGCACCTGTGCTTCTTGACGTCTCACTTATGGCTCTTTTCCTCGCAGTTGGCAACTTGGCCTTTCGTCACTTCGAGCCATTCATGTCCATTACGCGGCACCTGCTCAAGAGCTCCGTTATACTCGCAATCACGGCTCTCATTTCTTACTGCTTCGGCAGAACCGGCGTAATCATCGCCGTCTCCCTCGCCTTCCTGCCTTTGCTCATCATCCACGCAATCTGGCTCCCGCGCCAGGGCGTCAACAGCTGGACAGCCGAACCACGTGAGAACTACTACGCCCTCCGTGGTTGGCCGCCTCCACCGCGTGAACCATAGCCATCCACCTCAATAAGTGACTCAGAAAGCTCAAGATGAAAACCGGGTACGAAATCAGTCTCCAAGACTTCATGCGTCTCTGCACAGACCACTACGACGAGCTTGCCCCTCTGCTCAGAAAATGGTTTGCCTGTGAAATCATTCAGGTAGGCCAAAGCTTTCAAATCAGAGACAGCAGCGGCGTCCCGGTGCGAGCTGAAGTGATTCACAATCTGATTCAGGCAGATTTCGACAGGCAGGGTGAGCTATATCGCGTCGCCATGACGCTTTGGCGTTAAAGGTTTCCAGCATGCTACTAAAAATTCTCTTCTGGCTCATCGTCTGCTTGGACGTCGCCGTCCTGCTTCTATTCTTCGTCCTCGGCCTCGCCGCCGCACCCAGTTCACGCACCAGCCCTCTCAGCGTCGCCGCCTACATGCTCCTCCTGCCCGGCCTCATTCTTATTGCCTCAATATTCCTCTTCCTCCGTTCCACTTCTGCTCTCCCCCGCATCGCCGCCCTCCTCCTGGTCGCCTCCCCGGTCCTAGTGGTCCTCGCCTGGGAGGGAATCGAAACGGCAAAGCTAAACACAAACATGGATTCCCAAGGCAAGCTGACCTTCTTCCCGGAAGGCAAATTGCGTGACATCGCGACCGCAATCGCAAACAACGACGCTGCCACCGTGACAACTCTCGCCCCACAAGTCGATATCAACAGCCGTGGCTATGACGACACCACTTTGCTCCTCCTCGCCTTCCGTCAAATCCGCCTCACCCCCGATCATCTCGAGGTCCTGCGCGCTCTCATGAAAGTCGGCCCCAATCCCAACCTCGGCAATATCGAAATGCCGCTCGAATTGGCAATCCAGGTCAGCGCAAAAGCTGGCCCCGAACCCGTCCAGCTCCTGCTCGCAGCCGGTGCCAATCCGAATCTCAAAAACACCTTCGGCACTCCGCTCTACTTTGGCGCATGCGGCGGCACCACCAATATGGAAGTCCTCACCGCCCTCCTCGATCATGGTGCTGACCTCAAAGCCACCGGCTCCCAAACCGAAACCGCAGTCTCCTACGCAGCCACCAGCCAAAACTGGACAGCCGCCCTCTTCCTGCTCCAGCGCGGCGCAACCTGGAAACAGTATCGAACACCCGACGGACTCACCCTCAAGGACATGGCCGAATCAAACCTCCGCGTCTACGGCGACAAGCCCAGCCTCAAAGAAGTCATCGAGTTCCTGAGCCGCTAGCTTTCACCTGTTAGGCAACCGCGTGGGATAAGATCATCGAGAACCAACACCATGCGCCTCGCCACCCTTTTGCTCTTCGCCCTCTCACTCCTCCACGCCCAAAACGCCACTCAATCTGGGCGCTTCCACATAGAACATCCCACCCTCCTCAACCTCGGTTTCGAATGGCTCATTGATGGCGACACCAACCGCAACTCTACCGTCGAAGTCCGCTTCCGCAAGGCCGACACCGCCACCTGGCGCCCCGCTCTCCCTCTCCTCCGCCTCGGCGGCGAGCACGGCTTCCGCGAACGCGAGCTCATGACTTACACCGTGCCCAACGGCTTCGCCGGCAGCATCTTCAACCTCGAACCAGGCACTACTTACGAATGCGAACTCACCCTCAAAGATCCGGATGGCGTCACCGGCCAGTCGCAACAAACAGTCAAAGTCACCACCCGCACCGAACCAAAACCCTACACTGGTGGCCGCACCCTCCACGTCTACCCCAACGATCACGAAGGACCCAAGCTCGAACCCAGCTTCATCGGTCTCAAAGCCGCATACTACGGCGAAGGCCGAGGCGACTGGACCGCCGTCCGCATGAAGAAAGCCCAGCCCGGAGACACCATCCTCATCCACGCCGGCCTCTACCGTCCAGACCGTCTCAATTACGTCGATCCCCTCAGCGCCCCCTTCACCGGCTCCACCTCCCTCTCTCTCAAAGGAACTGCCGAAAAGCCCATCACCATTAAAGGTGCCGGCGATGGCGAAGCGATCTTCGACGGCGCTGGCAATCACAAACTCTTCGACGTCATCGCCACCCACCACCACATCTTCGAAGGCCTCACCTTCCGCAACACCGAGGTCGCCATCTTCGCCGGCGAAAAAGAAGTTATGGGTGCCGTCGCCCTTACCGTCCGCAATTGCCGCTTCGAAGATATTGGAGTCGGCGTCTGGACTGAAAACGCCGATTCCCGAGACTTCTTCATCTCCGACAATCTCTTCCTCGGTCGCGAAGACCAGATGCGCCTCATCGGCTGGAATCAGGTCGGCTCACGCGCCGCCGGCATCTATCCTTCTCACCAGCTCCGCAGCTTCTTCGCCATCAAAGTCTACGGCCCGGGCCACATCATTGCTCACAACGCCATCGCCTATTTCCACGACGCCATCTGCATCTCCACCTACGGTCCCCCAGACTCCGATCCCGAACGCCGCGCCTCCTCGATCGACATCTACAACAACGACATCCAC
>JANXLY010000317.1 GCA_025354885.1 Acidobacteriota bacterium | reverse complement strand
CTTCTTCCCCGCCGCCATTACAAATTCGATCTTTTCCATTGTCCGGTTTCTCTCTTTCCAAGGCATTCCCTACTATCGGCTGCCGGACTATCCATGTGTCACCCATCCTCCCGGTCTGTTCTGTCAACCATCCTCCCGGTTTACGCCCTGATGCATCGATCTTGATGTTCTTCTGTACCGTCTTTTTGAAGCCCTGAGCTTCCACTGACACCTCATAGAGTCCAATCAAGAGATTGGTGACAACGTAAGATCCGTTCTCGCCCGCCTTTGTCGTGACGCTCCTCCCACTTGCCATGTTGACCGCAGTGACAGTCGCCTGCGGAACGACAGCGTCCGTGTGATCCTTTATCGTCCCGGCCAGTTGACCCTGATCGATCTGGCCGAAGGATATGGCGGCGATTGCCAGGAATAATGCTGCGCGCTTGGTGGCTCCAAAAATTTGAATAGGCATCCTGATTTGCTCCCTTTTCCACTAGCTCGCACTGAAAACGGCCAAGTGGTATGAGGACGCTATCATTTCTTGTGATTGGAGTCAAAAAAACTTTAGTGAAGTTTCTATTTCAGATCAAGATGGGCTGGAATCTGGAATCTTTGAAAATTCTCGAACTGGAAGAAATGAGAAATTCCGCCGCGAGTCGGATCGATAGTTGGCGAAATGCTATTCAGCGGAATTTTGGGTGAGTCAGACACCGCGGGTGTCGCCCCACAGGAGGACGTGGAGGCGTGGCGAGTAGCGGTAGCCGTAAGACTTGCAAGATTCCGCGATCCAGCGGGAACGCTCGTTGAGCGTGGCCGTGTCGCGGCCCTCCGGCATCAGGAGTACTTTTGCCGGGTCTGCTTTTAGCGTGTCCACAAGAGGATGGATTTCATCGAGATCGGATGGTTGTGCGACGACGAATTTGAGCTGGTAGTCCGAGTGATCCATGAGTCGGCGGAGAGTGTCCGGCTGCAGACGGATTTTGTCGTGTTGAATGGACCAGAAGGGATCGTGGTGCGGCGTTGAGTTTGCGAGTTTGGGGGAAATGCTCATGAGGTCGCAGGGGACGGGTCGGAATATGGTGCCGGCGGTTTCAATTGTGATGTGGTGATTGCGCTGTTTGAGCGCCGCGCAGAGCGCGATGGATTCTTCAAAGAGCATCGGCTCGCCTCCGGTGAGGACGGTGTGGGTGGCGGGGAATTCCGCGACGCGAGCCAGGATCTGATCTACGCTATGTTCGTTTCCTTCGGGCTTCCAACTGGTGTAGGGCGTGTCGCACCAGGTGCAGCGGAGGTTGCAGCCAGAAGTGCGAACGAAGACGCTGGAGACACCGGCGAGGATGCCTTCGCCCTGAATGGAATGGAAGATTTCGCTGATTTTCATTGGGGCTGGTATGGAATGGGATCGCTGATTCCGGCTTCGACGAAGCCCTTCAGCCGGAGTATGCAAGCGTCGCAAAGACCACAGGAGCGGCCGCTGGAGTCAGGGTCGTAACAGGTGAAGGTGAGCCTGAAATCAACGCCGAGTTCGGCGGCAAGTTGCGTGATATCGGCCTTGGAACGATGGATGAGCGGAGTGTGGATGTTGAGTCTGGAATGGCCCTCGACACCGGCGCGGGTGGCCAAATCGGCCATTTTTGTAAAGGCCTCGATGTATTCGGGACGGCAGTCGGGGTAGCCGGAATAGTCGATGGCGTTGACACCGATGAAGATGTCAGAAGCGCCGAGAGTCTCGGCCCAGGCGAGGGCGAGTGAAAGAAAAATTGTATTGCGGGCGGGGACGTAAGTGACGGGGATGCCGTGTGCCATCTGTTCGGCGTTGCGGGATTTGGGAACGTCAATATCGGCAGTGAGCGCGGAGCCACCGAAAGCGCGGAGATCGAGGTTGATGATTTTATGGTCAATTGCGCCGAGGCTCGCGGCAACTCGTTTTGCGGCTTCGAGTTCAAAGAGATGCCGCTGACCGTAGTTGAAGCTCAAGGCGTAACAGTCGAAGCCTTTGCTCTTGGCGTAGGCGAGACAGGTGGAGGAATCAAGGCCCCCCGACAAGAGACAGACGGCGGGCTTCATGCGGGTTGGTCCTTAGGATCTTTGGGATAAGTGAGGGTCAGGAAGAAGCCGATAATGGGGAAGATCAGCAGCGAGAGCAGAGCGTTGTGCAGCCCGGTGATGTCGGAGACTTTGCCGATGAGCGGGATGAAGAGAAAGCCAGCCATGCCCCAGGCAAAGCCCATCAGGAGGGCCGAGACCGTGCCAGCCTGACCAGGGGCGAGTTGTTGACCCATGACGACGTTGACTGGGATTGTGAAGAGGAGCACGAGGCCACCGAGAGCGAGGCTGGTGATCGAGAGCCAGCCGCTGGTGAAGAAGAAACCCGCGAGGAAGGGAACACTCAGGATCATCGAGATGAGGATGGTTGTGCGGCCGCCGAAGCGATTGGCAATGTTGCCACCGACGAAGCCCCCCAAGGCACCGCATGCGAGGTAGAGGCTGAGTGCCTGACTGGCATGCGTGACGCTGAAACCACGCTCGCGAGTGAGGTAGAGCGGCAGGAATTGCGTGAAGGTGACTTGAACAATGGAGCGGATGAAGACGAGGAAATAGAGGATGGTGAGGGGCTTCCAGACGGCCTTGAGAGGTTCGATATCGAAGGATTTTTTAGTCCGGGTTTCGCTTGTGGGCAGGGATGGCAAATACGCGAGCAGAAAGATCGTAGCGATCACGCCGGGGATGCCGCCGTACCAGCTTTGTTCGAGACCGAAGCGTTCTACAATCCAGGCGAAATAAGTGGGGCCGAGTGCATAGCCGAGCGTGCCGGAGCTGATGAAGATCGCCATCCAGAAGGGCTTGTTGTTCTCGATGCCCTGCGTGGAGCGGGCACTCGCCTGCGGGTGGAAGCTCGAAATGCCAAGACCTCCGAATATAGCGACGGCCATGACCATGCCGTAGCTGGGAGCGAGGCCGATCATCGCGACGCCTATACCGGCGACTGCAGGTGCAAGTGTGGTGAAAAGCTGGCTGTGGAATTTGTCAGAAAAGTAGCCGAAACCGGGTTGAGTGACAGAGTTGGCGAATACGTAAACACCAGCGAGGAAGCCGGCCTGAGTGAGGTTGAGGCCAAACTTTGCAGCAAGATGAGGTTGGAATGCGGCAAGGGCAGAAGAGTAGACATCAATGAAGAAATGCCCAATGCAAAGCAGGATGAGAGAGAAAAAAATGCGGCGATCAGCAGCGGTCAAATCTGGTTGCGGAACGGCTATAGGATAACTGCCAAGGCTCATGAGGGGATACTTAAAGTATAGATGGCGATATTGATTGGTATTCATCCTGTAAAAGAAGCACTTGCGGCTGGCCGCGTGCTGGACCGTGTATTGGTTGTGAAGGGGGCTGGCGGCCCACGCATCCAGGAAATTGTAGACCTCTGCCGTCAGAAGAAAGTGACTCTGCGCTTTGAGACGCGCGAGATACTGGACCGCAGTGCGGGCGGTGATGCGCGGCACCAGGGCGTGGTGGCGATTGGCGCGGAGCGGGAGTACCAGGATCTCGATTCCGTGGTGGGCGGCGAACTGATCGTGATGCTCGATGGGGTAGAAGATCCTCATAATCTGGGGGCGATCCTGCGGACTGCTTCTGCAGTAGGTGTTTCTGCGGTGGTGATTCCGGAGCGGCGTGCAGTGGGTTTAACGGAGACCGTTGCCAAGGTTGCGGCTGGTGCGCTGGAGCATGTGTCGGTTGTACGTGTGACGAACATTGCGCAATCGATCGAGAAGTTCAAGAAAGAAGGCTACTGGATTTATGGCCTCGATGAGCGAGGCACAAAAAGTTATGACCAGGCGGAGTTTGCTGAAAAGGCGGTTGTGGTTTTAGGTGCTGAAGGAAACGGCTTGCACGACAATGTTCGCAAGGCTTGCGACTTTCTGATTCGCATTCCGATGACGGGGCCGATTCCAAGTTTGAATGTGAGTGTGGCGGCGGGAATTGTGTTGTTTGACTGGAAGCGGCAAAGAGGTTTTGCAAAATGAAATTCATTGTGGTTTTGTCGCTGGCTGTATCGCTGCTTGGCCGCGATCCGGTGCGGACACGGAAGGCAATGGTGGTGGCACAAGAGCCGATCGCGACCGATGTGGGCGTCGAGATTTTGAAGCGCGGCGGCAATGCTTATGATGCTGCGGTGGCTGTTTCTTTTGCCCTGGCAGTGACACATCCTACGGCCGGCAATATCGGCGGCGGTGGTTTTGCGCTGTTGCGGACAGCGAGTGGTGAGGCCAATTTTATTGACTTTCGCGAGAAGGCACCAGCCAAAGCGAGCCGCGATATGTACCTCGATGCACAAGGCAAGCCGACTCGCGACAGCGTTGTGGGATGGAAGGCAAGTGGTGTGCCTGGAACAGTGCGCGGGCTGGCGCTGCTGCACAAGAAGTACGGGCTGTTGAAGTGGCGAGACGTGGTGATGCCGAGCGTGAAGCTGGCCAGGAATGGCTTTGTGGTCTCCTACGCTCTGGCGCGGGGCTTGCGTGGTGGCGAGCGATTGTTGGGACAGTTTCCGGAATCGAAGCGTCTGTATCTGAAGCAGGGGAATTTCTATGAGGCGGGCGAAGTGATTCGATTCCCTGAGCTCGCAAAGACTTTGGAGCGGATTGCGAAGAGGGGGCCGGATGAGTTTTATCAAGGCGTGACGGCAAAGCTGCTTGCTGCCGAGATGGCGAAGAACGGCGGCATGGTGAGTGAGGAGGATCTGAAGAGTTATCAGGCTGTGGAGCGCAAGCCGATTCTGGGGAGCTACAGAGGACACGAAGTAATTGCGGCACCGCCACCATCTTCTGGCGGGATCGGGATGTTGCAGATGATGGCGATGCTGGAGCGCCTCGATTATGCGAAGGCTGGCATGGGCAGCGCGAAGCATGCGCATTTGCTGGCCGAAACGATGCGGCGCTATTACGCGGATCGCAGCCAGTTTCTGGGGGATCCGGATTTTGTGAAAATACCGCTGAAAGGATTGCTCGATCCAAAGTACATCGCGAGCAGAGCGGATTCGATTTCGCTCGATCGTGCGACGCCTTCGGGTGAGTTGAAGCATGGACCGTTGCCGGCTGAAGAAAGTGAAGAGACCACGCACCTTTCGATTGTGGATGAAAAAGGCAATGCGGTTTCGCTCACGTATACGCTGAACGGCGGTTACGGAAGCGGTGTTACTGTGTCAGGGCTGGGCTTTCTTTTGAATAACGAGATGGATGATTTTTCGGCCAAGCCTGGGGCGATGAACATGTATGGGGCAATGGGGGGCGAAGCGAATGCGATTGCACCCGGCAAGCGCATGTTGTCAAGCATGACGCCAACGATTGTGACCAAAGACGGCAAGCTCGCGCTGGTGATCGGAGCACCGGGCGGCACGCGGATTATCACAGGCGTGATGCAGGCGATTCTGAATGTGATCGATTTCAAGCTGAACATGCAGGATGCGATCGATGCGCCACGAATGCACCACCAGTGGATGCCAGACAAACTTTACCTCGAACGAGGCTGGAGCCCCGATACGATTGAGATTCTGAAGAAGCTGGGCCACAACGTCGAGACGGGGACGCCCGCAGTGTCGAATGTGCATGGCATTCTAGTGGAAGACAAATGGCTGCAGGGAGCCCCCGACGGGCGCTCGAATGGCAAGGCCGCAGGTTACTGAGCAAGCAAAATGGACCACGTTTTATCGACGCATATTTGCGTCCAGCACCGACTGAACACTGTATGGCTAGACCGCATCTGGGACGCGGGCATTCCTGCGGTCGAGATCTTTTGCGCACGGCAGCATCTGGACTATCGCAACAAGGCGCAGGTGAATGAGCTTGGGCATTGGTTTCGGGATGCGCAGTTGAAGCTACATGCCCTACACATGCCGATGTACAGCGATGAGCAGTGGGGCAAGAGCAGTCCGAATGCGGTTTTGACGCTCACGGAATTAAACAAACCGAAACGCCTGGAAATGGTGGACGAAATCAAGCGGGCCCTCGAAGTGGCCGAAGTAATCCCGTGCACGTTTGCTGTCCAGCATCTTGGTGTAGGTGGCGAAGAGTTTGACCTCAACAAATGGGATGCTGCATTTACGGCGCTCGAAGAGTTGAATCTGTTTGCAAAGCATCGTGGCGTCGAAATTTTGCTTGAGAATATTCCGAATGCGTTTTCGAGTGGCGAGCGACTGATGGGTTTTCTTGAAATGACGCACCTGAAGAATGGCTTTTGTTTCGATACTGGTCATGCGCATATCATGGCGGGCATCGAGAATGAATGGGACATCATGAAGGAGCGGGTGAAGTCGACGCACGTTCACGACAATGATGGCAAGAATGACAACCATCGCTATCCATTTCTTGGCAGTGATGGGAGCGTGAAGTGGCCGAAGGTGATGAAGCTGCTGCGTGAGCGGCAGGATCAGTATCCACTGCTGCTTGAGTTGCGTGAAGTGCCCGAAATTCCGAAGGCGATTGAAGCGGCAGCCGAAGTGTTTCGGCGTCTGGAAGACCTGCCTGAGTTTGAAGAAGATAGGGAGAGACGATGAGCGAATATCCCAGAGTATCGATAGCAACGATTGGCCAGTTTGATGGCCAGATGGTTCGGCTATCCGGCTGGCTCTACAACATGCGCCGCAGTGGCAAGATTGCATTTCCAATCCTGAGGGATGGCACAGGCTTTTTGCAGTGCGTAGCGGTCAAGGCGGAGATGACGGAAGAACTGTTTGAGTCGATCCGTGGATTGACGCAGGAATCTTCACTCACAGTGATCGGCAAAGTGCGCGCGGAGAGCCGTGCGCCGGGTGGCTTTGAACTGGATGTGAAGGATGTGACGATCCACCAACTGGTGAGTGAGGAAGATCCTTTTCCGATCACGCCGAAGGATCATGGTATCGACTTTCTGATGGACCGGCGGCATTTGTGGCTGCGGTCGAAGCGGCAGTTTGCCATTGCGAGGATCCGGCATGAAGTGATACGCGCCGTTCGCGATTACTTTGACAACCAGGGATTCACTCTCGTGGATACGCCAATCTTTACGCCGGCCGCGTGTGAAGGCACCTCCACTCTTTTTGAGGTGGATTATTTTGAGGACGAGAAAGTTTTTCTGACCCAGAGCGGTCAGCTTTACAACGAAGCGAACGCGATGGCGCTAGGCAAGGTGTATTGTTTCGGGCCAACCTTCAGGGCTGAGAAATCGAAGACGCGACGCCATCTGACCGAATTTTGGATGGTAGAACCCGAGATGGCTTACGCGACTCTGGAGGATGTGAAAGTGTTGGCCGAAGGGCTGGTTTGTTCGATCGTGGAGCGTGTGCTCGACAAGCGGCAGGAAGAGTTGAAAATTCTGGAGCGCGATGTCTCAAAGCTCGAGAGTGTGAAGGGTCCGTTTCCGCGAATGAGCTACGATGATGCCGTAAAGGTGTTGCAGGGGAAGGGAAGCGAGATCACCTGGGGTATGGATTTTGGCAACACCGATGAGACGCTGCTGACAGAGGAACTGGATCGTCCTGTGCTCGTGGACAAGTATCCGACTGAGATCAAGGCCTTCTACTTTCAGCCCGATGACGAGAGGCCGGAATTGGCTCTCGGGGTGGATGTGATTGCCCCGGATGGCTATGGCGAAATCATCGGCGGTGGGCAGCGCATTCACGATCTAAACCTGTTGCTGAAGCGGCTTGAAGAACACAAACTGCCGCGTGAGGCCTTTGACTGGTATCTCGATCTGCGCAAGTTTGGCAGTGTGCCGCATGGCGGATTTGGCATGGGTATTGAGCGGACGGTGAGCTGGATGTGTGGGCTGGATCACTTGCGCGAGGCCATTGCGTACCCTCGCATGTTATACAGGACCCGGCCCTGATGCGCACTCCAAAGGTGGCCGTGATTGGTGCTCCGATGGACTTGGGGGCGGGACGTCGAGGCGTCGACATGGGGCCTTCAGCAGTAAGAGCCGCTCATCTTCATGCTCGTCTCGTTGCGCTTGGTTATCAAGTGGAAGACCTCGGAAACATCGATGTCGTGCAGCCGGAAGCCATTCAACCCAAGCCTTCTTCTGCACGATTTCTGGCTGAAATTGCGGCGAGCTGCGGCCGCCTTGCGCGGATGGTGGAGAAGGTTGCAGGCGACGGAAAGTTTCCCATTGTGCTGGGCGGAGACCATTCGATTGCTGCCGGGACGATCGCCGGCATCTCGAAGCACTTTCGCAAAAAGAAGAAGAAGATCGGCGTCATCTGGATTGATGCTCATGCCGATATGAACACCCCACAAACCAGCCCGTCAGGCAACGTGCACGGAATGCCGCTGGCGGCAACTCTTGGTATGGGGCCGCGAGAGTTGACTCATATTGGCGGTTACTCGCCGAAGGTGGCCGAGAGGAATGCGGTGTTGATCGGGATCCGCGATGTGGATGAGCAGGAGAGCGCTAACGTGACGGCGAGCGGTGTACGAGCCTACACGATGCGAGACGTTGATGAGATGGGCATGCGCAGCGTGATGAGCAAGGCAATAGAAGCTGCAAGCGAAGGCACCGGCGGGA
Source organism: Acidobacteriota bacterium (assembly GCA_025354885.1). Lineage (GTDB taxonomy): Bacteria > Acidobacteriota > Terriglobia > Bryobacterales > Bryobacteraceae > Bryobacter. Next base: position 15,016 of record JANXLY010000317.1, on the reverse strand, counting down.
TTCATTTGTCGTTCGATATGGACAGCGTGGACCCGGATGATGCGCCTGGTGTCGGTACGCCGGTGCGCGGCGGATTGACCTACCGGGAAGCACATCTGGCAATGGAAATTTTGAGTGATTCCCAATTACTGCGATCGATCGAAGTGGTAGAAGTGAATCCCATTCTCGACACGGCAAACCGAACGGCATTGCTGGCGGTGGAGTTGATTGCATCGGCAATGGGCAAGAGGATTCTTCAGTAATGGCGAAGTTGAAAGTTGCGGTTGTTTATGGCGGGAGGAGTGGCGAGCATGAAGTGAGTTTGCGATCCGCCGAATCGATTATTGCGAAGCTGAATCCGGAACGCTATGAGGTGCTGCGCTACCTCGTGACGCAGGAGGGAAAGTGGAGTCCGGGGCCAATTCTCCCGGAGCCAGGAGCGAATGATGGCATCGATGTGGTGTTCCCGATTACGCACGGCACTTTTGGAGAAGACGGTACGATGCAGGGCTTGTTTGAGCTTGCCGACCTGCCTTATGTAGGGCCCGGGGTGCTTGGCTCTGCTGCGGCGATGGATAAGGAATTTACAAAGCGTGTGCTGCACGATTCCGGGGTGCCGATTGTGGAATATCTGGTGCAGCGGCGTGGTGAACTGGATGCTGATGCGGTGGTTGCGAATTTGGGGCTGCCGGTGTTTGTAAAACCGGCGAACCTGGGTTCTTCGGTAGGGATCAGCAAAGCAAAGACGCACGAAGGTCTGATCGTGGCGCTTGAAGAAGCGGCGCGCTACGACACCAAAGTTGTAATCGAAAGGGCGATTGCCGGGCGAGAGTTTGAATGCAGCGTGCTGGGCAATGAAGAGATGACGGCTTCGTTTCCGTGCGAGATTTTGCCGACGCGCGAGTTCTACGATTATGAAGCGAAGTATCTGCTAGATACAACCAGGATTGAGCTACCGGCCAAGCTCGATGCTGTTCAGACGGCGACGATGAGGAAGTTGGCTGTGGATGCAGTCAGGGCGCTGGATTGCGAGGGCATGTCGCGAGTAGATTTCTTATATGAAACCGCGACAGGGCATTTCTACGTCAACGAAGTGAACACCTTGCCCGGCTTCACTTCAATCAGCATGTACCCGAAAATGTGGGAACACTCAGGCATCTCCTACGCGGATCTGCTCGACCGCCTGATTGAACTTGCGATGCAGCGGCATGCCCGTCGCAAGGCCACGCAATTTCGCCGATGAACATGCGACTGCTGTTTACGATCCTCGCGCCCTTTACCTTGATGGCCCAGGAAGATATCTCCGGCCTGGTCGAACATGTGCGTCGCTTCACACAAGTCTTTGCTCTGATCGAAGACAACGCGGCATCGCCGATTGACGCAAAGGCGGCATTTGAGGGTGGCGTGCTGCCGACGATGCTGCGCAAGCTCGATCCGCATTCGGTGTTTTTCAACAAAGATCAGTTCGAGCAATTGCGCGACATGGAGACATCAACACGCAAGGGCTTTGGAAGTATTGTCAGCGTGTTGCCCGGACGGGTGATCGTATTGCAGACGATGCCTGCCAGCCCCAGCGAACGCGCGGGGTTAAACCCGGGTGACGAGATCATCGCAATCAATGGCGTCGCGCTCAGCCGTTTTGACCTCGAACAGATGGTGGAGTATTTGAGTTACACGCGACAGAAGGATGCGCTGCTCAGTGTGCGGCGGCAGAACTTTCCGCGTCCACTTGAATTTGTATTGTCTCCGGCAACCCTGAATGCGCCCACTGTCGAGCGGGCGTTTGCACTCAAACCGGGTTATGGCTATGTGCGGATGTCCAGTTTTGAGGAGAAGACGGGGCGAGATCTCAGGAATGCAATCGAGAAGCTTGGGGGCAAGAATTTGAAGGGGCTAGTGCTCGATTTGCGGAACAATCCGGGTGGTGTGTTTACGAGCGCTCTTGAGACCGCGAGCCTGTTTCTGCCCGCCGGAGCGCGCATCACGAGCGTGCGTGGACGCTCCAAAAAAGAAGAGAACATTGATGTGCCCGCAGACAATCAGCCTTATACCTTTGGGCTTAGCGTCCTTATGAACGAGAAGAGTGCAAGTGCATCCGAAGTAGTTGCTGCGGCACTGCAGGATCATGGGCGGGCGAAGATCATCGGTCTGGGTAGCTATGGCAAAGGATTGGTGCAAAGTGTGTTTCCCATTGCGCACGGTAACGGCTTGGCACTTACTACGGCTTATTACTACACGCCAAAGGGCCGGTCGATTCAGCGTAAGTATGAAGGTGCGCAGATTGATCCGAATCTCAACCAGAGCAAGCTGGCGGGAGTGCAGCCTGACATCGAAGAAGGGCCGGAACGTGGGACGCGTCTACGGGCATTTCTCGACACAAATGGCTTGATCCTGGCCTTTGTGACAGAGTGGCTGAAGGAGAATCCGAAGCCACAGGCAGGCTTTGTGCTGCCGCTTATAACGCTGGACAAGGTTCAGCAATGGCTCTCGGCCCGGAATGTTCAGCCGACGCTCAGTGACTGGTCGCTGGACCGCGAATGGATCCTGAACCGGCTGGAGCAGGAGATCGTGAATCTGACGCTGGGTGTGGAACTGGGCGATGAAGTGGAGGCTCGGCGTGATCCGCAAATTCAGCGCGGATTGGCGGAGATACAATCGAAGAATGTGCCTGCCGGCCGCGCTGCTCTTGTTCCCCGTGTTGATCGTCGCGCAGTCGACACCGCCAGCAATCCCAAGCTTCTCGCGCGACATCGCCCCCATTCTTTTTAAACACTGCACCAGTTGCCATCGGCCTGGCGAGATTGGCCCGATGGCGCTTACGAGTTACAAGAATGTGCGGCCCTGGGCGAAGGCGATACAGTCGGCGGTACAGGCTGGCACGATGCCGCCCTGGCATGCAGACCCTCACTACGGCAAATTCTCCAATGATTCGCGATTGAATGAATCTGAGGTCGCAGCCATTGTCGCGTGGGCCAGGAATGGGGCACCCGAGGGCAATGCAATCGAGCTGGTGCCATTAGCGCCTATGGTCGAGGGCTGGCAAATTGGCAAGCCGGATGTCCTGTATTCGATTGCGGAATACACTCTCGGCTCAACGGGCAACGACGAGCAAGTGACATTCTATGTCGACACGAATCTCAAGGAAGATTTGTGGGCTGAGGCCGTCGAAATTCGGCCGGGCAACCGTAAAGTCGTACATCACGCGACGGTCTGGCTGGAGACGCCGCGAGTGGAATCTACGGTTCCAGAGAGCGATGACCATTGCAGCCAGGCGCAGACTGGCGAGTGGACTTCGATCCTCGCGAGCTTTGTGCCAGGCAAGTCGGCGGAGCAGTGGCCGGTAGGGATTGCGAAACGAATTCCAGCAGGGTCGAGGCTGAAGTTTACGATCTATTATTCGAAGACAACGGGGCAGGACGAGAAAGACAAGACGAGTGTTGGATTGCGGCTGGTGAAGCACGCTCCGCAGCGGGAATTACTTCGCGTTGGCTTGCACAACTCTACCTTTCTGATTCCAGCGAATGCAGCGGATCACAGCGTGACTGCTTGCTACACCTTTCTTGAAGACGCAGAAGTGTTGAGCTATCTCGTGCACATGCGCTTTCGCGGCAAGAGCATCCAGATCGAAGCACACCATCCTGACGGGCGCAAAGAAATCCTGATCTCCATTCCGCGCTACGACTACCAATGGCAGTCAAAGTATCTGAATGCCAAGCCGGTGCGCATCCTTAAAGGGACGCGCATCGAGTTGAAAGCAATATTCGACAACTCACCCAACAATAAGAACAATCCTGATCCTTCCAAACCCATTCGTTGGGGCGAAGGCGCAGGAGACGAAAGAATGGATGGCTGGCTGGAGTTTGTAAAGCCGAAGTTTTGATTGTTTCGCTTATTGCGGAACGGGGCGGCCCATGGACTTGTAAATGCCTTCGATCATGACGACGTTGTCTTTGGCACGCTGGTTTGATTTGTCGAATTCAAGAACTCTACGATAGCTCTTGAGGGCGGCCGGGTACTTCTTGAAGGGGGGCAGCTTTTCGTTATACATGTAGGCGTCACCGTTGCCCAAAAGCGCATCGACCATGGCTGTTTTGACGGCAACATCTTTGGGAGCAGCCTTGATCGCAGGGTCAAGAACGGCAACTGCTTCTTCAAATTTCTTGTCCTTCATCAGGGTCTTGGCTTCGTCCACTGCCTTGTTGGCCCCGAGCAGGAGAGCTGCCCCAAGGGCAAGCGATGCGATGATGTGTTTCATCTCTTGATTGTAACCATGTAAAATTCGAATTCGATGCAAAGCTTGGTTCAGATCTCGAATGCGCTCGGCATTCCTAAAATCAACCGGCACATTTTTCTATGTGCCGATCAGAGCGAAGCGAAGTGTTGCACCAGGGAGGCTGGGCTTGAGTCTTGGAATTTCCTGAAGCGACGCCTGGTCGATTTGGGCCTTACGCAAGGGGAACAAGTGGTGTTTCGTACCAAGGCGAACTGCTTGCGGGTGTGTGAGCAGGGGCCGATTGCCGTGGTGTATCCGGAGGGGGTCTGGTACCACTCCGTTACGCCAGAGGTGCTGGAACAGATTATCGAGAGCCATTTATTGCGGGGCATACCTGTGGAAGAATACCGCTTTCAGTGAGTCAACGCGGTACTTTGAGGCGATAATGACAAGGAATCATGTCGAAGCGTCTCATTGTTGCGATTGACGGTCCTGCTGGTGCAGGCAAGAGCACCCTTGCCCGGCGCGTTGCATTGCGAGTAGGGGCAGTGTATATCGATACAGGCGCGATGTACCGGGCGATTGCGTTGTGGGCGATCCGGACCGGAATCCCGCTCGATGACTCGCACCGGCTTGAGGCATTGGCGAAAAATGCGAGCATCGAATTTGTTGCGGGCAATGATCGATTGCTGTTGAATGGCGAAGACGTGACAGAAGCGATCCGGACGCCGGAAGTGGCCAGTGCGGCGAGCGAAGTTGCGGCGGTTGCGGCAGTGCGTCGGGCAATGGTTGACATCCAACGGGAAATTGCAGCAAGGGCCAGTGTTGTCATGGAGGGGCGTGACATTGGGACGGTTGTGTTTCCCGATGCGGACGTCAAGATTTTCCTCGATGCGAATTCGGAAATTCGTGCCCAACGACGAGCGGATGAACTGGCCGAAAAGAAAATTCCCTTTGATCTCGACCGATTGCGGCAGCAGATCGAAGAGCGTGATTCGAGAGACCGCAACCGGGCCGCTTCTCCGCTATTACAGGCGCAAGACGCGACCTATCTCGATTCTTCGAGGCTCACCCCGATTGAGGTGGAAGAAGAAATACTGAGAATCATTAGAACTAAAACCAGTAACGGAAAGGCACTCGTCCATTGAACGATCTCCTCATAATGAAATTTGGCGGTACCTCGATGGGGTCCGCAGACCGGATGCGCATTGCCGCGCAGATTTGCGCAGATGCCCAGAAACAGGGGGCGGTTGCCATTGTTGTTTCGGCGATGAGCAAAGTGACTGATCTGCTATTGTCTACGCTTCGCGCTGCCGAAGAAGGCGACCAGGAAGGTGTAAGAGAGAATATTCGCACTATCGAGAAGCGGCATGCGGACACCTGCCGCGAACTGTTGCCACCCTCACGACAGGAGAGTGTTCTTGCTTCGATTCACGCCTTGATGGAAGAATTCGAGCGACTTTCGAGCGGGATTCTGATGCTGGCCGAGCGGCCTCCCCGCAGTGTTGACGAAGCGCTGGCGATTGGTGAGCGGCTGTGCGCGACCCTGATGGCGGCTTGCCTCGATTCGAGCGGCACTCCGGCCATTGCCGTCAATGCGCGTGACGTTATTGTGACGGATGCTGTATTCGGCAATGCTTCACCGCTGCTCGATCTGACACGTGAGAAGGCGATGAAAACGCTGGGTCCGAAGTTGCATGCCGGCGTGTTGCCGGTGGTGACCGGCTTCAATGGCGCGACGGTGGACGGCAAGCCGACGACGCTAGGGCGTGGTGGTTCTGACTTTAGCGCCTCGATTCTAGCGAGTGCGCTTGACGCAAAAGAGCTTTGGATCTGGACCGACGTCGACGGGATCATGAGTGCTGATCCGCGACTGGTGCCGGATGCCGCAGTTCTCGATACGGTGACTTACAGGGAAGCGGCTGAGCTTGCTTACAACGGGGCCAAGGTGTTGCATCCGAGGACTCTTGCGCCGCTGATGGATAAAGGGATCCCGGTGTGGTCGAAAAACAGCTTTAACCTTGCTGCGCCGGGGACGAAGATCGTGCCGCAGGCCGAGGGCAATGGCCCGCGAGCTGTGACGTCGATGAGCAACGTGGCTCTGATTTCCATTGAACCGGCAAGCCCGGCGATCAACGGGGCGATGCTGATGGGCCGTGTGCTCGAGGCGCTCGGTCGGGCCAATGCTGAAGTGCTGGCCTTTACGAGTTCCAGCTACCGTCAGAGCTTTTGCTTTTTGATCCGCAAGGATGAGGTGGATGCGGCGCTGGAGCGCCTGGAGTCGGAGTTGAGTCTGGAACTGGAACACGAATATGTGCATCCGATCGAGGTGGACGATAACGTGGGGTTGCTTGCGGTAGTGGGAGAAGGAATGGCCGGACACCCCGGACTTGCCGGGCGCGTGTTCACCGCGATTTCAGCGGAGAAGGTGAACATCATCGCAATCGCGCAAGGGTCTACTGAATTGACCATCTCGATTGTTGTGCGTCGTGATGGATTGGAGCGTGCAGTGAAGGCGGTGCATGCCGAGTGCCGGATGGGGGTTCGGGGCTAGCGAAAAGGCGTTCACGCGACGAGCAGATTTATTTGCCCTTGTTTTTCAGTGAGTTCTGAAAGGCAGGGGCAAAATTGCGAAGGGGTTGCGCTTAAATTGAAACCGGTGAGAGTGGAAGGCTCCACCGAGCCGCCGCGCCTTTTGCGCTGGCAGCAACCAAACTTTTTTCCTTTCGTGTTTGAGGTTCCCTCGTGATTCAGCCCATAGCCCCGACCTTCCCCCGTCCTGCTTCGATTCAGCAGAATGGGGTTTCGACACTTGATGTCTGTACGATGATTTCCAATCCCGTGCGATATGCTTCGCGCTATCGCTTGTTTGATGGTTTTAAGGCTCAGAATGAGAGCCCGCATATCCGCCATTGGACGGTCGAAATTGCCTATGGCAATCGTCCATTTGCCGTGACGGATCCGTGTAATCCGCGGCACCTGCAACTGCGCACCAGCAGTGAGCTCTGGCATAAAGAAAATGCCTTGAATCTTCTATTTGCTCATGTACTTCGCTCTGAACCCGCGGCGGAATATTTCGCCTGGGTGGATGCCGATGTTACTTTTGCCCGTCCCGACTGGGCCTATGAAACAATTCAGCAACTGCAGCATTACCAGGTTGTGCAGATGTTTTCGCATTGTCTTGATCTGGGACCGAAGTATGAACCGGTCGGAACGATCAAGAACAGCTTCGCCTGGATGTACTACAACGAACCCAAGGCCGAGCGGACCCCGCAATCCGGCCGCATGCGGACTGCCGACGGCTATTACGGCTATTCGAAGGGCGGCTATTGGCACCCTGGATTTGCCTGGGCTGCCAGACGTTCTGCCCTCGATCAACTGGGTTGCCTGCTCGACTTCTGCATCGTCGGCTCCGCAGACTGGCACATGGCGGCGGCATTGATTGGCGAAGGCGAAAAGACGCTATCCCGTTATCTGAATCCAACTTACAAGCGGGAAGTGCTGGAATGGCAGGAGCGTGCGAGAAAACTGGTTAAGGGTAACCTCGGCTATGTCGACGGGCTCCTGAATCACCACTGGCACGGGCGCAAGGTGGACCGCCATTACAGCGACCGATGGCGAATTCTGGTCGACAACAAATACAACCCGGAGACCGATCTGAAGCGTGATGTCCAAGGTCTGTATTCTTTGACAGACCGCAGCCCGAGCCTGCGGGACGGGATCCGCACCTACTTCCGTTCGCGCAATGAGGACTCGATCGATCTGGTGTAACGAAGTCTTTGCGGGGGCTTGCGCGGACGCGGCCCTCGTGAAGCCCTAGAATAAGACCAGCATGGCGAATCTAAAGGAAGCCCCGCGCCAGTTGCGCCGCCGCGCTTTTCAGCTTTTTGGCAATCTGAAAATCCGGCCTAAGCTGCTGGTGCTGCACAATCTGTTTTTTCTGGTGTTGACTGTCGGTGTTTACTGGAGTGTGATTCCGCTGTTTGAGCGCCGCGTGGCGAGTGCGAAACAGCGGGAGTTCACTTTGCTGGCGCAGTTGTTCACCGATGACGGCGGCTTGCCAGCCTTGCAATTGATGGGTCTCTACCGCTACCGGCAAGGCGACGCAGCAATGCTTGCGATGCCAAGGGCAGCAGTGGAATACCTGAACGAGAATCCCACACGTGTTTATCTCAACCCGGTGTTGACAGACACGATTTACAAGCGCTCGCCGCTGGCTGGTCTTTACCGGGCGATTACGATTCCGGAACTCTATTACGACGGATTGGTAACGCGGGCGAAATACACGCTGTTTCTGGTGTTGGCAATTCTGTATCTGGCGGCTATCATGCTGCTTGAGTTTGTCGTGATGCCGCCCTATGTGTACCGGCCTATCCAGGTCTTTCTCGATGCCGATGATGCCGCAAGGGCGAATGATCGCGAGCGCGAACTGATTGGCGAGCACGAAATCCTGGGAGACGAAATTGGCCAGATCATGTTGTCTCGCAACGACACCATGCGCAGGCTGAGACAGCAAAATGAGGAACTGGAGGCAGCCCGCCTAAAGCTGCTTGAGCAGGACCGACTCGCATCTCTTGGCTTGCTTTCCGCCTCGGTTGCGCATGAATTGAATACGCCCCTCGCAGTTTTGCAAGGCTACATCGAAAAGTTTGCCGAGGAAAGTCAGTCTGCGCAAACCTCAGAGCGGCTGGCTCGCATGCTGAAGATGACGCAGCGCCTGCGGCGCATTTCAGAATCGCTGGTTGGATTTTCGCGAGTGCGGCGTGAGCAGGACGAGGAAGTTTCTATTCGCGCTTTGGTGGAAGAAGCTTGGCACATTGCTTCGATCGAAGAGAAGGCTGAGCGTGTCAAATTCAGCAATGAGGCGAAACAGGGTGATCAGGTGCTAGGCAACGGCGACCGACTCTTGCAGGTATTTCTGAATCTGATTCGTAATGCGCTTCAAGCCGTGCCGGAGAAGGGCGGTGAGATCCGTATCGCTACTTGCAAGCTGAAGGCAGACGGAAAGCCGATGCTGCTGATCCAGGTGGATGACAACGGGCCGGGGATTGCCGCCGATGTCTTGCCTGACATATTCGACGCTTTCGTCTCCACACGGCTCGATTCAAAGGGAACCGGGTTGGGGCTGACTGTTTCCGAAGGCATCGTCAACCAGCATGGCGGCAGCATTTCGGCTTCGAACCGACCGTCCGGGGGGGCAAGGCTCGAACTCCGGTTGCCGGAGGCCGCTAAACCTCTATCCGACGCGACGGACCCGAAGCTCACCGGCAGCAACAGCAACCGGTAGACGGCGTTTCTCTTCGAAAACAAACTGTGTCTGGCGAGCGGTGAGTCGCGCGCAATCTGTGAGGTCTACTACCTTTTCACGCCAAGCTTCCACAACCAGTACGCAATCCTCGATGGCAGCCATGCCAGGGAAGTCGCGACGTTTCCCCCGCCACTCAGGCATCAACTGGGCTTCAATTCCGAATGCCGCCAATTCGTGCTGAAAGCCACGGGCACCTTCGCAAATCAACTGCGGATCCACATAGATCAGGCGCTCACCCATGCCTTTGATTCCAGGTGCAATCCTCTGCCACTTTTCATTGCCCCCTTCACCCTCCACCTGGAGCGAAATCCCGCGTGGTTCTGTAATGCTCCGCAGCGCTTCCCAATTCCCCACAACACCAAATGTCGGTGTGACGAGTACAATTTTTGTGTGAACTGTGAGTTGTTCAACGACAGTTAAAGCCGTCAGACTCATCGATTCCGCATCCAGATCCGCAAACACAGGGTCCATACCCTGCCACGCGATCCCCGCAACCACGTCTGGCGACGCAAGTACGGACAAGATCACCTCGTCCCCGATTCCCAGTCTGTTTCTAAGCATGAAGCCTTACCATTCCACCACACGTCCATCGGCTTTGTCAGAGCAATTCTTGAACAATTTCTTCGGGCTTAACGACGAATTCCTTTATTTCCTTTACTTTGCGGACTCTGGACGTGCTAAGCTAGCAAATTGTCATGCGTGTACCCGAACTCATACAGCGTAAGCGCGAAGGTGAAGAACTAGAGCAAGAAGAGCTGGCTTTCCTCATCGAAGGCTACATGCGGGGTGAAATTCCCGATTACCAGATGTCTGCCTTCCTGATGGCCGTGTTTTTTAAGGGCCTGACGGATGTAGAAACCGACAATCTCACTGCTTTAATGATTGCCTCTGGTGAAAAGCTCGACTTATCCGATATCCCTGGCCTCAAGGTGGATAAACACTCCACTGGCGGCGTCGGCGACAAAACCAGTCTGATCGCAGCGCCCTTGGCTGCCGCAGCTGGTGTGATTGTCCCGATGATCAGTGGCCGTTCCCTCGGCCATACTGGTGGAACTCTCGATAAGCTCGAAGCGATTCCTGGCTTCAACGTCAACCTTACCCTCGAACAATTCAAAGCCCAGTTGATCGAGCACAAGCTCGCATTTATTGGCCAGACGGAGCAAATTGCTCCTGTAGACGGCAAACTGTACGCCCTTCGTGATGTGACCGCAACAGTGGAATCGATTCCCCTGATCGCTTCGTCCATCATGTCGAAGAAATTGGCTGTCGGCCTTGATGCCCTGATTCTCGATGTCAAGGTGGGTACCGGCGCGTTCATGAAACAACAAATTCATGCCCGCCGTCTTGCTCAACTGATGGTTGGCATCGGCCGCCGTCTCGACAAAAAGGTTCAGGCTCTGATTACTGACATGAATCAGCCGCTCGGCTTTGCAGTTGGCAACGCGCTTGAGATCATGGAAGTGTCTCAGACCCTCCAGAACTCCGGCCCGATCGATCTCACCCGCCTTAGCCTCGAACTGGCTGCGCGGATGATTTTCCTCGCCAAGATCACACCGACCCTCGATGCCGCCCGCGAACTGGCTCAGACCAAGTTGCTCGATGGCTCCGGCTACCGCAAGTTGAAAGCCGTGATCACGGCGCAGGGTGGAGACGCTTCTGTCCTCGACCGCTTCGACCTGCTGCCCAACGCAACAGGAATGCGAGAAATCGTAACCCCGCGCGCAGGCTATGTCAGTGTCATCGACGCTGAAGGCGTTGGTAAAGCTGTTGTCATGATTGGCGGCGGACGCAACACGATCGAAGACACGATTGACCATGCTGTCGGGATCATCCTGGAAGTGAAGGTTGGCCAGAAGGTGGATGCCGGCGCAGTACTTTGCCGCTTGTATCACACCAGCGAAAACAACCTCGATGAGGCTGCTGATCTTGTGGAAGACAGCTTCCGCATTTCTTCGAATCCCCCCGAGCAACGCGAAATTCTGCTTGAAGTCGTAGGCTAGATGTCATGATCGGCATACTGGGTCTGATTGTCATTCTGGCAATCTGCTACTTACTGTCGACCAATCGAAAAGCAATCAAACCGAGGCTCCTCTTATGGGGCCTCGGTTTGCAATTTGGCTTCGCAATTATTGTGTTGAAGACGCCGGTGGGTGGTGCGTTTCAGGTGGCTTCGAGGGCCGTAAATTCCTTGCTCAAGTATTCCGAAGATGGCGCATCGTTCCTGTTCGGAGACAAACTGGGCAAGGCAAGTCCTGAATTTGGCGTATTGTTTGCCTTTCAGGTGCTGCCCATCGTGATCTTCATCGCCAGTCTCTTCTCGGTGCTCTACTACTTCGGCGTCATGCAGGTTGTCATTGGCGTGATGGCCAAGGTGATGCGCCGCACCATGGGCGGATCGGGTGCTGAATCCACAAACGTGGCCGCTTCGATTTTCATGGGGCAGACAGAAGCACCACTTACGATTCGACCCTTTCTTGCCAAGCTCACCGAAAGCGAACTGTTCACGATCATGAGCAGCGGCATGGCGCATGTGTCGGGGGCCACCATGGCAGCCTATGTGAAGTTTGCCAATGTGTCGATCGAACACCTGCTGACGGCAGTCATCATGACTGCTCCGGCAACGATCCTGCTTGCCAAGATGCTGGTGCCGGAGACGGAGCAGCCCGAGACTTCTGGCGATGTCAGCCTCAATGTCGAAAAGCCAGGGATCAATGTGATTGATGCTGCAGCACGCGGGGCAGGGGATGGCTTGCAACTGGCGCTGAATATCGCTGGCATGCTGATCGCGTTCCTGAGTTTAATTGCTCTTGTGAATGGGTGCCTGACCGGGCTTGGATTGCCAACCCTGCAGACAATTCTTGGCTACGCATTTGCCCCTGTGGCCTGGCTACTGGGTGTTGCGTGGAATGATTGCCAGACCATCGGACAGTTCCTCGGCACGCGTCTGGTGTTGAATGAATTTGTGGCCTTCATCGAACTCGGCAAGGTGAAAGCGCAACTCGATCCGCGCTCGTTTACGATCGCGACCTTCGCCCTTTGCGGTTTTGCGAATTTGAGTTCGGTGGCGATTCAGGTGGGTGGCATGGGCGCACTGATGCCGACACGGAAATCGGATATTGCCCGCCTTGGGCTCAAGGCAGTCATGGCCGGAACAATGGCCAACTTCATGTCAGCCTGTATTGCAGGAATGCTGTTATGAAGGAACAACTTGCCTATTTGCAATCGCGCATCACGACGCCCCCGGAGATCACGATAGTCCTGGGCTCTGGTCTTGGCCCTTTAGCCGATGCAGTTGAAAATCCTCTCGTGATTCCCTACGAAGAGATCCCGGGTTGGCCACGAAGCACGGCGATGGGTCATGCTGGCAAACTCGTGTTTGGCCAATTGGCTGGGCGCAATGTAGCTGTTATGTCCGGACGTGCCCACCTTTATGAAGGACACCAGATCGATCAAGTCGTCCTGGGCGTGCGTGTTTTGGCGCAGCTTGGCGGTCGCAAGGTAATTCTTACCAACGCCGCCGGCGGCATCAATCTGACATACCATCGCGGGGCTCTGGTGCTCATCAGCGATCACCTCAATCTCCAAGGCACCAATCCGTTACTCGGACCGAATGATGATAGCCTGGGGCCGCGCTTTCCGGATATGACTTTTGCCTATTCGAGGCGCTTGCGCGAACTGGCCGAAGAGACGTTGAGAAAGCTTGGCATCCCGGTGCATCACGGGGTCTATGCAGCGCTGTCAGGGCCTTCTTACGAGACCCCTGCAGAGATCCGCTATCTGCGTATCATTGGTGCGGATCTGGTCGGCATGTCTACGGTTCCAGAAGCGATTGCGCTCAACCACATGGGAGCTGAAGTGCTCGGTATTTCCTGCGTCACAAACATGGCTGCAGGCGTCACGAACGAGAAAATCCATCATAACGAGGTGCTCGAAACCGGCATTCAGGTGCGCGAGCAGTTTATCCGGCTGATTCAGGCGATCCTGCCCGGCGTATGACACTCCATGAAGCCGCTCGCGCCGCGCAGCAGGCCGCCTATGCACCTTACTCGAAGTATCGGGTCGGCTGCGCCCTCGAAACAGTGGAAGGCCTTGTCTTCACAGGCTGTAACATCGAGAATGCAAGTTATGGCGCAACCCTTTGCGCCGAGCGCGTGGCGATCTTCAAAGCTGTTTCCGAAGGTCACTTGAAGTTTCGCCGCATCGTAATCTGTACGGATGCTACGTTGCCCGCCACGCCCTGCGGACTCTGCCGGCAAGTGATGGGCGAGTTCTGTGATCCCGATCTTGAGATCATCCTATGTGGAGCCCATGAAACCCAACGTCACTTCCGCTTTGCCGAACTATTTCCGCACCCCTTCAATCAGTCGTCGCTCGTTTAGCCTGGGGCTGGCTGGCAGCGCTTTTGCTGCCCCACCCTCACGCCTGCTGTTGAGCGCCGGAACCGTTGTCACGATGGATTCGCAGCGCCGCGTTTTGAACGATGGAGCGGTGGCCATTGAGGGAGAGAAGATTGTCGCAGTCGGCCCCCGCGCTCAACTGGAGCGTGAGTTCAAGGGTGCCCGAAGGCTACACAAGCCGAACGCAATCCTCATGCCCGGTCTCATCAATACCCACACGCATGTAGCCATGTCGCTGCTGCGCGGTGTTGCGGATGACAAGCGGCTGCAGGACTGGCTTGAAAGCTATATTTTTCCAGCCGAGGCGCGCAATGTCAGCAAGGAATTCTGTTACTGGGGTACGCTGCTCGGTTGTCTCGAGATGATGCTCAGCGGCACAACAACTTACACCGACATGTACTACTTTGAGGAAGACGTTGCGCGGGCAACCAGGCAGGCTGGATTGCGCGGAGTGCTGGGGCAGACCGTAATTGGTTTTCCTGTTGCTGATGCCGTAACTCCCGAGGCGGCACTATTGCGCACCGAGGCCTTCTTCAAGCAGTTCGCAAACGATTCCCTGATTATTCCAGCAGTCGCTCCGCATGCACTCTACACGAATACCCGGCCCTCTCTTGAGGCTTGCCGCAAGCTGGCGAATCAATATGCAAAGCCGCTAGTCATTCACATCTCAGAGACAAAGCGGGAGAACGACGACATGATCAAGCAGCACGGCAAGAGTCCCGTGCAGGTGCTTGCGGAGTGGGGAATCCTCGATGGCCCGACCATCGCCGCTCACGTGATCTGGGTGGATGATGCCGATATTGCAACGCTCGCGCGCAAGAAGGTTGGCATTGCGCATTGCCCTTCGTCGAATATGAAGCTGGCTAGTGGCATTGCCCCAGTGCTGAAGCAACTGGCAGCGGGCTTGCACGTCGGCCTGGGTACGGACGGCCCGGCAGGATCAAACAACGATTTTCATTTGATGGAAGAAATGGATCTGGCCGCCAAACTCGCTAAGGTACACGCGATGAACCCCGAAGTGCTGCCTGCCAGGACCGCGCTTGAAATGGCGACCGTGCACGGCGCCGCAGTGATTGGCATGGCTGACAAGCTGGGTTCGCTCGAGGCCGGCAAACTCGC
>JANXLY010000294.1 GCA_025354885.1 Acidobacteriota bacterium | reverse complement strand
GGTAGTGGAGCTAAGGGTGGTGGCGGGGATAGCTGGGGCGGCGGGAAGCAGTCGTCCGGTAGTGGAGCTAAGGGTGGTGGCGGGGATAGCTGGGGCGGCGGGAAGCAGTCGTCCGATGCTGGTGGTAAGGGTGGTAGCAGCGATAGCTGGGGCGGTGCAAAGCAGGGATCGGATGCTAGTGCGGGGAAGGGTGCTAGTGGCGAGAGGTGGAGCAGCGGGAAGCAGTCGGCCGATGCGGGTGGGGGAAAAGATGCTGGCCACGAGACATGGGGCGGCGGGAAGCAATCGTCCGATTCTGGTGGAGGCAAGGGCAGTTCTGGAGCTAGCGGGAAGAGCGAGTTCGGACCGGATTTCATTGGCGGTTAAGTTGAAGCTGACGAGATTCGTTCGTGAGGTTCTGATGCCGGGTGGGCCTGATGCGGTGCCTCAGATCGTGAAGAAGCATTGCCGCTTTGCACTGGAGCGTGGTGATTCGAAGATTCATCGTTGGGGAATTTTTACGGCTGAAGCGATTCCAGCGCGAAGGCGCGTAATCGAGTACACAGGGCAGAAGATCGATTCCAGGGAAATGTTTCGGCGGAGAGTGCGGCAGAACCTGTATGTGTTTTTGCTAAAGAACGGCTTTGCTATTGATGGGGCGATTGGAGGGAGCGGAGCGGAATACATCAACCACAGTTGTTCTCCAAATCTCTATGCGCGAGTGGCGGGAGGCCACATCTGGTTTGTCAGTCTGCGCCGGATTGAGGCCGGCGCAGAATTGCTGTTGGACTACCGGATCAGTGGGGACTATCCGCCGGTGGAGTGCCGGTGCGGATCAGCCGAATGCAGGGGCTATCTCAATTGGCTGGGATAATTGCGCAGGCTTGTGAAAGAGAGTGAGCTCTTGTGCCGTCAGTCCCGATGCCATCGAGCAGTTCGCTGAAGGTCTGGAGTGGAACGGAAGCGCCGTCCTTGCCAGTAGCTGGAATGCCGACCCAGTTGTCGGTTGCACTCAGAGTGAAGCGTGGGTCGGATGTCTGAGCCAAGGCGGAATGGCCGTTAGAAACACAGAGTTCAGGGTGGTCAAAGGGAGCTCTCTGAAAACGCACACGATCATCGCTGAGCGCTTTCATGAAAGCGACGAGTGCAGCTTGATCGTTAGCGTTGAGATTGAGACGGCGGATGTTGGGGCCAAGACCACCGGCAGGAAAGTCTCCGCCGCGGTTGTAGAATTCCACAACTTGTTCGAGGCTGGCCTGGCCGCCATTGTGAAAGTAGGGGCCGGTGAATTCGACATTGCGGAGGCCAGGTGTTTTGAAGGCTCCAATGACGTTGGGGGCATTTGGATTTTGGGCTAGAGTCTTGCCGAAATCATCCACCCCACCGAGGCCGAGGTCCGCTTCACGGAGGGAGACTCCGGTGCGGAAGAAACCGGTATCGAGTCCTGCGTTCGGGCCACGACCGCGCTGGCCGGGACCATTGTTGAGGAGCGCGCCGATGCTGGCTTGGGTGAATTCCGGGCCAGTGTGGCAGGTGTCACACTGAGCACGGCCGCGAAAGAGATTGAGACCGGCAATCTGCTGCTGCGTCATGGCAGTGGGGTCGCCCGATGCGAAGCGATCAAAGGGGGAGTCATCCGAGACGAGAGTGGATTGGTACTGCTGCAATGCTAGGCCGAAAAAGAGCGCGAAATTGAGTTGGGCCTGGGTGAAGCCATCGCGACCCTGAGGGGCTTGCCAGTATTCAGGTGCGAAGGCCTGCTGCACTAGCGAGAGATATGTGAGGTCGGTCGGAAGGCCTGCGAGAACGCTATCGTCCGCAGCAACACGCTGTGTAGCAAGTGGGCGGAGAGCCAGCATGCGCTGGGCAAGAGCGGGCCAGGCGAGCCCGTCGTAAGCCATTTCGACGTTGTTGGCGGGTGGACCGACCGATTGAGAAGCAAGGCTCGCGTTGGTGGCATTGACGAGTTCGTCGCTGAGGGTGTTGTTGCGATAGGCAAGCGCATTGAGACGGGTGTCGGAGAGTCCAAAGGGGTTGGCGCCATTGAAGGTATTGCGGGCACGGCCATCCCAGAAGTTGCGGGCGTTGAAGACAGCATTGATGACGGAAGGTGCGTTGCGGGTGGTGACCTGACGAAGGTTCAGACCATCGAGAGAGAAGGCAGTGATATCAGAAAGGTCGAAGCCGTCGTCCGAGCCGGAAGCTGGATTGATGGCAGTGAAGCGTCGACGGAAAGATCCGGCAGAACCGTAGATGCTCGAATTGTCACGGAGGACCCGCGAGTTATTGGAAGTGGGATCGGAAAGGGCATGAAAGGGGAAGTCGAAAGAGGTGAGGGTGGCGTTGGCCGGAAAGGCGAAGTTGGGATTGGCGAGCTGGTTTTGGGAACGGTGATCGGCACCGGCGTGGAAGTGGCAAGTGGCGCAGGCAGTGCGGCCATCAGAACCCAGTTGCATATCCCAGAAGAGGGCTTTGCCAAGAATAGTAAGGGCTTGACGATTGCGGATGTATTGATTGGTATTGGTGGGTTGAGGAACCGCGATGGTCTTCAGTGAAGGTTGTGCCTGCGCGAAAAAAGTGGCGCAGAAAAGCGAGCACAGCGAGAGTCTTTGAAACATGAAGTCCTCCTGGACTATTTGCGCGGGGGAGGTGGCGGGCCTTTGCGGCCTCGTGGTCCCCGCTGGAATTCTTCACGCTGCTTGTCGGTCAGCGTGTTGTGAAAAGCAGTATCGGCCTTGGCGTTGATCGCCTCAAGCTGGCCGGTGAGAGTACCGACGACCGATGCTAGCTGGTCGATTTCGGTGTTGTTGGCGTTGCGGCGGGAGGCATCGCGGAGCATGCGACGGGCTTGTTCGAGGCGATCCTCGAGGGGCTCTGCGTTGCGGTCGGCTTCGGTAAAGATGGTGAGAGCCTGACGGCGCTGGGCTTCGGTGAGATCAAAGCGGCGGGTGAGATCGTGGACACGGCGCTCGGCGAAGGATTCGTCGTCAAAACGCCGATCGGGGCCGCCGTCTGGACGCCCACCCGGACGGCCTGGAGCTTTGCCTGGACCTTTGCCTGGACCTTTGCCTGGACCTTTGCCTGGACCTTTGCCTGGACCATTGCCTGGACCATTGCCTGGACCCCCGTGTTGCGCCACGAGAGGCGTCAGGAGGAGGGCGAGAATTAGGGAGTGAATTGGGTTTGGCACAGCTGCTTCCTTTCATCATGGATCCTGTAACCCGGAACCGGGGGCAAGTGGCCGTAAAGTGTCGGCAAAAGGAACTTTACGTGGTTTTTACAATGTCGGCATCGGGCGGCAGGAACAGGTATCCGAGACCGATGCGGGTAATGAAGAGTTGGGGTTGCTTCGGGTCTTCTTCGAATTTTTGACGAAGCCAGCCGACGTGGACGTCGACCGTGCGGGTGGAGACACCGGGGTCATAACTCCACACATCCCGGAGGAGCTCTTCACGGGAGAGGAGCTTGCCCGGATTTGCGGCGAAGTAGCAGAGGAGCTGGAATTCGCGGGCTGAAAGTGGGACGGGTTGTCCCTTGAAGAATACCTGGGCGGCGCGGGAATCGATGCGGATGGGCCCGAAACTTAGCATTGTGGAGGGAGGTGGAGTGGCCCTGCGGAGGAGGGCTTCGATGCGGGCTAGAAGTTCGGCCTGGTCGAAGGGTTTAGTGAGATAGTCATCGGCACCAATTTTGAGGCCGAGGATCTTGTCGGTAGTCTCACCAAAGGCGGTGAGCATGAGGATAGGAGTCTGGATTCCGCGTTGGCGGAGGTCTCGACAAATGTCGATGCCGTTCTTGCCGGGAAGCTGAATGTCGAGGAGGATGAGCTGGAAAGCTGCCGTGGAGGCGCGTTCGAGGGCAATGAGGCCGTCGGAGGCAATTTCGATGGCGTATCCGGCGTTGTGCAGGCGATCACGGAGTGGCAGTGCAATCGCTTCTTCGTCTTCTACGAGCAGGATGTTTGGTTTCATGGCTGTATTGATTTCAAGTGAAGGGTGAGGGAGCAGCCTCGACCGGGCTGATTGTCCATCGTAATTCGACCACCCATGGCTGCCATGCGACTGCGAACCAAGTGTAGGCCAAGGCCAGAGCCGGGGATGCGCTCTGAGCGGGCCCTCTGGCCCCGGAAGAATGGATCAAAGAGCTGCGGCAGGTCGGCAGTATCGATGCCGGGACCGTGGTCGGAAACGGTGAGCGTGAGAGTGGAAGCATTGGAGACTTCGGCAGAGATGCCGATCCAGGCGGCGGATTTGGCGTATTTTGCGGCATTTCCGAGCAGGTTGGCGAGGCAGGATTTGAGAGAGTTGAGGTCAGCGAGAGCTTGGGGAAGCTCGGGCGAGACTTGATTTTCGATAGTGAAACCGATCAGTAGCGAGGCCTCTTCGGCCAACACCGAAGCTACGAGTTGATGCAGGGAGACAGGTTGGAGGTAGGGGGACTGGTTGCGGCTCGAAGCAAAGGCGAGGATATCTTCGATACGGGAACGCAGACGCTGGCCTTGTTCGAGCAGGAGTGTGCCGTAACGCTGCATGTCAGTTGGGGTTGCAGGGAGACCGTCGCGAAGATTTTCGGCAAGCATGCAGATCGCAGTGATGGGAGTGCGGAGTTCGTGGGAGAAGCCTGCTACGAAATCGCCTTGCAGCCTGGCAAGCTGTTGGGTGCGTCGATTTGTGATCACGAGAAAGACAAGGCCGACGCATAGCACCAGGGAAACGGCGAGCCCGGAGGCGAGATTGCGAAGGCGAAGGGCGGAGACAGCAGCATCCAGGGTGCCAGCGCGGTGGCGGGCTTCGAGCAGCCAGGGACTTTCATCGGCGGCGGACCGAAGATTGAAGCGGGGGCTGTTGGGTAATGCGGGCAGCGCCAACAGATCGAGCGAATGAAGAGCTCTTGCGGCGAGGGGAGCGACAGGTTGCGAATCGTAAACATTCCTGCCGAGGAATGAAACGCTGATGCGAGTTTCGAGGCCGCTGGCGCTGAAGAAGCGGTTGTCGGCCGGCGGGAAGTAGCGGGTGGCAAGGGCAGGCAGATCAAGCTCGACGAGGAAGAATCCGTTGAGGCGATTGGCGGGGGAGGCGTCGCTTGTGGCGGAGCTCAGAGCCACGGCGCGGAAGACAGCAGGAATGGCAGAAGATGCAAGCCAGGGCCGGTTGAACCAACGGCGGGCAGAGGCCGCAGCAAGGTCGTCGGCGTTTGCATCGAGTTCGGAGCGAAGGGCATCCCAGCCGGTGGGCCAGGGGACAGGAATGAGCCGCGAGAGTGTGCGGTCGAATTGGTTGAGTTGATCGCTGTCGGCAGCGATGAAGTAAAGGCGGAAGGGAAGCGGGGAGAGGGGAAGGGTAACGATACTGTCTGGATTTTGGGTTTGGACAGAGCGACAAAGGGCCGAGAGATCGGCCTGGAAGTCGGCGCGGAAACTTTCGGCTGACGCGTTGAGGGTGGATTGGAGGCGCTGTTCATAAGCCTCGCTGAGTTGATTGCTCCATCGGACCTGGAGAATCACCAGCGTTATCAGGGCGAGCCACATCGCGATCATTGTGAGGGTAAGGATGGCGGGCTTGCGTAAGAAGTGAGGCATGCGACCGAATTCTTATTGTGGAGCAAAAAAGAAGACCGCCCCGAGGGACGGTCTTCTTTTTTGAGCGATAGATCCGTGTTTAGCGGATATGGATCAGAGAGGGGTTGCCGGGCGCATAAGCGCCATCAGCGCCGATTGCACCGATGCCGTATGGCCGATTGGAACCCGTGACAGCCGCTTCAGGAACCATGAACTGAACCACATAGATACCGACGAGGCCGGGAGCGACAGTTGCGGAAAGAACTGGTGCGCCTTCGTTGTTGATACCGATGATGATCTGAGCAGCTACCTGAGAAGCGTTGTTGTAAGCGCCGGGGCTATTGGTAGTAATTGGGATGAGGGTCTGACCAAGGCCGGTAAAGAAGCCAATCAGATTTTCACCACGGAGAGCGGGATTTTCGAGGCTCATATAGGTGCCATCGGATTTGATGATGACGCCAATCTTTTTGCCAGCCGAGTCTGTTGTTTCGAAAATTCCGGGCTGTACCGGGAACACGGTGACAGCAAGAGAACCTGAACCGTCATTGACCTGCATGCGCAGCGTGGTAGCACCGGGTGCAACATCGCAAGGGGTCTGGAAGGTCGCTTGTTCTTTCCCTGCCAGGTTGGCCAGAGAAACGATGGGGGCCAGCCGTCCACCGATCTCGATCGAGAGGTTGTTCAAGCGAAGTGCGTATGGGCCGACAAAGTTATTGCCGAGAGCCACACCATTGAGGCCGGGGGCAATGTTTGTACCGAAGACCGTGGCGAGGCCGCAGGGGACCAAGCCCGCCTGGAATCCGGCAGCGTTAGAAACGCTGGTGAGGATTGGACCAGGAGGCAGGGAGGTGAGGCTGAAAGTGACTACTCGACTGACGGCACTAGCCGACACAGAGATTTGCCCGGCAGTTTGGCCCGCGGTAGCGTTGACGCTGGCGACACCCTGGCTATTGGTGAGAGCCGAGGTGGCAGAGAGACTAACCTGACCGCTCTGGATGGCGAAGGTGACGGTAGCACCAGCGATGGCGCGTCCACTAGCATCAAAGAGCTGTACCGAGAGGGGGGCAGCGAAGGGGCGACCGATGACGGTGGACTGCAAGTCACCTGAGACCTTAACGAAGTTGCCAATGGTTACATTGTTCGTTACGGTCCAGATTGTAGATGCGGCACCGATGCTGGTGCGGATTTTGACTTCACCCGGGGTAGAGCCAAAGCGGACCAGGAAGGAGAAGTCTCCATCGGTACTTGTGGTGTTGAAGAGCGATTCAATGGCTGCATCACCGGAGATTACTTCGACACGAACCGTGGCGCCGCCGAGACGATTGCCGAAGCTATCGGTGAGGTTGCCGCGAAGAGCAAGCGGAGTAAGAGTGCCGGGGCCCCCAGACTGATTGTCGCCCTGCTTCTTGGTGATGATGCCGGGAGGACCGGCAGTGACTTCGAGATTGAAGATGAACTCGCGGCCCGGGTTCTGACAGTTACCCACGCAGGCGCGGAAATTGGCCCGCCCAAGCTTGGCTCCGGCAACGATATCGCAGGAAATATCGCCCTGGCTGGTGGAAAGGTTGGTCTGCAGGCAGCTGGCTGTGGGGCCATCTTCTGGTGCATTGCCGGTGCTACCGGAGAAAGCAATGTTCTGAATGGGTGTACCAAAACCGGCCAAAGTACCGCTCAGAATGGTGGCCTTGATCGCGTTGGTGGTGGTGGTTCCAGCCTGCACGCGAATGGTGGCATTTTCAGCTGGACTCAGAAGCGTAACATTGGGAGGATTTGCGGGGAGCAACAGCGGCGGCGGGCCTGAAGATGGGTAAGCGGTGACAATAAAGTCGACGTTTCCGTTGGGGGAGCTTGCGCGAACGATACTGGCTCGAGGACCATTAAACGCATCGTTGTAAAACAAGACCGAACCAAATTGTGTTTGAGCCAAACCACGCGCATCCGTAGTGGAAGATGCTACAGTCACGTTGCCGTTGCTGGATTCGACGTTCCAGGCGACGATGACGTTGGGCTGCGGGTTGCCGGAGCCGTCGCGGACGATGACCGTAAGCGGCAGCGGAGCAAGGAACTGGGCAAAGAGAATCTGACCGTTGCCAGAGAAGATTTCAATGGGCCTGATTCCGCCTCCACCGCCACCGCCTCCTCCACCGCCGCCACCGGTGCCGGTGACGTTGATCGTGAAGGACTGGCCTTGCGATCCGCTAGTGGAAGCTGTAATCGTATAGGTGCCTGTTGTTCCAGGAGCGACATAATTCACTGTTGCGTAGCCGTCTTTATTGGTGATGGCAGCCGTTGAATCCAACTGGAGGTTGGTGGCGCTGGTTGAAAAATTAACCGTCACGCCGCTGACGGGACGGGTGGCGCTATCAAGAGTGCGCACGACCAATGGACGCCCGCGCTGGCCAGCAACAACGGACTGCGACGGGGTGATCGTGATCAGACTGAAGGGAATGCCTGTGGGAGCGCGCCCCGTAAAGAAAGTGGGGCCGACGAAGGTTGGCTGCACGAGGATGTTGTTGAGACTGTTGGTTTCGAGGTTGATGCGTGAAATACCATTACTCGAATTGGAGAAGAGATAACGATTGGTGGGCTGCTCATCGGAGCTCACCAGATAGCGGCCGCCGGAAATAACGCCCGAACCTGCCAGTTCCATCTGAATCGGATTCGCGAGTGGAGAAACGAGAGTACCGCGAAACAAGGTATTACTAACGCCGATGTAATACAGAGCTGTGGAATTGGAGACAACACGGAAGCTTTCGGCCACGGCGCTAGGGATGGAGCTTGTGCCAACCGTCCGCGTAATGACATCGACCACGTAAATCTGGGTGGAGCCACTGGTGATGCAGGGAATCACAGCGCGGCTGCCGTCGGGAGTAAATTGCGTCTTGAGACAGTTGGAACCGTTAATGGGGATGTCCGCGCCAATTTGCGTCAGTGCGTCTCGACCATCAATTTCGAGGAGACGATTCTGAGCGGTGACGTAAAGGAGCCCGGTAGGCCCGACGATCAGGGAGTTAGGGCTGTTGGCGATAGC
>JANXLY010000285.1 GCA_025354885.1 Acidobacteriota bacterium | reverse complement strand
TGAGTCAGTGAGTAGATAGCGTAGTTGACGCCGAGGCGGAGGGGATCGCGAATCAATTTGGGAAGCTGATTTTTTTAGAATCAGTCAAAGATCAGCTTAAGGTATTGATTGAGGAGGATTCGTGAGCACTTTGATCGCACGGAGAAAATCAGACTGGAATCTGGCTGCCGACGACAGGCGTGTGGCGATTCCGGGCCAGCCAAGGCGAAGTTCCTCGCTCTTTTTACGATAATCGTTAACGCCCTTCGCAATCCGATTTGGCCTTGGCTGCTGGGCGAGCCGTGATTCAGGATTCAAGTTGCATTCCCAATTACTCCGCTTGGCAGTTCTATCTCTGGGGAACAGAATTGCAACCACCCAAGCGTCCATGCTTTTGGAAGGGATGCACATTACTACTTTATTAGAGAGCTGAGCTTGGTCCAGCCAATGTTGAATTGCAGCGCGCAACGGAATTATAGAGGCTTCGACGGGTGGGCACGGTGAGTTACAAGGTATTCGACCAATCAGGGTTAATTCTAATTCGCGAGGAGCATCCTGCGGCTGCTTGTGTGCGACATCGGCACCCAGATGAATAATCAGGAGATCGTTTGCCCAGAAGAGTGGATCATTTTGCACGTTTCCGTTGGTGAGCTTGCTGGATTGAACGCACCAACGGCAGACGCCCACCCAGCCGCCACCCAGTTTGCCTGCATTGCCATCGTTCACGAAGGCAGCACTTGTTTCGGGCTGAAGCGGGGTGAGTATGAATGACTTTCCTTCGAGCATCGCTTCTATTACCGGCTTGAGTATCTCAAGATCTGTACAGCCTTCGGCCACTACGGCGATTCTAAGCGGTTCAGACACTCGGCATGCCCCCGATGCGACCGCTCATCCAAAGGCGAGAAAGCGTCCAGCCATCGGCAGCGAGAGCAAGGAGTCTTTCGTCCACCATAACCCGCTTTACCTGTGTCTTGCCAGAATTGTCCCGGTCTACAGTGAACAGTCGAACTCGATCATCTTGGAGGGGCAATCCGTCCAAAACTGCTGGATTGTGACTGGTCATCAGCACTTGGCGGTTTACTCCAGAGTGCAGTAGCCAGCCAGAGAATTTCTCAATCAGGTTTTTTGCGAGTCCCGGGTTCAACCCGTGATCTGCGTTATCAATCGCGCAAAAAAGTGGAGACTTTGGATGGCTTGCAATCACGGCCATGAACAGAATGTAAAGCGCGCCTTCACTCGCATCATAACCAGACAGAGTGTTACGGCCCTCTTTCATGAAACGATCAGTAAATTTGATGACTCTCGGAGCTGCGCTTGCCGCCTGGGATAAAGGGAGGTCCGTCGCGCTTGCGGACCCATAACTTTTCGCCCAGCCGATCAGTTGGAGGGCCTCGGTACAGACTTTTTTTGCGGGCTGGTTGTTTGAGCGGGTAGTGAGCAGTTCATGGACAGCATCCGGGAGGCGTCCACCGGAGAGCCCAATAGGCGGTCTTGGTTGGGTTTCCTGTGCTACACCTCGTAATACTGAAGTTGTGGGGGAGTAGATTACGTAATTTTGCAGTTCCCGCATGAACAAAAGAGCGGGATCAGCCTCTTTGAGAGAGACAGTGCTGAGGGCTGCCAAGCCTGCCTCTTTGTTTGGATTTTCCCTTGAGTTGGGGCTTCTGCTTGCCAGCCTAATATTGCCGCTTTCAAATAGTTCCGTCTTGAAAAGCCAAGCGGGGCCAGGGTCACTGAGCGGGTTGTTCAGCGAAACGTCGTAGTGCACACTGCCGGAAGCGGCGCTGAAACGTACATGAGCAGGTTGTGTGTTCTGACTGGATCGAAAAGCGGATTTGTAGAGTTTTGGCACTCCGGGTCGAACGCCACGCTGTAGCAAAGTCTGGTCGGTAACTTTGCCTTCAGCTGCAGCAGAAAGGACTCCAATCGCTTCGAGCAAATTACTCTTGCCTGAGCCGTTTGCCCCAACAAAAACATTTAGCGCTCCCAATTCTATTTCCAAGTTTTCAATGGACTTGAAGGACGCGATGGTTATTTTTTTGATCATGCAATGTTTGCTAGAGGCCTCTGAACTCCTGTACTACATTTTCCGGGCTGGCAGTGGGAAGACTCTGTTTGGCGATTAATGTGTGAGTGAGTAGATGGCATAGTTGACGCCGAGGCGGAGGGCCATGGAAGAGAATTTCTCGGGGTAGTCTGGGTCGTCGGCAAATTCCCAGCCGTCGCCGACGTCCATGTTGAAACAAACTGCGACCATGACTCGGCCCTGGGCATCGACCACTCCGCGCCAGTGTGGCGTGTAACCGTCTTTCTCATAACCGGGGCCGTGGACTACATTTTGGCCTGGAACATTGATGCGTTCATTGAGGTGATAAAGGACATGAAAGATGGGCTCGTTGTCGCCGAGTTCGACGACTCTGGCGTCGGGATAGATCTGGTAGATGCCGGCCATGAAGCTGGCCCAGTCACGTTCTCCGTGAAAGTCGTCGACCATCATGAAGCCGCCGCGATCCAAGAAATTGCGGAGACGCTGGGCGTGGGAAGGGGTGAAGCGCCAGTCGCTGGCGGAGACGGCGAACATGAAAGGCGAGTCGTAAATTTCATCGCTTTCGATATCGATGATGTTCTCGATCGATTGAGTCTGTACGCGGGTGAGGCGTCGGAGGGTGTCGAGGAATAAGCGGTCGGACTTGTTGGCGTCAATGCCCCAGCGGGCGTAGGGACCACGGCCGTCACGATTGGAGCGGTAGCGGAGGCGGCCGAAGACGAATTCGCCCGGGATATTTGCGTCGGCCGGGTCATCGACCGGATCCTGCATTTCGTGCTCGTACATCGCCCATTTGCGGGGACCAAAGGAGCGCGAGCGCATCTGCGCATACAGGCCCGTGAGGGCCGCAAGGAGGAGTGCGCCGATGACGATTCGCCTCATTGGACTAGCTTAACGAAAGCGTGGCCGCTTAAGCTGGTAGTTTGGATTTCTAAAACATTGATAAGGACGATTTTTTTTCATGCCGCAAGAGCGTAACCATACCACTCCCCTGAGCGAGAACAAGAATCTGCTCAAGTGGGTGGAAAAGATGAGTCAGCTGACGAAGCCTGCTGCGATCCACTGGGTGGATGGTTCGCAGGAGGAATATGACCGGCTGTGCGGGGAACTGGTTGAGGCTGGGACTTTTACGAAGTTGAATGAGGAATTGTGGCCGGGCTGTTATTACGCACGTTCGGATGCGAATGACGTGGCGCGAGTGGAAGACCGGACCTTTATCTGTTCGCTCTCGAAAGACAATGCCGGGCCGACGAACAACTGGGTAGAGCCTTTTCAGATGCGCAAGAAGCTGAAGGAGCTTTTTAGTGGATCGATGAAGGGCAGGACGATGTATGTGTTGCCGTTCAGCATGGGGCCGGTGGGTTCGCCGATGTCGCAGATTGGCGTGCAGTTGACAGATTCGCCTTATGTGGTTGTGAATATGCGGATCATGGCGCGGATCGGGATGGCGGTGTACCAGGAGATCGACAAGGACCAGAAACGCGTTGTGCCGTGCATGCACAGCGTAGGCATGCCGCTGGCGGCTGGCCAGGCGGATGTGATGTGGCCCTGTAACGAAGACAAGTACATAGTGCATTTTCCGGAGACGCGCGAGATCTGGAGTTATGGGTCTGGCTATGGCGGGAATGCGCTGCTTGGCAAGAAGTGTTTTGCGTTGCGGATTGCGTCGAATATTGCCCGTGACGAAGGGTGGATGGCTGAGCACATGATGATTGTGGGTGTAGAGAATCCACAGGGTGAGAAGACGTATGTGGCGGGGGCTTTTCCGAGTGCGTGCGGCAAGACGAATTTTGCGATGCTGATTCCGCCGCCGGGATTTGAGGGCTGGAAGGTTAGGACGGTAGGCGACGATATCGCGTGGATCAAGCCGAATGCGGAGGGTGTGTTGCATGCGATCAATCCGGAGTCTGGGTTTTTTGGTGTTGCGCCAGGGACTTCGATGAAGACGAATCCGAATGCGATGGCGGCGCTATCGAGGAACTCGATATTTACGAATACGGCGATGACACCTGAGGGTGGAGTGTGGTGGGAAGGGATGACGGATGAGGTGCCTGCGGAGCTGATCGACTGGAAGGGAAAGCGTTGGACTCCGGAAATTGGGAAGGCGACTGGAGCGAAGGCGGCGCATCCGAATTCGCGATTTACAGCACCGGCTTCGCAGTGTCCGACGATTGATCCGGAGTGGGAGAATCCGAACGGGGTGCCGATCAGTGCCTTTCTGTTTGGTGGAAGGCGGCCTACGGGGATTCCGCTGGTGTACCAGGCGTTCAACTGGAGTGCAGGAGTGTATGCGGGGGCGACGATGGGATCTGAGACGACGGCGGCAGCCGGCGGAGCGATTGGCAAGGTGCGGCGGGACCCGATGGCGATGCTGCCTTTTTGCGGGTATCACATGGGGGATTACTTTCGCCACTGGATCCGGATGCAGCGGACACTGACGCAGACGCCGCGAATTTTTCATGTGAACTGGTTCCGGGTGGATGAGGACGGGAAGTTTTTGTGGCCTGGTTTTCAGGAGAACATGCGGGTGCTGAAGTGGATTGTGGACCGCGCTCATGGACGTGCTTTTGGACGTGAGACGCCGATTGGCTATATGCCTCGCTATGAGGATCTGGACTGGAATGGCCTCGATTTCGGGAAGCCGGAATTTGAGAAATTGCAGGCTTTTGACCGGAAGACCTGGAAGGCTGAGGTGCTGGGGCATGAGGAGTTGTTTATCGAGCTGCATGATCATCTGCCTCCCGAGGTGATTTATGAGCGGGAACTGCTGATTTGCCGCTTGTGATGACAAAAGTACCGCTCTACCGATCCCTCTATTTTCAAGTGCTGGTTGCCATTGCGGCAGGGGCACTGCTTGGCCACTACGCACCGGCGACTGGTGCGGCGATGAAGCCGTTTGGCGACGGCTTCATCAAGCTGATCAAGATGATCATTGCGCCGATTATTTTCTGCACCGTGGTGATCGGGATTGCGGGCAGCGAGGACTTGAAGAAGGTGGGAAGGACGGGTGGGCTGGCGCTGCTTTATTTTGAGGTGGTGAGCACGGTGGCGCTGCTATTGGGGCTGCTGATGGTGAATGTGTTGCAGCCAGGGGTGGGGATGAATGTGGATGTGAAGACGCTTGATGCCGGCGCGGTGGCTGCCTATGCGGGGCCAGGGAAGATGGACAACACGAAAGATTTTCTGTTGCACATAATTCCGGGCACGATGGTGGATGCGTTTGCGAAGGGTGAGATTCTGCAGGTGTTGCTGATTGCGATTCTGTTTGGAGTAGGGTTGCAGAAGGTTGGCGGGCGGGTGAGCGTTGTGTTTGCGCTGATTGAAAAAGTGTCGGAGATCCTGTTTGCGATTGTGAAAATGATTATGGTCGTGGCGCCGATTGGGGCGTTTGGAGCGATGGCGTTTACGGTGGGGGCTTACGGGATTGCCAGCCTGTTGTCGCTGGCGAAGCTGATGGGGACTTTTTATGTGACTTGCCTGTTGTTTGTGTTTGTGGTGCTGGGGACAATTGCCCGTGTGCATGGCTTTGGGATCTGGAAGTTTTTGCGTTACATTCGCGAAGAGTTGTTGATCGTGCTGGGGACTTCGTCGTCGGAAGCGGCATTGCCGCGCATGATGGCGAAAATGGAGAGTCTGGGGGCGGGGAAATCGACGGTGGGGCTGGTGATTCCAACGGGTTATTCTTTTAACCTCGATGGCACTTCGATCTATCTGACAATGGCGGCGGTGTTTGTGGCACAGGCGACGAACATTCCGATGACGTTAATGCAGCAGGTGACGCTGCTGGCGGTGTTGCTATTGACGTCGAAGGGGGCGGCAGGGGTGACAGGGAGCGGGTTTATCGTGCTGGCAGCTACGCTTTCGGCAGTGGG
Source organism: Acidobacteriota bacterium (assembly GCA_025354885.1). Classification (GTDB taxonomy): domain Bacteria; phylum Acidobacteriota; class Terriglobia; order Bryobacterales; family Bryobacteraceae; genus Bryobacter. Next base: position 21,620 of record JANXLY010000285.1, on the reverse strand, counting down.
GAATGTGCCGGTGGGCGGGCTAGCGCTAATCCTGGGGATTGACCGGTTTATGTCGGAAGCGCGGGCGCTTACGAATGTTGTGGGGAACGGCGTGGCGGCGATCGTGGTGGCACGCTGGACGGGCGACCTCGATGAGGCTATGTTGCGCGAGAAGCTTGGATCCTAAGCGGATTAGCGGACGAGCAGGCGGACTGTGTTTGAGTCTTTGCCGTTGACGCGGATGCGCAGGTTGGTGGATTGGCCCACTGCGAATTGCGGACCTACACGAATCTGGATGCCGGTCATGCCGACAAAGCCAGGGAAGGCAATTACCTTGAGGGGCTGGATGACTTGATCGCCAGCGAGGACTTCGACTGGATCGACTGCGACAAATTCTGCACCGGACGGGATGGCGAAACCGGCGGGAGGATTGTTGCGGTAGGGGCTGACGCCTGTACTCATCAAGCTGATGACTTCGTTGGGGCGTGCTGGCGCGGATTCGGTGACGACACTGCCATCGGCGCGGAAGGCCAGGGCAAAGGGTGATACCCCTTCTGCTTCGCTGCCATATTGGCCGAAGAGGCCCGGGGCATTGCGAACAACTTCGAATTCGGCGCTTACAGTGGCTTGTCCAGTACGAATGATGGAGAGGGTTTGCTTGCCGAGCGGGAGGTCATAGGGGAGCTGGGCGTTGATCTGCGAGCCATTGGCGAAGCTGAGCGGCAAGAGACGCTCGCTCACGCGAACGGCGACTTCAGCGAGTGTTTGTGTTTGCGGAGAGCGGGGGCCGACTGCTTCTGCGGGGGTGAGGTTTGTGCCGTAAATCGTGATCAGTGAACCGGGGGAGACGCGTCCGGTTGGGCCTTCATCCTGAGGGCCGGTGCCGGCGGAATTTTTGATGCCTGCCGGATCGAGGAAGGGGATTTTGTCGAGTTCAGCGACGACGCCACGGGGGCCGCCAATGTTGATGCTGGCCGAGGGGAACATACCAGCGGTATCACCGGCCCAGCGGATAAAGCGGAAGCCGTTGGCAGGGCGGGCGGTGACAGTGACTCGAGAATCGAGATCGTAGAATTGGTCGGGAGATGCGGGACTGAAGGTGAAGGTTGCGCCTTCCGGGGGATTGCCGATTGCGCTCAAGCGATAGAGCTGTTTGTAGTTTGCGACGAGACGGCGCAATGGTGGTTCGAAGCCGACGGTGCGGTCTGCTGCACCGCCATCGGTCCAGCTAGTGAATTCGAGACGGAGTACGTCTGCCTGGGTGACGCTGCGGACAGGAGAAATCGAGACAGACTCTGTGGTGAGCCGTTCTACCGCGCAGGGGGTCTGGCAGTTTTGCCCGTCGACCGAGACGGTGAGGCCGGGCGGATTTGTTTCAATTGAGAGCTTGTTGAGAGGCTCGTAGAGGGCGATGAGGTAGAGGCCCTTGTCGACGATTTCCTGGGTGATTTTAAGGGTTTGAGTTGCGGGGCCGCCATTGGACCAACCCTTGAAGCGCCAGCGGCGACCGTTGGCATCGACGGATTCCTGAGGGGCAGTGAAGTTGACCTCCTTATTGAGGCCAAACCAGAAATTGTAGCTGGGCCAAGTGCGGTTGTTCACGATCAGAGGCAGGCTGAGTTGGGGCTGAGTGACGAATGCTACGCCACCGGCTCGCACAAAGCGGGCGGTGAGGACGTTGGTGGAAAGATTGGCACCTGAGACTTCGAAGAGAGCGTTCTGGGTGCCACCAAAAGACCAGGAATCGAAGACGTACTGCTTGCCGAATTCGTCGAGCTGGAGTTCCGGGGCGGCGAGGAGACGTGTGCTGCCCATGAGCCAGACGAGGCAGAAGTCGGTTTGAGCGGCTTCACCGCCGCCACCGATGTTTTGATTGATCCCGTTGGCGTCAGCGACGGTGATGTATTGATTGCAGACATCTTTGTTGTCTGCCGGAATGCGGCTGGTCCGAACGATCGAGCGATCGACGACGACTTCAAGGCCGGCAGGTTCGGTGCGAAGGCGATAGAATTTGCCGGGGCCAAAATTGACCTGGATGTGGAACGGCGTACTGAGAGTGAAGCGGATTGAGCTGGGAACACCTGTTGTTGGGCTGGAAGTGAGGCCTGGATTTGAATTCCAATCCTTGAAGGCGTAACCGACGCCGGGCAAGGAATTCAGCTCAGTAAGGCCCTCACCGCACCAATAATCGCCTGTCGTTGCACGGTAAGTGGTGCCATCGGCGCAGAGGATTGAGGTAAACCCAGGAACATTGGCACAGGCACCTGGCAGGGTTTCTCCAGCAGCAGTTGGCGCACAGCCAGCAGCGGGAGTGAGGAAACGCAGCCTGAACTGTTTTGTAGCAGTAAAAGTAATTTTCTGAAGAAAGGACCAAACCTGAACGCGGTAAGTATATTCCGTGTCACTCGGGAGAGTTAAATCCTGGAAGGCACCAACTGGAATTGGAGTGCCATCCAGTACTTCGACAGCATTGTTGCCGAAATAACCATAGCGAGTGCCGAGATTATAATCGCTGCCCGGACCGACGGGAGAGCCGGTGGACGTATCTTCGACAGTGCCGATGCCCGCACCACGGGGAATCCGGATGGTGTGGACGTCGCCTACCTGCCAGCGGAAGATTTGAGCGGAGTTGTAGGGGATTTTGTCGACGGTGAATGTTGCGCCGGAGATCGTCATGCCAACTTTGACTTGTATAAATGATCCGCTTTGAGCGAGGGCGGTGCCCTCGAGACTGCTCAAAAGGCAGATTCCAATAGTTCCCAGTAATCGAGTGTAGGCTGTCATGAGATTCGCTTCTTTCGTGCTGATCGACGGAAATGGCAGAGACCTTTATGAGATTCGAGACAGAAGCGACTCCGCCTTTTGCCTTAGCCCTGCTTAGGTGCTTTGCCCTAGTACTGCTGGAAGTGCCGGAAGAACCGGGGTGGGAGTGGGAGATTCGGCGTTAATGTTGTTGAACAAATTGGCAGTGCCGGCGGCGAGGACGGAATCGAAAAGCTCGTGCCAGATGGCGAGGCCGGCGAGGAGTTGTTTGCGACCCTCGATCTCAATGCCGCTGGCGCGGGGAGTTTCTGGCCAGGCATCCGGAAGCGCAATTGCGATTTGACCGAAGCACTCGTGATAGGAGGTGCCGCTGAGGGGAATGGAGCGGAGTGCGGCGCAGAAAAGGTCTGTCTGGCGGAAGCCAACGCGTTCGTTATCGTAGTCGCGAGCGAGGTCGCTGGAATCGGCGGGTTTGCGCACACAAGGGTCGCCAAAGGAGATGACATCTCCGAGATGGTGGGCGATTCGGGTAATGATGTAGCTGGCCCAGATGTCGTCGTAGCGGCCTACAAATGGACTAAAGAAACAGGCTGGAATGACGTCTCGCTTGAAGGAAGTGTTGTGTGCAGAGAAAGGCGACCAAGTGCCCCTGGCAAGTGCGAAGCTGCCGATGGAGCGGCGGGACATGGCGGCAATGGAACGGTCGATGCGGGTGGCGGCGTCGAGATCAGAAGCGCCCAGGAGGAAGCCCGAATGAGCGGCGACGCTTACTGTCTCGACGGCGCGAAAGGCAGGCGTGATTGTGTCACGCTGCCATTGGGGGAAACCACGGAGGAAGAAAGTTTGAGCCTTGGCTTCGACCAAATCTTCAGCGATATTATGCCAGCCGGTGGGCGAAGAACGAGTGGAGAGGGGGAGAGTTTTTCCAGTTTGAAGGTGCGGGGAGAGAAAGTCTTCGCGACCGATCTGAATGTTTGGGTCGACGCTGAGGATGAGGTCGGCACCATTTTCCCAAGCGCGGAAAATTCCAACATTGCGTCTTTGCCTGGAATCAAAACAGAGGTGTTTGAGGAGTGGCTTCGACTTTGGTGCAAGGTATCGCGACTGAGCATCCAGATCGAGGTATTCGACAGGATAGCAGTCGCGACGAATCTGCTCACAGAAATCCGGGACCGAAGACGGAGTCTTGCGGTCGCCAATGACAATGAAGTCAAGGTCTGTGTGGGCATAATCCCTGGCATTGTTCGCGATCTGGCGAAGCGCATCCGGGATCTGGATCGTAGTAGCAACGATCGTGGTTTTCAATTCTAAAGCCTCTGGGACGAAGGTCAAAAAAGTCGAGAGCCGAATTCACTTGCGTGTCTGCGGCTCTCGAAATACCCGCAGGAATGTTTCGTTCCCTAAGTTGATCGGCTTAGTTCTCTTTTCGCTTTAGGTGAGAGGTATAGAATTTTCAGTGGATGCGGGCTTTAAAGTCGGGATCAGGAAATGTCGATCTTCCCTGGGTGAAGCGAGCAATTGAGCAGCGGATAATCCAGGCTAAGGGACGATGAGTCTCTGGCCGCTTGCCGTGTTCTGGAATTGCCTGTTTGCGATTTTGGCAGGCAGTCTGATCTGCCTGGCGCTGTTGTTGTTTGGGGCGGCGCTCGCCGCGCTATTGCGGTGGCCTATCTATCGCTCGCAAGACGCGCCTTTGCACGCATTGAGTGCCGGGATGCTGGGTATTGCGAGTTTGGGAGTGCTGTCGGGTCTGGTGCTGCAGAACGAATACGGCATTGTGGTTGTTGCCGTGAGCTGGCTGGTGCTGGTAGGTGTGATGTTTCGTCGCATGCGCCTTGAGTGGGCTGGCTGGCTCAGTGGGGGGATTTCCCGAGAGACCTGGATGATGGTGCTTGGGGCAGGGTTGAGCAGCCTTCCGAACCTGCTGGTGTTTGGATTGCCGCTGACGGAATGGGATAGCTGGATGTATCACCTGGGTACGGCTGAGCGGATGGCGAAGGGGCAGATCTGGGCGGTGGATGCCTTTGTCCAGCAGACGAATTATCCGGCGCTGGTGCATGAGTTATACGGGCTGATTGGTCAGGGGATTTCGATTCCGGCGGCCATATCCTTTCATCTGGTGGTGAGCTGTTTTGTATTGGGGTTGTCGGTGCAGCGATTGGCGATTGCGCTGGCAGGGAAGAGGGCGGGACTGCTACTTGTGCCATTTTTTTGCGCCCAGGGACTCTTTTTCTCTTACGCACGTTCGCTGATGGTGGATGCGTTTTTGTCTTGTGCTGCGGTGTGGGCAACGCTAGCCGTGCTGGAAATGAAGGAGACAGAGCGGAAGTGGATCTGGCCGGCATTCTGGGTGGCCTGTTCCATTTTGTTAGGTGCGAAATCGACGGCTGTATTGATCCTGCCGGTGCTGCTGGTGCTGCTGGTCTGGGCGTTATGGGGAGCGGACACGTTTCGCTTGCGACCTAGCCTCGGGTGTGCGGCTCTTGCCGGGCTGATTCTGATCCCGGGTGCCTTCTGGTATGGACGAAACGCAGTGTTGCTGGGCGATGCGTTGTACCCGCATGGCCCGAAGATATTCTGGCGGAATGCGCTCGATCCGAGAAATATTGCTGCGGACCTTGTGGCTGAAGTTCCGGCGAAGATGCTGCAGGATTCTGAGGCCGTGAAGGAGATGTTGTTTGCGAAGTCGCCGACGGAAAACCGGACACTATTGAATTCGTTTTCGTTTTTCGCAGTGGATTCGAGCCTTGCGATGCATTCGGGACTATCTATCAATCCGGCGTTTCTGCTGGCAGTGTTTGGATTGCTGGCTGGTGGAAGTCTTGGAATATTGAGTGGAGTGTGGCTCGTTGGGCTGGCAGCATTGAGCCCACTGGCGCACGCGTTGCGTTATGTGATGCCGCATGTGGCGGTGCTCGACGGGCTGGCGGCGGCAGCGGTGATCGTGGGGCTAGAACGCTTTGCGTGGTTGCGAAAATTTCAAGCATCGAAGGCAGGGCGATGGACGACAGTGTTGTTGTTTCTTGGTTTGTTCGTGCTTCCTTGCGGGTTATTCGGGATCAGCCAGTTGCGGCTGCTGGTGCAGAGCTGGCCGTGGGTTGTGGCAGCACCTGCGGGCGCGACGCTCGAAGGAGTGCTGGCTTCAACGGACCCTGATAACGCCTTGCAGGGCATTGCGCAGATCGCGGTGTGGATGAGACAGCAAAGACCGCAACTCTCCGCGCGGCCCGATACTTTGTGCCTCTGGGAGAGCAGGGGTAGAATCTTCGAGCGAGGCCTGGCTGATCACAATACGATGGAAGGCCAGCGTTGGGTTTACTGGCTCAAACAGGCGCGAGGGGACAATGAGGCGTTTCGGAAAATACTGGGCGCGAACGGGATTCGTTTTGTGGTGAGTACCGAGCGAATCCTGCGATTCAATATCAATGCTTTTTATTACCAGGAGCCGCTACGGCGCAATGTCGCACTGGCGCATTGGCATGCCGAGAAGTTTCTCGGCAAATACGCCCGGTTGATTCATGAGGAGGGTGGTGTGAAGGTGTATGAGTTGACGGAGCCTATTGCGGGGCAGTAGCGGGGGTGAATTGGTAGATGGTGGAGCCGGGTAGGATGCCTTGATCGCGCAAGCGGAATTCGGTTGGATGTGCGGCGCGATTTTCCTGGATGAGTTGCTCGAGCATTGGGGGCTCCAGGAACCAGGTCCAGGGAGTGGTCACAAGGTAGCTGACGTGATTGCGGGTGAGGTTTGAGTGAAATTCTGCTGCTGAGCCGAGCGCCTGTTGGTTGTCCAGATACCAGGAGAGACTTGCGTTGCCTTGAGAGCCGCGGACGGCGTGGCGCTTTGTGTAGAGATAGATGGTTGGGTCCACGTTGGCCTGAATGATGGCGTCGGGAGGGGTGTTGTTTTCGATCCAGGAGAGCTGGTGTGTGAACTCGTGCCAGATCTCGGTTTCGGTAGTGAGGGGATACCAGAATCCGCTGCGTAGCGCTTTCTGAGAAAAGACATGAGAAGACCAGGCTGCGTTGAGAAACAGAAGCCAGGCGGCGGTGAGCAACAGGTTTCGGGCAGCCTGGGGTACGCCGCTCCAGACAGCCCATAGAACTAGCGGAAGCAAGGGGACGACGAAGCGGAGTGGTGGCCAGACCCAGAGTAGAATTACTGCGCTTGAGCAAAGCAGGAAGCTGCGCAGGGGGAGGGGAAGGCCAGGACGAAACAGGGCGCGGAGGGCGAAGGGGAAACAGAGCAGGCCGAGGATGCCGCCCCAACTGAGATCAAAGAGCGGCGGGACGCTGAAGGGGAGGGTGATCAGGTTTGTCGAGACGATGCGCAGCTTTTCATCCCAGGCGAAATTGGCGATGACGTTGTAGGCGTTGTAGTAGTTTTCCTGCGAGAGGTAAGGATCGGGGGCGCTGCGGTGCAGATATTGCCAGAGGATCCAGGGCGAAGCGAGGGCGGCGCAGATGGAAGCGAAGAGCAGGGATTGCCGGAAGTTTCGCTGCCAGGCGAGAGCTAGAAATCCGCCGAGGATGAGGCAAAGCCCGATGGTGCGGGTGTGATAGGCGGCAGCGGCGAGAAACGCTGCGGCGATGAGTGAGGCGAGGGATTGGGTGCGGTTGTGGCGGATCAGCAGGATCAACGACGCGGTGGCGAGGGCGGCAAAAAGAGTTTCGCTCAACACAGCAGTGCTCAGGAAAATCACCTGCGGACTGGAAGCTGCAAGCGCGACGGCGCTGATGGCAAAGAATCTGTTGCCCGATTCCTGTTTAAGCAAGAGGTAGCTGAGCCGGAACCATAGTAATGCTGCGAGCAGCGGGACAAGTTTGAAATAGATCAGATTGGCAGGAAATGCAGGGGCGAGCTTCCAGACGATTGCGAGCAGGGCAGGGAAGAGAACAGGGTATTTGGTCTGGGCGATGGGAGCGGGAATGCTCTCGATTGAGTAGCCGCGGCCTTCGGCCAGGGTTCTGGCTGTAATCAGGTAGATGCTGTCGTCGTGATAAATACCGGTTGCAGGAGTGTGAAGCGCAACCCAGTAGGACGGAGCGAGGACGGCGAGAACCAGCAGCGGCAAGATCCAGTGATATCGCCGAACCAGCCAGGGAGGGATTGAAGGCATTCGTCTTCTTAGTCTATTGTGTTTGCCCATTGGGGTATCGACATGGAGCATGATAGAGAAAGTGCCATTCGGAGTACAGATCCATCTCGACAGAAAAGCGCGCATCACGCTAACGGTGGCGGTGCTGCTGGCGGCTGTGCTTCTGTATTTCTCGTTTCGCGGGATCGACATGGCGGAACTAGGCGGGACTTTGAAGAGCGCGAAGCTGCAGCCGCTGGGAATAGGTCTGTTGCTGTCGGTGTTCGCTTTGTGGCTGAGGAGCCTGCGCTGGCAAGTACTTCTAAACGCCGGTGCCAACCTGCCATTGACGACGGTGTTCTGGGCGAACGCGTTGGGGTACCTGGGGAACAACATTCTGCCGGCGCGGATGGGCGAGTTTATGCGGGTGGAGGCGCTCAAACGGCGGCATGACATTTCGCGCAGCTATCTGCTGGCGACGGCCGTAATTGAGCGGGTGATGGACGCGGGCGTACTGGTGCTTTTTACGAGTGCGGCACTGCTCACGATTCCGGGATTGCCGGAATGGCTGCACCGTGCGAGCAAGACCTTTAGTGTGCTGAGTGGCGTTGGAATTCTGACGCTGTTTCTCTTGCCGCACGCGCAAAAACAAGTGGAAAGAATTCTGATTCGCATTCCGAAGCTCGCTGGCGTTGCGTCTCGTTTTCTCGATGGCTTGCGGGCGCTGCATAGCTGGTGGAGATCTTCGCTGTTTCTGTTACTGACGCTGGTGATCTGGCCGATCGATTCTTATACCGGTGTGCTGGTGGCTGATTCGATTGGACTCGATTTGCAATTCCAGACTTCGATGGTGGTGCTGGCTGCTCTGGGATTATCGAGTGCGATTCCGTCGACGCCCGGTTATGTGGGTGTGTTCCAGTTTGTAGCAGTGAATGTGATGAAGCCGTTTGGAATTCCGAGCGCTGCGGCAATCGCCTGGATCCTGCTATATCAGGCAATCAATTATGTTTGTCAAGTGATCTTCGGGATGATTGGCTTTGGCGTGTTGTCGAGGCCCATTCCTCAGAAGAGCTGATCGAGGGTGAGGGGTTTGTCGGCTTTGCGCCAGGCGGCTTTGTAGAGGGGTTCTACCATGGCAGCGGCATCCATTTTCTGTTGCGCCTTGAGAGCCTCGTGCAGGCCGAATAAGGCGCGTCCATTGCGGCGGTTGTTGATTAATTCTTCGCGGAAAACCTGTTCGGCAGCGGCGGCTTGCCCGGTAGCGAGCAAGACCGCGCCGAGGGCTTCTCGTGTGGGAGGGTAATACCAATCGGCGGGCTCGTCATAGCTGAGCGCATCCTCTGCCTGCACAGCCTCGCGCAAGGCGGCAAGTGTAGTGGCAGAATCCTTGGCTGCCCAGGCGATTTTTGCCTCAAGCACATGGATGGCGATGGTCATGACGCCTTTCTCGGTGTTGAGCCCGAAGCCGCGATCCGGAGACAAGGCAGCGATCGATTTGGTGAAGGCGGCAAGAGAAGTGCGGGCGGCGGGAAGATCGCCTTTGGCGGCAAAGGCCATGCCGCGAGCGAAATGCCAGACGTTATTTACACTGAGGCTGAAGCTGGCAGGCTCGGGCATGGCGAGGATTTTATCCCACTGCTGGAAGCGAACTTCGAGCATGAGGGGAAGGCATAGCGGGGCCTCAAACATGGGTTCCATGCGGGCGACAGGTTCAAGCTGCCGCGCAGCCTCGACAATCGCGTCGCGAGCGGATTTGTAGCTGCCCAGCATGCTGCTGGCTGCGCCCGCGAAGCTGAGGTTATGGAACCAGTAGGGAGTGTAGAAGGTGGGGCCGCCAACGCTGGCGAAATAAGACTTGTCGAGGGCAGCGGCCTTGATGTTGAGCTCGAGCGCCTTTTCATAGTCGCCGGTGCGCATGTAGATGTGCGCGGGCATGTGAACGAGGTGGCCACTGGCGGGGGAGAGGCTGTTGAGAATGGCGGCGCTGGGCAGGGCGCGCTCGGGCGTGAGCGAAGCCTCGACGGCGTGGATGTACATGTGGTTTGCGCCCATATGGGTGGGGTCGCTATGAATGACGGCCTCGAGGAGGCGGACGATTTCTTCGGAGTAAGTGTTGGGTTTGCCTTCGCGAGTCCAGAGCTTCCAGGGGGTGAGATTCATGAGTGAATCGGCGTAGAGGGTTTGGGCGTTGAGGTCGTCTGGAAATTGTTTCGCAACCTTGCCCATGGAGTCGGCGTAGGCTTTGTCGAGGGCGGAACGGTCGGCAGGATTGGTAGGCGCGTAACGGGTGACGAGTGCTTCAATGTAGGCGGCTTCGCGGGCGGAAGCTTTGGGCACAAGGGCTAGTGCTTTTTGAGCGGCGTCGTAGGCGGGAGTGGCGTTCTCGGGCATCAGCGGAGCGTTGATGTTGTTGCCCAAGGCGAAGCTGAGACCCCACCAGCACATGGCGCATTCGGGGTCGAGTTCGGTCGCTTTGCGGAAGCTGGCGGCCGCTTCCGGATGGTTGAAGGCGTAGACGAGGCGGAGGCCCTGGTTGGCCCACTTTTGCGCCTCGGGGCTTTTGGTGGAGACTTCAAAGCGGAGGCTGCCATAGCCGGGCCAGAGTTTTGGAACGATTTTGCCGGGGTTGGGAGTGGCGTGCTGGGCGCTAGCGGCCAGAGTGGTGAGAATGAGGTAAATCAGCAGGCGTAGCATCATTACCAGACTACGCGTATTTTTGATGGGGAGATTGTGCGTTGAATGAGATTTAGAGCGAATTTTTCTCAGGCGCGGCGAAGATTGACCGGGTCCCAGGCGAAGGCGATGCCTTCTGTGGAGCTCTGGTTGCAAAGCAGCGCTGGTGCGGCGGCACGATAGCCGAAAGTGCCATCTTCGACTGAAGGGCCGCCGCCCCGGATAGACTTAGCGAAGGCGGCGTGGTGGAGCTGGTGCGCGTCGGCCTGTGGGCTAAATCGAAACTCGTTATCGGGCCGTAAAGCCACTGGGCCAGACGGGTATTGTTTGCGGTACTCGCTGAGAAAGGCTTGCTGGTCCTTTTGTGCGAAGGTCTGGATGGTGTAGCCGGGTTCGGTTTCTCGAGGATGCTTTTCGAGGCGGAGACTGGAATAGCTGGTGGTGATGATGCCTTCGCTGCCGTAGAAGCGGAAGCCAAAAGATTCCTGCCCGACGCCGCTGGCGAGATTGACTCGCAGCGAGAGTGTGAAGGCCGGGTGGGCGCTGGACTTGGGGTAATCGAGAATGGCGAGCATGACGTCGGGGGCATCACGGCCGTCCTTCCAGAAGCGCACGCCACCGCTGGCGAAGACTTTGGTGGGGCCAATGCTTCCCGTAACGGTGTGCAGGCCACTTAGTAAGTGGATGAATAAGTCGCCAGCGACGCCTGTGCCGTAGTCGCCATAATTGCGCCAGCGAAAGAGGCGGATTGGGTCGAAGGCGTGTTTGGGAGCGTGACCGATGAAGCGGTCCCAATCGATGTCTTGCGGGTTGGGGTTGGCCGGAAGTGAATACTGCCAGGCGCCGAGAGCACTATTGCGGTCGAGCCATGCTTCGACGAGATTCAACTCACCGATGGCACCCTGTTTCATCAGTTCACGTGCTTTGACGAAGACATGCGAGCTGACATACTGGCTGCCGATCTGGAGGATTTTGCCACTCGCTTTCTCAGCGGCGATGACCCCTGGCCCTTCTTCTACTTTTTGCACCATGGGCTTTTGGCAGTAGACGTGTTTGCCGGCGGCGAGTGCTTCTGTAGTAATGCGGGCATGCCAGTGGTCTGGCGTGGCGATGAGGACCGCATCGATGTCTTTGCGGGCGAGGATCTCACGATAATCACGTGTGATCGCTGTGTTGGGCCCATAGACTTCGCGCATGTGCTCGAGACGGCTTTGGTAAATGTCGCAAGCGGCAATCAGTTTGGTGCCGGGCTGGAGTGTGGCATTGCGTGCGTCGCCTTGGCCCATACCGCCTGCGCCGATGAGTGCAATTTGTAGCTGGTCGTTGGGAGCGAAAGGCATCTAAACTTTCACCTTTGCGTTGGTTGGATCCCAGAGAATTTGACGTTTCTCGAAGACGCTCCTGTTACTGAGCAGGGCGGGGCCGGCAGCGCGGATTCCGAAGAGGGCATCTTCGACAACGGGCTGACGGCTGCGCAGGCTGGCAAAGAAATTTGCATGGTGGTCGAGGTGGTCGTTGTAGCGGGGTGGCGGCAGGTAACGCGATTCGCCATTGGCGCGCATGGAATCGGCCTTTGCTTCCTGCTGCGGGTATTTTTCGCGATACTTCTTGAGAAATTCCTGCTGGGTTGCTTGGGGGAAGGTGTCGATGGTGTAGCCGGGTTCCGATTCACGGGGCTGCTTGGTCACCGTGACGCCGTTGCCGATGGTGATGATGCCCTCGCTGCCGACAAAGCGGAAGCCGCTGGTCTCACCTGCGCCATTGACGAAATTGACTCGCAACGAGAGGTTGAAGGCGGGGTGGGCATCGGACTTGGCGTAATCGTAAAGGCCGAGCATGACGTCGGGAACATCGCGGCCATCTTTCCAGAAGCGTAGACCGCCGGTGGCGAAGACGCGCTCCGGTCCGATGGCCCCGGTGACAAAGTGCATACCGCTAAAGAGATGGACGAAGAGGTCTCCGGCGACGCCAGTACCGTAATCCTGATAGTTGCGCCAGCGGAAGAGTCGAATGGGTTCGAAGTCGTGCTTGGGGGCTGAGCCGAGGAATCGTTCCCAACTGATCGTTTCAGGACTGGCGTCGGGAGGAATGGAATATTGCCAGGCACCGATGGCGGAGTTGCGGTCCCACCAGGCTTCGACGAGGTTCAGTTCGCCAATAGCGCCCGCTTTGAGTAGTTCCTGCGCCTTCTTATAAACGATGCTGGAGACGCGTTGGCTACCGACCTGGAGAATGCGACCGGTGCGCTTTTGAGCCTCCCAGACGCGGAGGCCGTCGGCGACTTTTTGCACCATGGGCTTTTCGACGTAGACGTCTTTGCCTGCTTCCATCGCTTCAATGGCGATCTGGGCGTGCCAATGGTCGGGGGTGGCGATGATGACGGCATCGATGTCTTTACGGGCGAGGATTTCTTTGTAGTCGCGGGTGGTCGCGATGTTTGCGCCCCATTTTTCTTTGGCGCGGGTGAGACGGCTCTGGTAGATGTCGGCGACAGCGGCGATTTCTGTGCCACCGGCGGCGAGGGCGCTGACGGTGTCGCTAGAACCCATGCCGCCGGCTCCGATCAGGGCGAAGCGGATTTTGTCATTGGCGGCGAAGGTCTTTTGGCGTGCCAGGGCTGCGGCGGCGGAGAGGAGGAAAGTGCGTCGGGAAGCGCTCATGAGGATATTCTTTCACAGCTTTATCGGTTGGGAATTCAGCTGCGATTTGGATATGGCGATCCCGACTCTGATCAGTGCCGACGAATTCGATAAGCTCTCGCAGGAAAGCGAAATGCGCATGGAATTCATGGATGGAGCGGTGATTGAGTTGAGTTCTCCGCGTCCGATCCACAATCAAATTGCAAAGCGCCTCGTAACCCTGATAGACGGTCATGTTGCTGATAATTCGAGTGGCCTGCTCTTCTGGAACGATGAGTTTCGTTTGAGTGAGCGGCGACGCGTTATTCCTGATCTTGCTTTTTTGATGACTCCCAAGCACCAACTGGTCGATCTGAACCGTACTCCCATCGACATCATTCCTGATTTGACCATCGAGGTGATCAGCCCTTCGGAGACTGCGTTGGATGTGGAGAGAAAGATCACTGCTTATCTCGAATCGGGTGTATCCGAGGTCTGGACCGTTTATCCAGAGGCGCAACACGTTTATATCCACTGGTCCAACACGAGCAAACTTCTGAAGGTGGGCGATCTGGTGGAAACAGCGCTGCTGCCGGGCTGGTCGTGTCCGGTGGGCGAACTTTTCGCGATTTGATCTCATTGAGCTCAGGTGGTCGCGATGCGGAGGCAGGGATCGAAATCCAATTCTTCTCGCGAAATTCGGCTATGCTTTGATTATGGCGATCTCGACTCTGATCAGTGCCGAAGAATTCGAAAAGCTCTCGCAGGAAAGCGAAGTGCGCCTGGAATTCATGGATGGTGAGGTGATTGAGTTGAGTTCTCCGCGTCCGTGCCACAATTTTATTGTTCAGAATCTGCTTTCTGTTCTAGATGGGCTGAACAAACGAAATAAGAATGGCCGTTGGATCTTTGGAAGCGAATTTCAGCTCAATTCAAATCGTCGGGTGATTCCTGACCTTGCCTTGCTAATGGCTCCAAAGCCGATATTACTCGACACGAATCGAACTCCTATCGAGATGATTCCCGATCTGGCAATCGAAGTGATCAGTCCTTCCGAAACTGCCATTGATGTGGAGCGGAAGATCACGGCTTACCTTGAAGCTGGAGTGAGCGAAGTGTGGACGCTCTATCCGGAGCTTCAGCACATCTACATCTACGCAAACGGTTCGCCGAAGCTTCTGAAGGCCGGCGATCTTGTGGAATCTACGCTACTGACTGGCTGGTCGTGTCCAGTGAGCGAAATTTTCGCGATTTGATCTCATTGAGTCCTGTTGGTAGCGATTCGGAGGTAGGGATCGGAATCCAATTCCTGCGGGCGAAATGCGGCTAAGGTTTGAGTATCGCGATTTTTACTTTGATCCATGCCGAAGAATTCGATCCGCTCTCGGTGCCAAGCGAAGCGCACTCGAAGTACCTGGATGGAGCGGTGATTGCTGACCTTGCCTTGCTCAAGGCTCCAAAGCCGCAATTGCTCGATACGAATCTAACGACTATCGAGATGCCTTCCCGATCTGGCAATCGAAGTGATCAGTCCTTCCGAGACTGCCATTGATGTGGAGCGGAAGATCACTGCTTAGCTCGAAGCTGGCGTTAGCGAAGTGTGGACCTTCAGCACATCTGTACATATAAGTGCGGTTCGACGAAGCTTCTGAAGGCTGAGGATCTTGTGGAATCTGCGCTACTGCCGGGCTGGTCGTGTCCGGTGAGCGAGATTTTCGCGATTTAGTTTGGCCGTCTCTTGTTCCGGTTGCTCTTGAATCGTTCAGTTCGCCGCCTTTGACAGGCACAAATTCGCTGCTTTTCGTACGTTGATGTGCCCGATTTGCGAAAGGACCTGAGATCCAAGGCGAATGTCAACCGTACTTCCAAATTTTGCCCAGTAGTACTCAATATTGACTATTTCGTTTCAACTAGGTGAATCTTCGTTAGGATTTGGGGTAGATACCACAAGTCCTAGTACTTTCTTCACTTTAGTCATGGCCCAAAGGCAAAATATCCGATGAAAAGTCTTGACTGAGCCTAGTACATTTCCTATACTCGTTTTGAGAGAGTAGTAGGCGTGAGCCAGTACTCCATTTACATATCCTAGGAGGGATAATGAAAAAAATTCTTTTGATTACTGCCGCCACTCTGGCGATGAGCATTTCTTCCTTTGGCGCAACGTTTAGTCAAGATTGCACCAATACCGCCAATAGCGTCGCTGGCGCCGCCGTCGCGAGCAACGAGAATGTTTCCTGCCCGTCGTTTGGTGTGGTTCCCGCCGGGTTCCAGATCACCAGCGTGAGCATCAGTGTTCTCAGCAGCTTTAACGGTAACGGTACCGTAAGCACCCCAAACGATGGTCAGCTTCAGATCAACATCACGTATGATCCTGCCGTCGGTACGCCCAACACTGCTTCTTGCAACCTGGATGCCACCACCACGACCACTTCGCTGCTTTGCAGCAATGTGTTCACGGACACTCCTGTAGCTGGAACCACGAGCTACGCTGCGTTTCTCGTGAACGTCAGCTTCCTCAAGGGAATTGATGCGAATAACGTTTACGGCGGTCAGGCTTCTGGCGCAGTCGGCGTTACCTACACCTACACATTAATTCCGTCCACCAACGGTGTTCCGGAGCCCACGACCGTTGCCCTCATGGGCGCTGGCCTGGTTGCTCTGGCCACTGCCGCACGTCGTCGTCGTAGCTAGTTTTTCCTGTAGTTGTCTTATCTTTCACAAAAAGGCCACGCTTCGGCGTGGCCTTTTTGTTTTTCCTTTTATGCCAACACAAATCCATAAGAACAATGCTGCGATCGCCGGGCTGCTTTTCCTCATCACTTCGTTTCTAACCTGGTATTTGAGCTCAGCGTACTTTACCTCGAGTCTGGATGAGGGCATCTATACCTACGGTGGAACACGGGTGGCTGGCAGTCAGATTGTCTACAAGGATTTCGCGGGCTTTGTTGGGCCCATCGTTTACTGGAGTGAGGGTTTGCTCGCTACAATCTTTGGCAACGATTTGACAAAGTTGCGACTCTCAACTGCCGCTTCGCTTGGGGCAATTGTTGTCGGGATGTATTTTTTCGTCAAATCGATTGCTGGTCGAAGCGCAGCGCTGCTCTCGATCATCACCTGGTTTGCCGTGACGGTGGATCTACCGAACCGGATGGAGGTGAACCATCGCTGGCTGAGTATGGCCTTTTACTCGCTGGCCGGAATTGCTTTGATTGCCAGCTCTCCCCGGAACAAACTGTGGAATCTGGTTGCCGGGTGTTTGCTGGGGTTGGCCCTATTCACGACGCCCAGCTTTGCGTATTCGGCTTTGATCCTGGGTGTGTATTTGTTTCTTCGCGACCGGCACCGATTTCTCCCCTACCTGCTGGGTGGCATCCTCAGTTGCAGTCTCGTGACTCTGGTTTTGATCTGGCAGGGTGCATTGCTGCCTTATGTCGAACAATTGCGTTGGGCTGTGGGAAATTATGTACAGGCGAATCGATTCACTTACGGCAGCTTCAGCACTGCGATTCCATGGCGCTATTTCTTGCAGGTTTATATGGGGGCGATGAGCATTCCTCTGGGCTTAGTGATGGCAGGCGTTTCCATTGTCTGGCGCAAGGACTTGCCGCTTGAGTTTCCGCTTTTGTTCTGCATCGCACTGTTTGGCACCTGCTTTCCCAAATGGGACGCTTATTCGATGCTTTATATCTCTGCCCCATATTTTGGAATGGCTTTTGCGATTGCTTTCTCACTGGTTCCGGAGGCGCTGCGTAGCCTGGTTCGCGGATTGCTTCTTGCGTATTTAACCTACGTGCTGATATGCGCGTGGACGCTGCCGAACCGGATGACGATGATGCCAACGAGGGCTGGCGTGTTGATGGGAGTAGAGGCAAATGCACTTGCAATGGAGAAGCTGGAGAATGCGATTCCCCGAAAATCTAAAGTGTTTGTTTATCCCTATCTGTCGGCGCTTTACACGTTGCTTGATGTCGAGAACCCTACTCGCTATGAATACCTACAGCCCGGGATGATGACGGCCCAGGATGAGGCCAGCGTGCTCACGGACCTGAAGAAGAGCCCGCCAGACTTCATTTTTTGGCAGAACTTACCCGATGCCGATATCCGTCGGGTATGGCCTAGCAGCAATCCGGATCGGCATCGCTTTACAAGACTGGAGCAGTGGATTCCACAAGAGTATGAGCCCGGGATTGAAATTACAGAGTCGAATATTCGCGGTCGAGTCTGGAAGCGGAAACGCTAGCTAGGATTTGTCGGTTTCCTGGATCCACTGGTTAAGGGTTTGGCCCAGCGCTTCGCGCTCTTTTTGGAAGACCGGCTGGGTGGCCAGGTTTACGACTTCGTGCGGATCTCGTTCGAGGTCATAGAATTCCACATCCGGCTTGCGAGGTGCCATGAACTGGCTCTGTACTGCATTGAGCTTGCCAGCCTCGTGATATTCCTTCAGGACCGTAAACGTAGGGTATTCCTTGAGGATGTAATCGTTGTGTTGGGTGTAGGGCTTTTCGGGCATCAGGTTGCGAATGTACTTGAAGCGTTTGGTCTGCACAGCGCGGATCTTGTCAACCGTCATATCGCAGCGGTCGCGGGCGGTAAAGATGTGGGTTCGCGGTTTTGAATCGAAGAGGGTTTGGCCGTGGAAAGGTTGGGGGATCTTGAGCCCCGCGTAGGCCAGAGTCTGGGCTGTGATGTCGAGGGCAACGACCGGGTCTTCGCGAACGGTACCGGGCTTGAGTACCCCTGGATAGCGGACCAGCAGAGGCACATGGGTACCGGCATCGTAGAGCCACTGCTTGCCGCGAATCAGGCAACGTCCGTTGTCTCCGAACATAAAAATCACAGTATTGTCGAGCACTCCGTCCTGCTTGAGTGTGTCGAGCGTAGTGCCGATCTGATGGTCGAGCAACTGGACTGCATCAAGGTAGTTGGCCATTTCGTCGCGGATTCGCGGGTCGTCCGGGTAATAGGGAGGGAGCTGAACCTTGCTCGGGTCGATCAGGCTTTTCTGTTTACGGGCGGCGATGAAAGCCGGTCCCTTGTGCGGCGCCTGAAAATTGATCTGCGCATAGAAGGGTTGACCGGGCTTGCGATCGCGCCAGTGAGTGCCGTCGAAACCCTTTGGTGCCTTCCAGTTCCAGTCTGTTTTTCCAGTTCCTCTTACGCCGGGGGCGATGTCGAGAACGTTGGCAGTGTAGTAGCCTGCTTCTGCCAGGCGCTCCGAGAGCAGGCGAGCGTTGCCCGGCAGTTGGTAGTTGTCGTCGCGGTGGCTGCGGTGATCCTGAGTGCCAGTGAATGTCTGGTAGAGCCCAACGTTCAAAGCACTGCGGCTCGCGGAGCAGACGGGGGCGGTGGTGTGTGCGCGGGTAAAGCGGACGCCTTCTTTGGCGATGCGGTCCATGTTGGGGGTGTGGACGAGCGGGTGTCCGTAACAACCAAGCTCTACGCCGAGGTCGTCGCCAAAGATCCAGAGGATGTTCGGCCTGCGCTCGGCTGAGATCAGCGCCGGAGCCATGCCGGCGAGTGTTAGTACTTTGCGTCTATCCAGCATTCAGTTTTGCCTTTGATTTGCCCTAGATGTTTCGGTTGCGCGATGCACCCGATACACTGTTCTTACCATGGAACGCAGAACTCTCTTGGCTGGGGCGGCGTCTTACCAGCGGATAATGGGCGCCAACGACAGGCCGAATGTCGGCTTGATCGGAGCGGGCGGTCGGGGACGTTTTCTCGCCGGGGAATTTAAGGAGATTGGTTTTCAGATTCCTGCTGTTTGTGATGTGTACCAGCCGAATCTTGAGGCTGGGCTGAAGGTGGCTTCGAGCGGGGCCACGGGCGTGAAAGAGTACAAGCGATTGCTTGATGACAAGAGCCTCGATGCGGTGGTGGTTGCCACTCCCGATCATTGGCATGCGCAGATGGTGATGGATGCTGTGCAGGCCGGCAAGGATGTGTACGTGGAGAAACCGCTTTGCCACACGATTGAAGAGGGCGACCGGATGGTGCGCGCAGTGCGTGCGAGCAAGCAGATTGTACAGATAGGCACGCAGCGGCGTAGCTCGCCGATTTTTCTTGAGGCGAAGTCGGTAATCGATTCTGGAGTACTGGGTGAGGTGAGGCTGGTGACGAGCTGGTGGATGAACCATCAGGCGTCGCTCAATCCATCGGAATTGAAAGGGGAACTGGACTGGAAGACCTGGCTGGGGACTTCGCCGCAGACGCCCATGGATGCACTGCGCTTTTTTAACTGGTATTACTTTTACGATTACTCGGGCGGCCTCATCATCGGCCAGGCCGCGCACATCTTTGATGCGATCCAGTGGTTTATGAATTCGCGTGCGCCGGTGGCGGTGACTTGTGCGGGCGGGCAGTTGAATCTGAAGGGCTCCGAGATTCCCGATACGGCTACCGTAGTGCTCGAGTTTGCGGAGAATTACCTGGCGAATTTTACGCTGGGTTATAAGGCGATGCGCTATCACTCTTCGCAGGATCAGTTGAAGCAGTTTCACGGGAACAAGGCGCGTCTTGATGTGAATCGTGAGGGGTGGGCCTTGTATCCGGAGAGCGCGACGCCGGAGTTGAAGGCGTCGCGGCAGCATACGGAGCTGGGGAATTTTGCCCGGGCGACGCGTGATCATATTCGCAATTTTCTTGATTGCATCCGCAGCCGCAAGGAGCCGAATGCGCCGGTGGAGAATGGGCTGGCGACGGCGATTGCGCTGGTGATGACGATGGAGAGCCTGCGTAAAGGCAGGCGAGTGAGCTTCAATGAAAAAACTCGTCAGACTAGCGCCTAAGCTGTTTTTGTTGCTGGCGCTGCCGGTCGCGGGGCAATCGAATCTGGATGAGATGCTGAGCGGGATTCGCGGGTATCTGCAGCAGTTGCCGGTGAAGCAGGGGAAGCTGCCGATGCATCCGCTGCTGCTTGTGGCGGATCGTTGTGAAGCGGTGAAGCCGAAAGAGATTCTGGTGCTGCTCAGCTACAGGAAGCTGGATTGTGCGAAGTACAAAGGCGTGCTCGTGATTGCGCCGCGTCTGATCCATCCGGAGAAGCGGGAGCGGGTACGGAGGATGGGTTATCCGTTTGCGCAAGTGCCGCTTGGTTTTGAGCTGGCGCATTATTACGAGACGATGAAGAGGTACAAGCGTACGGTGCGGCTGGAGCCGCCTCTGGCAGAGTTGTTTGGGGCTGTGGAGAAGCCGAGGCCGCAGGAGAATGCGTTTGGGATCAGCATCCGCCGTTACGATGAGCGCATGGTGGAGCGTGCGACAGAGAACATCGAGAGTTTAGAAGCATATTTGCAAGGGTTGATTCCGGCGGCGGAAATGCGGCGCAGTGCATTGCTGCGACAGCAGGGTGCCAAAGTGGTGGCGAGGCGCTGGCATGAAGAGGTGGTGGGCGTGTTGCCGCGTTATGATGGCCCGTTCCGTTTGCGGGAACGGACGGTTGCGGAGGCGGAGCGGTTTACGGGGATCTCGATTACGATCGATGCCCTGCCAGGTGTGATTGCCGAAGGAGTGTTGCTGAAGCCGAAGGGGATGCGGCCATTTGAACGGCGGCCACTCGTGATTGTGCAGCACGGCCTGATGGGCAAGCCTGGCTCGTTGTTTCAGCAGTCGTCAGATTCGAAAGACTATCGCACGTATCGAAACTTTGCCGAGCGGCTGGTGGAGGAAGGCTTTGTGGTGTATTGTCCGCAGAATCCCTATAGTGGGGACTTTCGTTATTTGCAGTTGCTTGCAAATCCGCGCGGGCTTTCGCTGTTTGCTTTTATCGAGGCGCAGTATAGGCGTAGCCTCGACTATCTGGAGAAGCTGCCTTATGTCGATCCGAAACGGATTGTGTATTACGGGTTGTCTTATGGGGGAGCGACGGCACTGCGGGTTCCTGTGTTTGATGCGCGGTTTCAGGCGATTGTTTGTGGCGGAAATTTCAATGAGTGGATCCGGAAATTGACTTCGCCGGCGCTGCCTTACAGCTATGTACATGTTGCGGAGTATGAAATCTACGAGTGGAATATGGCGAACATTGCGAGTCACGCGGAGCTGGCTGCGCTGGGGATTCAGCTCCATGCAAAACCGATTCCTTTTCTTGTCGAACGTGGGCATCGCGATACGGTGGGGACGGATGAGTGGGTGGAGTATGAATTCCGCCGCTTGAAGGCCTATGCGCCGAAGCCGGGGTTGGCGAGTCTGGCCTTCTTCGACGGCGAGCACCGGACGGATGGTGCTGCGGCAATTCCTTTTCTAAAACAAGCCACTCAAGATCACTGAATCTCGCCGATATGATCCACAGGTCATATTGTCCCCAATATCAAAATTCACGTGGATTGCCACAGTCGGGATGCTTCTCAGCTGCTTTACGGGAGGCTTGCTGGTGGCGCTGCATGCGCCTTTGCGTTCGGAAGTGAAATGGTCTTGGCTTGGACAGTCTTGGCTAGGTGGACTTGTCCCCTCAGCTGAGACAAAAGTTTAGACACAGTGTTCCTGCCAGCGAAAAAAGCGCTGGACAGAAGGGCGA
>JANXLY010000273.1 GCA_025354885.1 Acidobacteriota bacterium | reverse complement strand
GGATGGTGGCACCGGGATGGGATTTGAGCCAGGTGTCGAGTTCGCGTGAGCCGGGCTGGGGGCTTTGCTTCCATTCTGTTTTGATGGCATCTGCGGCGCGGTTGAGTTTAGCGGAATCATCGCAGGCGACACCGAGGAATTCACCGTCCTGCACGGCGACCACGCCAGGGATTTTTTCGGCGGCTTTGAGGTCGGCTGAGAGCAGTTTGGCGTTGAAGGAAATGGGACGGATGATGCGACCGTGCAACATACCGGGCAGCTTCATGTCAGAGGTGTATTTTTCTTTGCCGGTGACGATGGAGCGGGCGTTGACCTTGAGCAGATTGTGGCCGGCGATCTGCCAATCTTTGGCTGGGGTAACGCGGACGTCGGAGCTGATGGACTTTGTGAGTTTCTTGCCTTTGGTGAGTTCGCCAAAGGGGAGGGCTGCACCGTTGGCCGGGTTTCTAACCTGGCCGTCTTTTACGACCAAGGTGGCAGCGGCGACCTTCCACTGGGCGGCAGCGAGATCGATGAGCATTTCGCGGGCTGCGGCGGCGACTTTGTGGAGTTGCGGGCTCATGATCGGAGTAGTGCGGCTGCCGAAGGTGCCCATGTCGTAGGGAGTGAGCATGGTGTCGCCCATGACGAGCGAGATCTGGGTGGTGCTGGTGTGGAGTTCTTCGGCTATGGCTTGAGCAAGAGATGTGCGGATGTTCTGGCCGACTTCGGCCTTGCCGGTGAAGACGGTGATGGCTCCGGATTCTGCGATGTGGAGCCAGGCGGCGATGTCTTCGGGGAGGGCTCGAGATCGACCGCCACGGCCGGATTCCTGGGCGTGCAGATTTGATTTGATTGCGAGCAGAACAACGAGGCCGCCGCCGAGGAGTTTGAAGAGATCGCGGCGGTCGGGTTCGAAGCTGTAGACAGGTCCGGCATGGAGTTCGTAGCGTTCGACTTCGAGGATTGGATCAGGCACGGCGGGCCACCTTGCTTGCAGCATTCGTTACCGCTTCGAGGATGCGCGGATAGGTGCCGCAGCGGCAGATGTTGCCCTGGAGTGCGGATTGAATTTCGGCGGGTTTGGGATCGGAATTCTTCTTGAGGAGGGCGACGGAAGACAGGATCATGCCGGCAGTGCAGAAGCCGCACTGGAGCGCATCGGCGTCGAGGAAGGCTTGCTGGACGGGGTGGAGCTGGCCGCGTTGTTCGAGGCCTTCGATGGTAGTGATGGCTTTGCCCTGGACGGTTTTGATCGGAGTGAGGCAGGAACGTGTGGCGATGCCGGCGACCAGCACAGTGCAGGCACCGCACTGCCCTTCCCCACAGCCATATTTAGTGCCGGTGAGATCGAGTTCGTCGCGCAGGACGTGGAGGAGTGGTCGATCTGGATCGCTTTGGACGGTGCGTGTGATTCCGTTTATGGTTAGGTCCACAGCATTAGCATAGTGGAATTCGCGAACGAGATGGGCAGGGGTTGTGGGCCTGAATTGGGTGAGCAGGCCCACAATACGGGCGTCGGTGTTTTTTGAGGATCTGGCAGGATGTCAAAGAGCGTGCGCGGCGTGGTTTGTCCACTGACCCGTGCGGGTTTAAAGCTTAGAGTTTGGGTTCGTTTTCCTGTTTTTCTTGCGGTAGTTTCTGGTATTTGTTCAGGACGCGATCAGCGAAGATGCGGAAGAGCAGGTCGCCGTCGATCTTTGTGGCCGGTGGCTTCGTTTCATCACTTTTTGGAAGCGAGTCGATTGAGTCCAGGGCAACGACTCCATCGTTGGTCACGAGTGCGGGGTAGACTTCGTTTTTGCTGCGTTGTGGAAGAGGAGGCTGGTCTGCGATGGCTTCGATTTCCCAATCCTGATCGAGACGACGTTTCTGTTCCGCATGGATCGCTTTGATGGTGCGCTGGATGCGGGCGGGGAGGCGGTCGAGTTCGCGCATGATTTGCGTCAGGAAGGGGACAGGAGTTTTGAGGATCTGCTCGACGCGGAAACTCATGGCCTGGTTGAAGAGGTATTCCATTTGCAGAAATCGTAGTTGCTGGTGGATGAGCTGGTGGACGAGCGCGTGCTCGGTGGGCGTGACGGGGTTGAATTGTTCGAGGTAGTTGGTGATGACCGTGAGGGCGAGGTCATTGTCGTGGATGAAGCTGTCGAAGTTTTTGAGGCTGTAGAGGCCGTGCTGTAAGGAGTTGGAAGCAGAACGGAGTTTGCCTGCCGGGGTGCGTGGGCCGGTTGATTTCTGGCCGTTGGCACGGTTGGCGGCGAGGCGGGCGGCGGAAATGTGTTGGGTCGGCTGCGGAGTTTCTTCCGTGGGCTGACCCTCGATCGGTTGCGTGTCTTGAAATAGGTTTTCCATCGGTCACACAGTAGCAAGTGCGTGGAAGGAGATTTTGAAGTTGAAGAGCAAAAAGTGCAAAATATAAGGTGTTTTCTGCCAACAATATATTTCAAAAAGACGTGAATGAACTTTGTGCCCCCCCGGTCGGCACGAAGAAGGATGAAAAAAGGTGGGAAGGTGAACAAGTTGGAGGTGGCGAGTTGGCTAGAGAAGCAGGAGTGAGTTTGCGTAGCGGGTGCCGGAGGCGAGTTCCTTCAGGCCGGTGTCGAAAGTGGCCAGTTGTCCCTGATGACGGTGCGCCAGCAAGAGTAACTGCATGTCGGCGATCTGGTTGGGCCCAGTTAGACGTGAGCGCAATGAATCACTGCAGTTGCGAAGGTCCACATCTGCCGGCCAAAACTCGTGAGCGGGGCTTTGGCAATCGCGCTCCAACCCCGCGAGTGCCTCTCGAACTGCATTGCGAGTGGCACCTAAAGCGCGGCTGGCCACGCGAAGGAATCCGGCCTGAGTCAGAGGGCAGGTTGCCCATAAACGAATGGAATCCTGACGGAACCAGGAATGAGCGCGCTGATGAAAGGAATGATCGGGGAAGGCCAAGGCGATCAAAACGTTAACGTCGAGGAGAAAACGCACGCCGGTGTTCCTCTTCGTTGTTCGACTTCTCGAAATCAGCGAGATGATCGTTTGTGATTGGAGGCGAGCCGGGAGCCAACTCAAAAAGGACCCAGCCGTTTTTGAGCTTGAATTGGGGAATGGTTTCAGCACCCCGATGAACGAGGTCAGAGGCGGCTTGACCGAGTGAAATAGCGCGATCTTCAGCGTACTTCTTGATTAGCAGGAAAGCATCATCTTCGATGTTCAGCGTGGTTCGCATTTGATGTCAGTTTAACAAATTGTTCGCATCAGGATGGCTTGAAGATTCGCATCACCCCCATTCGTTTGGTTGAATTTCGCTGGAGTGGTTCGGTGGTTTACGAGTTCGGTCCAGCGCGAGCGGAGATCGTGTGCAAATTGGAGCCGCAGAATGTGTGTTTCAGGCGGCTTCGCGCTTGCGAACCGATTTCGAGATCTTATCGCCGACTGAGCGGCGTGCGATGCGTAAATCGTAGTCCGACTGCAGGTTCAACCAAGTCTCTGGTGTCACACCGAAATAGGTTCCGAGACGTAGCGCAGTGTCTGCCGTGATGGATCGGGTGCCGTGAACGATCGCGTGAATTCGGTTGGGTGGAACATTGAGGTCTCGCGAGAGCCGGTTGATGCTGATGAAGAGGGGCTTCATGAAGTCCTCGGCAAGAATCTCGCCTGGATGGATAGGCTCGAGCAACTTTGTTTTTTTGTTCATTATTCCCTCAGTGGTAGTCAACAATTTCAACTTCATGCGCATCGCTGTCATGCCAAGTGAAGCATATTCTCCACTGGTCGTTGATCCGAATACTATGTTGGCCTGCCCGATTGCCCTTGAGTGCTTGTATGCGATTGCCGGGCGGAACCCGGAGGTCTTCGAGGCGCCTGGCTGCATGAAGATAAAGCAGTTTGCGGCGGGCGACGCGCTCTATAGACTGGAAACCGAGCACCTTCTGATCTCGAAACAGCAGTTCAGTATCGCGGCAATGGAAAGACCGGATCAAACTCCATTGTATTACGCTTATGGTATTCCGTAAAGCGTAACGGACTGGACTCGCTAGACATGGTGGCATATCCGAGGAGATCGGGGACAGCGATGTATCCGTCGCGCGTGTCGGCCGTGGTTAGCCCTTAGCTACATTGGCCCGCAGGAAAGCGGCGAAGCCTTTTTCGTCGAGTTGGCCCGCAGCCAGGCTCAACACCGCCTGGGCCGAATCCGCTTCACTGGCAGTGAATCGATAGCCATTTAATTCGAGGAACAGGACGCCTACAACAAAGCCGGTTCGCTTGTTGCCATCCAAGAAAGGATGATTGCGAACAATGCCCGCCGTGTATGCCGTCGCCATATCAATTTTGTCCGGCTTCAATCCGTATGCCCGTATTTGTTGTGCTCGCGCCAATGCGGATTCGAGCAAGGTGTCGTCGCGTAATCCAGCCATTCCACCATGGAGCGCCAACAAGAGTTCGTGCAAGGCCAGGACATCACGACGGTCGATCCATCTGGGCTGCTTCACTTGGCGAGTTCGTGGAGCGTGTTGCGATAGCGGCTGATGATGTCTTCCGCTTTGGTCATCTTGTCTGCAAAGCCTGGATCGTGAGGGCTGAGGCGATAGCTGCCATCGGATGACTCGAGCAGGAATAAGGGCTCGCCGTCTTTGGTGTGAAGCCGGTTGATCACTTCTTTGGGTAAGACGACTCCCAACGAATTGCCGAATTTGCGTACTTTCAGTTCGATCATTTCGAATGCATCTCCTGTTATGACCATTGTAATAACAAAAGCGGTAATTTTAGGCTGGACCTTGATTGCCTGCTCGCGGGGGCCACTCGCGGAGTAGGGGAGGATGCTAGTACTTCGACCGCCAAGACCGGCTCCCTTATAGTTGTCACGAAGGCAGCTGAATCAGCTGCCGGCATACGAACGCATTCAAGTGTTCATGGGACTAGCTTCACGAAGCGGCCACTGTCGGTGACGATGTAGAGGGCTCCTTCAAGGCCCTGGACTACGTCGCGGATGCG
>JANXLY010000177.1 GCA_025354885.1 Acidobacteriota bacterium | reverse complement strand
GCAGCAATGTGCTGGTGGGGGACATCTGGCTGATGGTAGGGCAATCGAACATGGAAGGGGTCGGGGATCTGATCGATGTCGAGAAGCCTTCTGACAAGGTGAATTCGTTCAACCAGAGTGACGAATGGGTGGAGGCGAAGGAGCCGCTACATGAATTGCCAAGTGCGATGGATCGCGTGCATTGGCGCAAGAATGCGGCAGGGGTGCTGGAGCGTTTGAGCGGTGAGGGACTGGAGAAGTATCGCGCAGAACGCAAGAAGGGTGCTGGTTTGGGGCTGCCGTTTGCGGTGGAGTATGAGAAGAGGACCGGCGTGCCGGTAGGGCTTTTTCCGAGTGCGCATGGTGGTACTTCGATGGCGCAGTGGAGCCCGGAGTTGAAGGACAAGGGTGGGGATTCTCTTTACGGGGCGACGATACGAAGGGCGGCGCTGGTCGGCAAGATTAAAGGAATTCTCTGGTATCAGGGCGAGAGCGATGCGAATGCAAAGGACAGCACTGTGTTTCAGGAGAAGTTTGAGCAAATGGTAGCGGCGTTCCGGAAGGATCTGGATCAGCCGGACCTGGCGTTCCACTATGTGCAGATTGGCCGGCATGTGAATGCGCAGAATGTTTCTTACTGGAATCTGGTGCAGGAAGCGCAGCGACTGGCGGAGGAGCGTCTGGGGAACTCGGTGATGTTTTCGGCAATTGATAGTGACCTTGATGACGGCATCCATGTGTCGACCCCGGACCTGAAGCGGATTGGACGTGGAATGGCTGGTGTGGCGGCAGGGAAGTTGAGGAAGGGTCCGCATGTGAAAGAGATCCGCGTTGAGGGACAGACAGTGAGGGTGCAGTACAGCGAAGTGAATGGCAAGCTGACGAGCGCGGGACGCGTGGGCGGCTTTACGGCGTTGACTCCGCAGGGGGATGTATTGCCACTTTTTTACAAGGCGATGATGGATCCGAAAGACCCGATGAGCGTGCTTTTGCATTATCAGGGCAAGCTGCCGGAGGGGACGATGCTGAGCTATGGGCATGGCAAAAATCCATATGCGAATTTGCGCGATGAGGCTGGTCTGGGAGCGCCGGTGTTTGGACCGCTGGCGATTCTGAAGTAACCAAATGATTTCTTGCTAGTCTAAAAGGACAAGTGAAAAATTCTGTAATTGTACTCACGCTGGGCGCCAGCATTGCGTTCGCACAGGCCATTGCGCCGGATAAAGTTGTTGCTACGGTGAACGGAGTTCCGGTCACAGCCAAAGAGATGGAGGAATTCTCGAAGGGCCTGCCGGCCCAGTTCCAGCAGTATTATCAGCAGGATAAAGAAGGCTTTCTCAAGCAGTACGCTGTCCTGATGAAGTTTTCAAAAATGGCAGAAGCGTCGAAGGTGGATCAGGCTTCGCCCTATAAACAGCGGCTTGAATTTACGAGGCTGCAGATTCTCTCGCAGGCATTCGTCGAAGATTATCGCGGCAAGATTGTTGTTGCCGATGAAGAGATCAAGGCTTTTTACGAGAAGAACAAGGAATCCTACACGCAGGCGAAGCTGCAGGTGATTCTGGTGAACTACTCGGCAAGCCCAGCCAAGGAAGGCGAGAAGAAGAAGCTGGCAGAAGCTGAGGCAGAGGCGAAGGCCAAGGATCTGGTGAAGCAGTTGAAGGCGGGTGCGGATTTCAAGAAGCTGGTCGCTGAGAATTCCGATGATGTTGCCTCGAAGGCCAAGGGCGGCGATTTTGGAACGATACGGCGGAGCGACCAGATTCCGGACGAACTCAAGACAGCGATTTTTGCGTTGAAGGCCGGTGAAGTCAGCGAGCCAGTGAAGCAGCCGAATGGCTTTTACATCTTCAAGGTGTCCGAATATACGGCGCAGCCTTTTGAAGAAGTGAAGAGCATTTTGAGCAGCCAGACGCGGGATCAGAAATTTCAGGAATGGCTCAAAGTAACGCAGGAAACAGCAGACGCAAAGGTAGTGGACCAGACCTTCTTCGGAAAGGGAGCGCCGGGAGCTCCTCCGGCAGCACCGGCAGCGCCGACAGCGCCGGTACCGCCGGTACCGCCGGCAGCGAAGAAGCCTTAAACATCCAGTTTGCACGCGAGATGCGTGCGCATCGTGGCAAGCTTGGCTTTGGTCCGGGCCCGGGCGATGAAGTTTTCGCGGCGAGTTTTCTGGCTCGCCGCGAAATTGTTTTCGATACGGAATTGCTGGGGCATGCGCCGGATTTTGTGAGCATTGTCGCGCACGAGATCTATCATTTTGTGTGGCGACGACTGCCGAATGCGGAGCGTTTTGCGTGGGGTGAATTGTTGCGTGGGGAGAAGCGGCCACGGCATGCGGGCTTGTCTTCGCAGTTGCGCTACGAAGTGTATCTCGAAGGGAATCGCGAGCGGCACTGGAAGGATTATATGTGCGAGGCGTTTTGCGATACGGCTGCCGCGCTCACTTCGCCGAATGTTGTTATTTCTTCGCAACGAAAGCGCTGGTTCGGGATTCTAATGAAGAAGAGAAGGCTGCCGGTATAAACTGGGCAGAGGAGCATGCCTGTAGTGTATTCGCTAAATTTGAAAACTGTTGGACTGGTTGTGGCCCTTGGGCTGGGAATGGCGTCGTGCTCCACGGAGTCGACGGCCGATGCGGCGAGCGTTCGTCCGACCAAGGATCGCAAGAAGGCGCCTGAGTTCAAATTGAAGGACTCTGATGGCAAGACAGTGACGCTTGCCGAATACAAAGGTAAGGCTGTGCTGCTGAATTTCTGGGCGACCTGGTGTGGGCCGTGCAAGGTGGAGATCCCGTGGTTTATCGAGTTTGAGCAGAAGTTTAGGGACAAGGGATTTGCCGTGCTGGGTGTGGCGATGGATGAAGAGGGCTGGGAAGTGATCAAGCCCTACATCACCGACAAGAAGGTGAATTACCGGATTCTAGCGGGTGATGATTCTACAGCGCAACTTTATGGGGGTGTGGATTCGCTGCCAACGACTTTCCTGATCGACAGGAACGGAATGATTGCAGGTGTGCACGTGGGGCTGGTGTCGAAGAGTGAATATGAAAAAGACATTCTCGCTTTACTTAACGCTACTGCTGGTAAGTAACGCGTGTGCGCAATCGGTAAATCCGCTGAGTGTGGAGCCGGTGCAGAAGATTGTTGTGCCACGGGGCAAGAGCGTGAGCTTCAAGGTTCAAGCGAAGATTGAGCCAGGCTTTCACGTAAATTCGAACAAGCCGAACGAGGATTATCTGATCCCGATGCGGATGACCTGGCAGTCGGATCCGCTGGTGGTGGAGAGTGTGAAGTATCCGGCCGGGCATGACGAGAAGTACACGTTTTCTGAGAAGCCGCTGAACGTGTTGACCGGGAATTTTGAAATTCTCGTGACCGTGAGGGCGCCCGAGAAGATTGAGCCGCAGATGCATGTGATGCTGGGGAAGCTGCGCTATCAGGCTTGCAGCGACAAGGCTTGTCTTGTGCCGAAGACGATTGAAGTGCGGGTTACTGCCGACCTCCGCTGATGCGACGGCTGGCGATACGTCCGGGTGGGATTGGGGATTCGATCCTTGGGTTTCCTGCGCTGGCGCATTTGGCATTAGATGCTGAACTTGAGGTGTGGGCGCGGCGTGAGGTGTTGCCGCTGCTTGATTTTGCGAGTGGGGTGGATTCGATTGAAGCGACCGGGCTGGGGTTGCTTGGTGTTGCTGCGCCGCCGGAGCGTTTGGTGGAGCGGTTGCGGGGTTTTGATGAAATCGTGAGCTGGTATGGGGCGGGGCGAGAGGAGTTTCGTGCGGCGCTGGGAGCGTTGCATCCGAGGGTTGTTTTTCATGCGGCATTGCCTGTGGATGAGGGCGTGCATGCGGCTGATTTCTTTGCGGCGCAGGTTGGGATTGCCGTGCCGGCTTTGCCCCGAATTGGGGTGAAGGCGCAGGCGAGCCGGTTGATTGTGATTCATCCATTTAGTGGTAGTGCGAAGAAGAACTGGCTGCTGGAGCGGTATCTGTTGCTGGGGCGTTGGCTTGAGGCTTCGGGGAGGGCTGTGCAGTTTGTGGTAGCTCCGCAGCAGAGATTGGCGGGAGCACGCGTGGTGGAAGATCTGGCAGATCTGGGAGGGGTGCTGGCCGGGGCGTCACTTTATGTGGGGAACGATTCGGGGATTACGCATTTGGCGGCGGCGGTGGGGGCAAATGTGCTGGCGCTGTTTGGGGCTTCTGATGCGACGGTTTGGAGACCGCGAGGGGAACGAGTGCGTGTGCTCGATGTTGGAGATCTGGATGCGTTGAGTGTGGAACGGGTGCTTGATGCAGCGCTAACGCAGACCGGCTTCTATCAGGATTAGGCCGAGTTCGCGAGTGTCGCCGGGGGACTGAAAGGTGGCGTCGCATTCGAGAGTGAGAACGCCTTGTTGAGTGCCGGTGTGGATTGCTTTGGCGGTGATGGTGTAGAGGCCGTCTTTGGAGTAAGTCTGCTCGGCGAGGAGTTGTCTATTCCTACTCGTCCCGTTGCCTCGCGAGACAAAATTGGGGATCAGTCGCTCCAATTGCGAAGAATACTTAGGCTCTCGTCATCCAAGATCCCAGAGTGAAGCAGAAAGGCTGAAGGTGCGAGTAATAAATTCTGAGCGGAGGGAAGAGGGCGATGGAAAGGCACTTAACGAGTGGGAGTCTTAGGTGTAAGTTGCGGGTTTCTGATATGGGCAAGTTATTCGACGTCAAGCGCGGAGCGCTTAGGCGGAATGGCAACTGAGATGGTTGTATTAGGCCCCTAAAGCAAGACGGATGCGGTCGCAGACGATGCGTTCGGCCACCGCGACTGCATTGGCGTGGGCCAATCCATCGTTGGGGGCAATCAGGTTGTCGACGTTGGAGTTGTTGGGTTCGAAGTCGGTCAATTTTCCGTGGATCTCCAGGTTGTCCTCAACGGAGGTCCAGTCGAGGTTACCGGAAGCGCTCAGGCTGGGCCGGATCCTGTTCTGTTTGGTTTGAAAGAAGTTGAATTTTTGCCTGGCGTTGACTTTGTAAGGGAGTTTGGCGCCGAATTCCGGGGCGAATTTGGGACGACCATCGAGGCCGAGCTGGGGGAACTTGTCGGCTTGAGGGGCGAAAAAAGCGGCGTCCATGGCGGCTACCATTTCAAGGGAGCCCAGTTGCGCGGAGAGCCTGGTGGCGCAGAGGAGGGCGTTTCTCCCACCGGCGCTGCCGCCGCGGATGAAAAGTTTCGCTCGCACCAGCGATGAATCCCTTAGAACCAGCGCTATCTCCTGGACGACGCTGAGGAAGAGGGGGATGCTGTCGGGGGTGGTGGAGCCGCGGCCGATACAGCGGAGACGGCGGCCGGTAAGGTTGTGGACGAAATCGGCAGCATTGGGCAGTTTGGGGTTCAAAGGTTTGTAATTCGAATTGTTGAGCCTGAGGTTGTCACTGGCGAAGGCTGGGCTGCGATCAGAATCAGGGACGCCGCCGATGAAGGCGATGACGAAGTCGATGGGAGTCTTTGTGCCCGGACTGATTGGGTCCACGGAAGGCAGGTCGCCCAGCGCGGCGGCGGCGAGATCGCGGTCCAGAGTTTGAATGGTAAGGATGCCGACAATACCGTCGAAACCGGCGGAAGGAGAACGGCGGATTTCGCGGGCAGTTTTATAGGCCTTGACCGCTTTGGCTGTGCTGGGGCCGTAAGTGGCTTGGGATCGCTCAGCGGGAAGTATGGTGGTGGCTTTCAGGGTTTTGACGGCGGCGTTGAAAAGGCGGGCTTCCTTGTCGCTGGGTCCAGACGGGACGCCTGAGGGAGTAACTGGAAGAGGTGCGGCGGATGCAAGTGTTTCGAGGGCTTGATGGATTACTGCGACGTGCGGGCCGCTCTGGGGCTGGAGAATGTGCTGGGCGTCGGAGGAGGCGCAGGCCTGGAGTCTGGACACGACATCCATGCCTATGTAGGCGGAGGAGCTGCGAATGAAGACACTTACTTTTTCATCGTCGCGAGCCGCAGTGGTCGCATTCTGAAAAAGAGTTGAAATAGGGAATGCCATCGCCCCGCCTTTCGCGGCTTTCTTGAGCCGTCTCCATGTTACTTCATTTGAAAGAGAGCGCAGCCGAATCGCGTAAAGTTAGTTTTGAAGGCGTTTTATCGCAGACCGGCTTCGATCAGGATTAGGCCGAGTTCGCGGGTGTCGCCGGGGGACTGGAACGTGGCGTCACATTCGAGAGTGAGAACGCCTTGTTGAGTGCCGGTGTGAATTGCTTTGGCGGTGATGGTGTAGCGGCCGTCTTTGGAGTAAGTCTGCTCGGTGAGGAGTTGTCCATTCCATTCGAGACGGATCTTGCGGGCTTTGGCTGTGGGGGGAATGTAGATCGTGGCGGAGAGGTCGTTTGTTTCTTTGCCCGGCTGGAGGATGAGACGGACTTGCTTACCGATCCAGCGGGACTTGCCGTCTTCGAGCTGATAGGCACCACTGAGGATGTGGCGCTCGGCGTCGGGTGCGTTCATCGGGACGTAGCTGAGCGTGGGTTTGCTTTCGATGACGCGGTCGAGACGGATGCGATCGAGGGGAGTGTTGCTGATGTCGAAGGGAAGGACGCCGACGGAGGCTGTTGAATAGCCGCTGTTGGAGTTGAGCCCGATCAAGCGGAGGGGCAGAGTTGGATTGATGTCCTGCTTTGCGACTGCGACGAGTTGACCGCCACCGAGAGTGAAGGGGATGGGGTAGCCGAGTTCGCTGGTGAGGATCATGTCGCCGGGACGAATAGCCTGGCCCTGGGCGAGAGGGAGAGCGCCGATGGATTCGGCGTAGAAGCGGAGACCCCATTCCCCATTGACCCAGACGCGAGTGGATTGAATTTCAGCGCGGTGGGCGTGGACGAAGTCGCGGTAGCCGGCCCAGTGCTGATAGTTGGTGAAGGCGAGAGCGAGGGCGAGTATGAGGTTGGCGGCGAGGCTTGCGTAGAGGAGTTTGGGGCGCTCTTTGAGTTGCTCCACCGTGAGGAGAATGATTGGTGCGGCGAGAGGAAGCAGGTAGCGTGCGGAGCCGGCGAAGAAGAGTGCGAGGGAAGAAGCGAAAAAGAGGTGTGGCCACCAGCCGAAGCGGCGGCTGTTTTGTGTAAGAAGCGCGATGGTGGCGGCGACGCCAGTTAGATATAGGGGATTCCATTCGATGGCAGCCCAGAGGAGTGCGGCGAAGGTCCAGCGGTTGCCGAAGGCCAGTATTGGCAGGAGTGGGAATAGCATCCAGCCGAGGTGGCCGGTGAGGGCTTCTGCGTTGCGGATCTTGGCGGTGAGTTGTTGGAGACCGTACTCTTTGAAGTAGCCGGCGGTGACTTGGAGCGGAGGGGCTTTGCCGCCGGTGGCTTCGGCGATTTGATAGATGAAGAGGATGAGGACCGGGGTGAGGGCGACGAGGTAGGCGAGCCACCAGGTGGGGCGTTTGCGTGCCGTGAGAAAGCAGAGGATGGGGATGACGACGACGCTCTGGTAAGCGGCTAGTGCGGCTAGTGAGAGGGGAAGTGTTGCGATAAGGAGCCACTTGCTGCTGTTGCGTTCCAACGCTTCGAGGAAGGCGGCGATGCCGAGCATCCAGAAGGCGAGAAAGGGGAGGTCGCTCTCAAGTGAGTTGCCATTGACGACGAAGGCGGGGACGGCGCAGAAGAGCATTGTCGCGATGAGCGGGTGGCTGGTGAAGTGGCGGGAGATGGCATACATACCGAGGGCTGCGAGTAGCGAGAAGAGTGTGTAGGCGGCGTGAAAGGGGACTTCGTTCACTTCGCCTGTGATGGCGAGAAGGGCTGCGAGAATTGCGGCGTTGAGTGGAGGATGAGGATGGCCGCTCATCTCGACCATGCGGCCCTGAAAGAGGTAACGAGCCTGATGGGGATGGGCGGGATTGGTCTGCGCGTATTGTGCGCCTTCGAGGTAATAAATATCATCGCCCTGGATGGGTTGCGTGAAGAAGGGGACACGCAGGGCCATGACCAGGGCGAAGATGATCAGAAGGTGGCGAAGCACTTTAGGAGCCGACGTATTTGGTGTAATCCGCTGCCGACATCATGCCTTCGCCTTTGAGTTCAGCGAGGTCTTTGAGCTTGATCCTGATCAGCCAGGCATCCCCGTGGGGATCGGCGTTGAGTTTCTCTGGCGCCGAGGTGAGAGAGTCGTTAATGGCGATGACTTCGCCACTTACAGGGCTATAGATATCGCTAACGGCCTTAACACTTTCGACGCTGCCGAATGTGGAGTGCTGGGTGACGGTGGAACCGATCTTGGGCAGGTCGACATAGACGATATCGCCTAACTCGCTCTGGGCGTGTTGAGTGATTCCGATGGTACCGGTATCACCTTCGACGAGGACCCATTCGTGTTCTTTCGTGTAAGTGTAATTCTCTGGATACATGTATTATTTCGCTCGCTTGTAGAAGGGAGTGGGGACGGTCACGGCTTGTACTGCAACGCCGCGAATAACGATTTGAATCTTTGTGCCGGGCTCCGTCTTCTCGATGGGGAGATAGCAGAGCCCGATGTTTTTATTGAGAGTAGGGGCGGGGCCGCCGCTGGTGACCCAGCCGACTTTTTCGCCGTCGATTTCGATTTCGTAACCATCGCGACCGATGCCGCGTTCGGCCATTTCAAAGCCTGTGAGCTTGCGGGTGATGCCTGCGGAGCGCTGCGCTTCGAGCGCGACTTTGCCAACGAAGTTGGGCTTGTTGAATTTTACGATCCAACTGAGGCCGGCTTCGAGCGGAGAAATGGAGGCGTCGATTTCGTGGCCGTATAGAGCCATTGCGGCTTCGAGACGGAGAGTGTTGCGTGCGCCGAGGCCGCAGGGAATGATGCCGAATTCTGCGCCGGATTCGAGGATTGCTTCCCAGACTGTGACGGCGGCATCGGGGCTGATGTAGACTTCAAAGCCGTCTTCGCCGGTGTAGCCGGTGCGAGCGATGCGGGCGGGAATGCCAGCGAAAGTGCCGTCTTCAAACCAGTAATAGCGGATGGGGGCGAGTTGGGTCTCGGTGAGTTTTTGACAGAGCTCGAGGGCTTTGGGGCCCTGGATGGCGATCTGTGCGTAACGGGCACCGGCGTTCTCGACAGTGGCATGGAAGCTGTTGTGAGAGGCGATGTGTTCGAAGTCTTTGTCCTGATTGGAGGCATTGACGCAGATGAAGTATTCGTCGTCGGAGACCTTGTGGACGAGGATGTCGTCGACGAAGCCGCCGTGTTCATAGAGAAGGCCGCTGTACTGGATCTGGCCGATTTTGAGCTTGCTGGCGTCGTTGCTGGAGATGTGGTTGACGAGGTCGAGAGCCTGGGGACCGCGGATGACGATTTCGCCCATGTGGCTTACGTCGAAGATGCCGACGGCGGTGCGGACGGCCTTGTGTTCGTCGAGAATGCCCTTGTACTGGACGGGCATGTCCCAGCCGCCGAAGTCCACCATTTTGGCACCCGACTGTCGGTGTACCGCATTGAGGGGAGTCACCTGTAATGTCTGGGGTTCACTCATTCGTTTCCCCAATCTAGCAAACTTGGAGTATGAAGCTTGCAGCAATTTATGAAGTGCCGTATTACGCGGTGATCTTTACGAGCGTGCAGACGGAGAGTCTCGAAGGTTATGGAGAGATGGCGGAGGAGATGGAGCGGTTGGGGAGTGCGCAGCCGGGATTTCTGGGAATCGATTCTGCGCGGAGTGGGGTGGGCATTACGGTGTCGTACTGGAGGACGCTTGAGGCTGTGCGGGAGTGGAAGGCGAATCTGGATCATCTGGAGGCGCAGCGGAAGGGAAGGGTGCATTGGTATACGCGTTATACGGTGAGGGTGGCGAAGGTGGAACGGAATTATGAGTTTGGGTGAGTTGGAATTTGTCATAATGAAGGCACGCTGACGGGAGAGACTGACTTTCGCGGGAAGGCAGCGCCGAAGGAGCAACCGCCCCGGAAACTCTCAGGCAAACGGACCGTCACCGTGTTGGAAATCTGGAAAGAGATGAGTGGCTTTGCTGCTTGTCCGCCGACGGGATAACACTCTCAGGCAACAACGACAGATGGGGCGCTCTACTTTTTGGAGGAAAGCGCACATGCGTCCAGACACGGCAGCGACGACTTTTGAGAGACGGCACATCGGAGCTTCGCCGAGCGAAGTAGAAGCTATGCTTGCCACGGTTGGGGCAACAACACTTGAGCATCTGATTGCCGAGACAGTGCCTGGGAGCATTCGTCAGGCCTCGCCTCTGGCGTTTGGGGACGCGCTGAGTGAGACGGCGGCGATTGGGCGGATGCGGGAAATTGCTGCGAAGAATCAGGTGTTCACTTCGCTGATTGGGAGCGGTTATCACGGGACGCATTTGCCGTTTGTGATTCAGCGGAACATCCTTGAGAACCCGGCCTGGTATACGGCTTACACGCCGTATCAGCCTGAGATCAGTCAGGGGCGTCTGGAGGCGCTGCTGAATTATCAGACGATGATTTGTGATTTGACGGGGCTGGATGTATCGAATGCATCGTTGCTCGATGAGGCGACGGCGGCGGCGGAGGCGATGACGCTGGCGCAGCGTGTTGCGAAGTCGAAGTCGACCACGTTTTTTGTGGATCGCGGTGTGCATCCGCAGACGCTGGGGTTGATCGAGACGCGTGCAGAGGCGCTGGGGTGGAGTGTGATGGTGGGAGACCCAACGCTCGGGCTTGCGGCTTCGGATGTGTTTGGAGCGATATTTCAATATCCGGGATCGCAAGGTGAGGTGATGGACTGGTCGGCGGCGATTGCCGCTTTGCAGGCCAAAGGTGGTGTGGCTGTTGTGGCTGCAGATCCGCTGGCTTTGACGCTGTTGAAATCGCCCGGTGAACTTGGTGCGGATATCGCTGTTGGATCGACGCAACGCTTTGGTGTGCCGATGGGGTATGGCGGCCCGCATGCTGCTTACATGGCAGTGAAGGACGAGTACAAGCGGTCGATGCCCGGGCGGCTGGTGGGTGTTTCGATTGATGCGAAGGGGCATTCGGCTTATCGTCTGGCTTTGCAGACTCGCGAACAGCACATCCGGCGCGAGAAGGCGACTTCGAATATCTGCACGGCGCAGGTTTTGCTGGCAGTGATTGCATCGATGTATGCGGTTTATCATGGCCCGGAAGGGTTGCAGGAGATTGCGAGCGTTGTTGCGAAGAAGACGGCGGTGCTGGCGGCGGGATTGAAGCGACTGGGTTTTGTGATAGACAACGGGACTTACTTTGACACGCTCACCGTTGTGGTGGGTGCGAAGAAGGGCGAGATTGTGGCGCGTGGGTTGGCGGCGCGAATTAACTTCCGATTGCTTGAGGGAAAGCTTGGTGTGACGCTTGATGAGAGTGTGACGGAAGAATTGATTGAAGCGGTGTGGAAGGTGTTTGGCGGGGAGTTGCGTTATGCCGATGTCGCTCGTGAGGTGAGTGGAGATGGTTTGCCGGTTTCGCTGACTCGAACGAGCGAGTATCTGACGCATCCGGTGTTTCATCGCTATCGCAGTGAGACTGAGTTACTCCGTTATATGCGTAAGTTGAGTGATCGTGATCTGGCGCTGGACCGGGCGATGATTCCGCTGGGGTCCTGCACCATGAAGCTGAATGCGACGGCGGAGATGATGCCGGTAACCTGGCCCGAGTTTGGAAGTCTGCATCCTTTTGCGCCGCTGGAGCAGGCGGCCGGGTACTCGGAGATGTTTGACGACTTACGTGAGAAGCTTTGTGCGGTGACTGGTTACGATGCGGTGTCGTTGCAGCCGAATTCCGGGGCGCAGGGTGAGTATGCAGGGTTGCTGGCGATTCGGGGTTATCATCGCAGCCGGGGGGATGAGGGTCGTACGGTTTGTCTGATTCCTTCTTCGGCACATGGCACGAATCCGGCCTCTGCACACATGGTGGGGATGGATGTTGTGGTGGTGAGTTGTGATGCCGAAGGGAACGTGGATGTTGAAGATCTGCGAGCCAAGGCGGAGTTACATGGCGACAAACTTGCGGCGCTGATGGTTACGTATCCTTCGACGCATGGCGTGTTTGAAGAGCGCATTCGCGAGATCTGCGAGATTGTGCATGCCAAGGGCGGGCAGGTTTATCTTGATGGCGCGAATATGAATGCGCAAGTTGGTGTGTCGCGGCCTGGCGATTACGGGGCTGATGTTTCGCACTTGAATCTGCACAAGACCTTTTGCATTCCGCATGGCGGTGGTGGGCCGGGCATGGGTCCGATTGGGGTGAAGTCGCATCTGGAGCCGTTTTTGCCGGGGCATCCGTTTCTTGATGGCGGCAGGGCCGCTGTGGGTCCGGTGTCGGCTGCTCCGTTTGGGTCGGCTTCGATTCTGCCCATTTCTTACATGTACATTTTGATGATGGGCGGAGCGGGATTGCAGAAGGCGACCGAGGTGGCGATTCTGAATGCGAACTACATTGCGGTTCGTGTGGGTGGGGCGTTTCCGGTGTTGTACCGGAATGCGCAGGGCAGGGTAGCGCATGAGTGCATTCTTGATCCTCGACCGCTGAAGGATAGCTGCGGAGTTACTGTCGATGATATTGCAAAGCGTCTGATTGACTACGGATTTCATGCGCCAACGATGAGTTTTCCGGTGGCCGGTACGCTCATGATTGAACCGACAGAATCGGAAGGCAAGATTGAGCTCGATCGCTTTTGCGATGCGATGATTTCGATACGGCGTGAAATTGCAGAAGTGGAGAGCGGGCGGTTTGCGATTACGGAGAGTCCGTTAAGGCATGCGCCGCATACGGTGCAAGATCTTGCGGTGGCGGATTGGGGGCGCAAGTACTCGCGCGAAGAAGGGTGTTTTCCGGAAGGGACCGCGCGCGTTGACAAGTACTGGAGCCCGGTGAGTCGCATTGATAATGTGTACGGGGACCGCAACCTGGTTTGCAGTTGTGTGCCGATTGCGGATTACGCTTAGGCGGGTGGTGGGTCGACCCTCAGCTAAGAACGCTTCCTGACGGTCGCGGTTCGGTTTCGGCGGGTAGTACGTGAACCCGGCCAAAAACGCTTCCTGACGGTCGCGGTTCGGTTTCGGCGGGTGGTACGTGAACCCCGCTAAGAGCGCTTCCTGACGGTCGCGGTTCGGTTTCGGCGGGTAGTTACGTCAACCTACCTTGTTGCGGATGAGAAACGGAAACTGCGCGAAGTGGCCGAGCGTGAACTGGTTGCGCTCAGAGCCAAGCACTTCTGGTTTGCTCCAGAGAGCGTGGAGCGCGGCGAGCTGTTCACGATTGGACGTACCATCCATTCTTCTCGCGGAGTCGGATTTGTTGACTATGTTGGCGGTGTTGCAGTGTTTCGAGAAGCACTTTCAGCCAAGGAAGTTCTGCGACTGGCGGGCATAGCCAGTGCGCTGATCCCAGGGTATCGGGCTGGAACTTCTTGGGCCAAGCTGATACTGTTGACTCGCCATGACTTTTAAAAACCTTGCTGCGGGGCTTCTGTCTCTACTGTGTTTCGACGAGAGCATTCAGGCCGCCCCGGGCCACTATGAGGAGCTCAAACTGCAATGGAGTGAACTTAGCGGGCACATTGCCGGACACCGGATTAATCTGGGCTTGCTGACCGGTTCGCACCTCGAGGGCGATGTCATTTCCGTCTCATCGGATTCGATCGAAATCAAAGTTCGGAAAAGTTCGGATCGCCAGACGATTGCGAAGGGAATTCATGTTTTTCCCCGCTCCTCTATCGCACTGATTGAATTGCACAGTAAGACGGTGAAAGCAAGAGTTGTTGGAGTGTCAATTGGAGCCGCAGTACTTACAGGTTCATTGGCTGTTGTTTACATCGAACAGAGTTGGGGTGGTCTATTTGTGGCTCTGATGGGTGGTGTCGTTGGAGTGTGCGTCATGGCCGCCGGATATTTTATAGGCAACGAACATGACCGCAAACTGACCCGCATGATTCTGCTTCCGGATTAGCCCTTGGGCTGGATGCAGCGCTTGCCACTGCCAAGCGATAGAATCACATACGCTGCATGACACGCCGTATTCTGATCGAAAGATTTACTGATGGACTCTCGACCTCGACCTTTGATGAACTGAGTGTGGAGGAGCCTTTGCAGGTGCTGCTGAATGGAAAGCCCTTTGCAACACTGATGCGGACTCCGGGGGCTGACATCGCCCTGGTTGAGGGTTTTCTCTTTTCCGAAGGCATCATCAGCAAGCCGGCAGACATTCTTGAGCTTGCGGTAACGCAGCATCCTACCTCCCAGGAAATAGCCGTTCGCCTGGCAGGACACTGTCAATTGACGCAGGCTTCGGCCCGCAGTCTTTACTTAAGTTCGAGCTGTGGCGTATGCGGAAGGGCGAGCGTGGATCAACTGCTGGACAGGATCGAAGCAATTCTGCCTCTTGTGGTGAGCCCCGAGTTCCTGATTTCGCTACTCCTGAAATTCAGTACTGCACAGCGGGATTTTTCTCGCACTGGGGGCGTTCACGCCGCTGCACTGTTCAGTATGGAAGGGCAAGTGTTGGCGATCCATGAAGATGTAGGCCGCCACAATGCCCTCGACAAATTGATTGGTGAGCAGTTTCGAGCGGGGCTGGTTCCACTCCACGACAAGATCCTCGTCATGTCATCGCGTGCCAGCTTCGACATCGTGCAAAAGGCTGCGACGGCTGGAATTCCTGTTGTGGCAACCATGGGAGCGGCTTCGTCTCTTGCTGCAAGTCTGGCTCAGGCGGCGGGTATCCACCTGAACTGTTTTGTGAGGGAGAAGTCGCTAGTTGGCTTCCCTCTAGTTCGGCAGGAAACCAGCCTGTAACAGTTGCTGATGGAGCCCAGCTTCCTTCTCGGCGCTGAGAGGGAGACGTGGTTCCACACACAGGCCGCAATCGATCCCTTGCCAGGCGAGGATGCGCTTTAGGGCAGGGAAGAGGGGGTAATCGAGAACGATGGAAATGAGCAGATTGATGCGGTCTTGTTTGGCTCGTACTTCCAACCAGTTGCCGGAGCGGGCAGCGTTGTAAAGGTCGACAAATAGGGCAGGAGCGATATTGTAAAAGCTTCCGATGCCACCATCGGCTCCCATCAACATTCCACAGGCGAAGGTTTCGTCGCGGCCGTTGAAGACGATTTTGCCGAGAGCTTTGATCCGGGCAAGCGTATAGAAATCGAAGTCAGTGAATTTCAGGCCCGCCACGTTGGGGATGGCGCAGAGCTCAGCGAGCTGAGCGTAGCTTCGGATTGCAGGGGCGACTTCTGGAAAGAAATAGACCAGCAGCGGCAGAGGAGAAGCTTGGGCGAGTGACTGATAGAAGGTGCGAAGTTCAGTAAAGCCGTAAGGGCCGGCAGGAGGCAGGCTGCTGATCGCGGCAGCGCCGATGTGTGCGGCATGGCGGGCCAGCCGGATCGAATCCGCTGTGGTAAGGGTGCCAATGTGAACAATGACACTGCGGTCTGCGGGGGACAGCCGCACAACGGAAGCCGCAAGTTGCTCGCGAAGTTCGACCGAGAGCAGGAGGCCCTCGCCGGTGTTGCCAGCAACATAGACGCCATGACAGCCCTTGGAGTAGAGGTGATGGAGAAGCTTTTCAAGAGCAGCTTCATCGAGCTTGCCGTTAGCGGTGAGAGGAGTGACTAGAGCAGGTAGGACGCCGGAGAGTGAATGCATAAGGAAACCATTTCAAGATGACATGCTTGGGGCAGCTTGTGCACGGGATCCTCAATACTTCTACATCTGCGCTTCCTCTTGGGATACGATCAAATCCATGAAGCTCTTCGGTTTTTCCGGCCTTGTCTTGTTCACGATCTTTGCCATCGGAGGCACATTGCCCGAGTATCGGCCTTTGTTCAATGGGAAAAATTTGAAGGGCTGGGTAAACGTCAACACCAATGCCGATACCTGGAGCGTGAAGAACGGCATGCTAGTTTGCTCAGGGCAACCAATTGGTGTGATGCGAAGCGAGAAAGAATATGAAAACTTTCTGCTCCACATTGAATGGATGCACCTGGAGCCTGGCGGAAATTCGGGAGTGTTTGTTTGGTCCAGCGCGGTTCCCAATCCGCAGTCGCGGCTTCCAGACGGCGTAGAAGTTCAGATGCTGGAACTGGACTGGCCGAAATTGCACACTAAAGACGGTGTGGTGCCACCCCTTGCGTATGTGCACGGCGAGCTTTTTGGAGTAGGCGGCGTGAAGACGATTCCCGATAATCCGAGAGGCGAGCGCAGCAAATCGATCGAAAATTTGTGTAAACCGCGTGGGGAGTGGAATACCTACGATGTGGTGGCCGTCGACGGCACAATCAAGCTATCCGTGAACGGGAAAGTAGTGAACGGAATCAGCAAGTCGACCAAGCGTAAGGGGTATCTCTGCATGGAGTCTGAAGGGGCGAAGATTCACTTTCGCAACATGAAGATCATGGAATTGCCGCCGACTGGAAGCCCTACGGCTCCGTAGGCTGTGAAGCGAGAGCTGTGACTTGCAAGAAATGCCGACTGCCCATGGCGGAAGTGAAAGGACATGTTTTTCACAAGCAGCGGAAGTGGCGTTGCCCGCGATGCGGTCGGGCGAAGATGCAGCAGGGCAAGATTGATCGCAAAAAAGCTTAAGGTTGGGCGGAGGGGGAGGGCACTGTTTCGCGACCCAGCCACTTGTGCAGGACAATTCCCAGAACTTTGCAGTCTACGGGCTTAGTCAGATAGTCGTCCATGCCGGAATCGAGGCATTTCTGACGGTCGTGCGGGAGGGCGTGGGCAGTGAGCGCAATGATCGGCATGTGGCGGCCGTTCCCTTCACTCCGCTCGCGATCACGAATTTGGGCAGTAGCAGAATACCCGTCGAGCACCGGCATCTGACAATCCATGATGATGGCGTCGTAATCGCCATTTTCCCATTTCGAGACGCCTTCTTCGCCATTGCAGGCGAGATCCACTTCAAAGCCCAAACGGCGGAGCATGGCAACGCTAACACGTTGATTGACTAGATTATCTTCGACGACAAGGACTTGAGCTGCGGATCTCTCCGTGGCTGTTATCGGTTGTTCTAAGAGTTCGGTCATGACTACCTCTTGAGGGTCAAAAGCTGGGCTCTGGTCGCCCTAAAGAGAACTTTTCGACCACGTCAGCGAAAAGTTTAATCTTTATTTCAGGAACTAACAGTCTCGCGGATGCCCCAGAGGGACTTGAGCTTTCCGGTAATTGAATTGTCGTGCACTGTCATTTTTCCGAATAGTTCTCCTGCGAATTCCGAGTATGCCAATCCGAGACTGCAGCGAGGCGAGACGGGGCGAGTGTTGACGATGGCACTGCGCACTGCGTTGTAATCATTCGGGAAAACGCGGCATACGGGATGGTCGACGAGACGGCCGATGAGCTCTGTATTCGGATCGGTTTTGTGCCAGCGGTTGACGAGCAGGCCAATCCGGGTTTTAGGGAGGCTAAGACGACTCAGCTGCTGGCAGCGGTGTTTGGCCAGAGTCATCGAAGGTACTTCAGGCGTTGTCACAACGAAAACCTGGCTGGCACGTCGAACCAGTTCG
This sequence comes from Acidobacteriota bacterium, assembly GCA_025354885.1. GTDB lineage: Bacteria > Acidobacteriota > Terriglobia > Bryobacterales > Bryobacteraceae > Bryobacter. The sequence goes on along the minus strand of JANXLY010000177.1, from coordinate 9,737 downwards.
ACGGTGGCCGGATTGACAAGTTCAGGAAGATCAATCAACACGGCATCATAGGTTCCGCGAGCCAATGTGAGCAGGTGAAAATAGTCGGCCCAGTTCGGCGGTGCTGCGTCACTGGATGGCGAGGACAGAAGGAAATCAACGCCCTGAAAGAAATTGACACAATCGGGGAAGCGCCGCTTGTCGAACTGGTTGATCCCAGCCAGGAGCGACTGCAGCGATCGGTTGGGTTCAGCACCGATAAGTACCGACTGAATCCCGCTTCGCAAGTCGGCATCCACAACAAGAACACGCTTGCCTTCGTCTCGCGCGAGTGCGACAGCCGTATTCATAACGATGGTCGAGCAGCCGGTGCCTGCTTTCGAAGGGAGGAAACAGAACAAGCCGAGGTCAATGCCTCCCTGATGTTTTCGCATGGCATCGTAGATCGCATCGCGAAGCTCGTTTTCAGTCGCATCAATTCCCAACGCTGAATCAAAGCCCACGCGCGGTGCTGTAAGCGCTGCTTCGAGCTCCGCCCCATACCCGATGATGGCCACTGTCGGCACTACGGCTCGAATCACACTGGCAAAGGCCAAAGCATCCGTCGTCGAGAGGTCAACAATTACGACTTCTGGAGATAGCGTGCCCACCAATCGTTGCAGTTCGTGGTCGTTAGGGATGCCATCCAGGTCGCGCACGACATCGAGACAATCTGCTGCTGCCACCAAATAGCGCAGGCGATGCGCCCGGTCTGAACCGGCGTGAAGGACCATTGTGCTAAACATGCGAAGTCATCCTGTAAAGTTTATCGGCAGAAATCAGGAAATTCTAGATAGTTTTAACTAGACGGCAAAGTCATGTTGTTTGCGATGGTGCGGACCGTCGTATAACTGGCTCGATTTGAACAGTTCGTGGCGCCCGTCACTCGCCGAATCGTGTACTTTGGCCCGAAATGCATCCATTTCCGCCTTGGTCATCGCTTTGAAGTTGCGCGCCAGCTTCACATCCTCCATCAGTTGCGCCATGCTCGTAATCCCCATAACCTGGGCCGTCACCGGCAGGCTGAGGCAATACCGATAACAGTCAAACGCGCTGAGCCCTAGCTTTTCGATCAAACGGCCCTCTACACCGCCACCCCCAAGGCCTTTCATTCCAATCACGCCTACATTCTTGCCAAGACAGACAGGAACCACTTCGTTCTGAAAGCTGCGGTAGTGCGCATCGCAGACATTGATCGGCATTTGAGCGGAATCCCAATCGTGGGGCTTGCCCAGCATCTTGAGATGGATTGAGGGATGTTTATGGCCTGTAAAGCCAATAAAACGGACCTTACCCTGTTTCTTCGCCTCGAGAGCCGCTTTGAGGCCACCTTTTTCGAAGACCCAGTCGGGGTCGTTATCGTAGACCATTTCGTGGAATTGCCATAGGTCGAGGTGGTCGGTTTGCAGGCGGCTGAGCGACTCTTCAAGATTGCGCATCGATCCCGCGTAATCGCGTTCGCAATTCTTCGTCATCAGGAAAACCTTGGATCGTCGTCCATCCATCCTGAGCGCTTTACCCATCACTTCTTCCGAATGGCCGTCGTGATAATCCCAGGCGTTGTCAAAAAAAGTGAGGCCCTCATCGATGGCTGCATGCATGATGCGGATCGATTCTGTATCTTCCTTGACGGAGCCGATGTGCCAGCCACCGAGGCAGGCGATCGAAACTTTTGCGCCCGATCGGCCAAGTACCCTTTGTGGCAGACCGGTGGCCGAAGCACTGGTGGTCTGGGCCAATACATCTTGTGCGAGCGCTGCGATGGATGCGGCACTCAAAAAATCGCGTCTTGAACTCGAAGTTTGCTCCATGATTCGAGAAGTCTATCGCGAGGGAGCCAGAAATGGAAGGGTCAGCGACGGATCGGTCAGCGACGGATCGGATTTACGCAAGCGCTATAGGCGCTTCAAAACAAGCGACTTCACATCGACAGAGGCATTGGGCGCGACGAGTAATTCCAGCCTGAGTTTGCCTTTGACGAACTCGAACGATCCAACTTTAAGTTCAGCCCAATGCATTTCTGGTGCCTCTTTGCGCGGAAGCAAATCGCGGTTGGGAAATGACTGCAGCGTCGTGGGCCGAGAGATCTTCTTCTCTAACTTTGTCGAGCCAGCCTGGATGCCTACGACCGCACCGACACCTGGCGCGGCGCAAAGGTAATGCACAGTCGCCTCATAGCGGCCAGCCCGCACCACGTTGATCTCCCAACTTGCCCGATCCTCATCAGTAACCCAGTTCGTGATCCAGTCGTGCGCCCAGCCGCTGCCTTGCCAGAATTTCACCTTACCTGTCAGTCTCGCCTCCGGGGCGGCAAGCGTTACTGGATTCTCTTCGGTGTGACCTACGGGAATGAGATAGCTCTTAAGGCCGTAAGGCTGCATGACATCGGCAAACCAGGCTTCGTAGGCCTGCCGCAATCGGCCCGTCTCCGCTGGATTCTGCGCCGCAATGTCCTTCAATTCACCGGGGTCCGTTTGAACGTCGTAAAGTTCCGCTCCGTTGACCAGGTTGTACCGCTGGGTGCGGACAGAGCCTGGATACATCGATTCCGGGCTTGCCTGCCTTTCGCCGTGTGTAAACAACATGCGTTCGGGCCAGAACTGCTCCTTGCCCTCAAGCAGAGCTTTGAGGCTGCTGCCATCAATGCTTGGACCTTGGGGCGCACTTACTCCGCAAAGATCGAGCAGGGTGGGGAACAGGTCGATGTGGGCTGTAACGCGGTCCACTTTCTTACCCGCAGTCAAATGATTCTTCCAGCGGATGAAAAGCGGGGCACGAGTGCCACCCTCATAGACGCTTCCCTTGATCCCGCGAAGCCCGGAATTGAAGCGCTGTCCGTTCGGGCCATTGTCCGAGAGATAAACAACGATTGTGTCTTCGGCCAGTTTTAGTTCGTCGAGGCGATGCAGCAGACGGCCAACCTGCTCATCAAGGCAGCCATTGAGGGCATAGGCAGCCGCTGCCTCTTTGGGAATGTCCATGCCCCGGTATTGATCCCAAAAGCGGGCCGGTGCCTGCCACGGCGTATGTGGAACGTTATAGGCAAGGTAGAGAAAAAACGGATTCTGCTGCTCTTCGAGAAAGCGGATACCGAGATTGGTAAGAGCTTCGGTGGCATAACCTTGCAATGGATAGGGCTTTCCGTTGCGCTCAAATTTGGGGCCCCAGTAGTTAATCCAATGCCCGGTTCTGAATCCAACAAACTCATCAAAGCCCTGCGCATGAGGCACATAAGGATAATGCTCTCCGAGATGCCATTTGCCGTAGAGGGCAGTGCGGTATCCGGCCGGTTTGAGCGCTTCGGCCAGAGTAAGTTCTTCACTGCGCATTGTCTCTCTGCCGCCAGTTACACCATGTACACCGCAGCGCAGGTGATAACGACCGGTAAGAAGGCTCGCTCGAGTGGGTGCGCAGACAGGCGAAACGTGAAAGCGTGTGAATTCAACACTCTCCCTGGCAAGTTGATCGAGGTTGGGAGTTTTTGCATATGGATTTCCGTGGCAGCCAAGGTCTCCATAGCCTTGGTCGTCGGCAAGAATCAATACGATGTTCGGCCTACGACTAGTCGATTGCATCGCAGCCGCCCCGAGAGTGCTGGCGAGGAAATCGCGACGCCTGGGTTGCAGGCTTGTCTCCAGTGCCATTGGGTGTGGATTCCTACTTGGCACGGGCCAGTTCTGCCACCCTGGCATTCAGAGTCTGTAAATTGCGAAGTTCCTCTTCTGCCTGCTGCAGCGCAGTCTGGATTCTGGATAAATCGCCAGCTTGCATGCCCGACCCGGAAGTCTCGCGAGTCTGAGCATTCAAGCTCACATTCCGGTACAAATCAGTGAGTTCCCGGTAACGCCTCTGCAGAACATTCACGGCAAGTTCCCGGCGGCGATTCAGATCTTCCACTTCTTTTGAGACGACAAGCACCCTTCGCCCTGCGAGCTCAGATTTGTTCAGCCGATCCTGCAAAATCTTTTCTGCTGTTTCGGCCTGGATCAGCCGTTGCGCTTTGGCCTTCAAATCTGCCTCAAAGACTTCAGCCCTGCGACGCGTTGCCTCTGCCTCTTCCCGCAAGCTTGCCAATTGAGCGGCCAGTTTGTCGGCCTTTTCTGAATCCTCTGTGGCCTTTGCCTGTTCGCGCACTGTCTCTACCCGAGACTCATGCAATTCCCGATCGAGATCGCGGGTCTTGAGCCGCAAATCGTCAATCAGCTTTAGATAAGGAGCAATATCGACAGCACTCCGGGCAGTTGAATTCTTCTTCTCCAAAGGAATTGGCAGCTGATTCTGGTTCAATCCACCCGTTTCAGAAACTACCGTAACGGGACTCTTTGTTGCCAAGGCCGACTCCAAATGCTGCACCTTAGCTTCTGCCTTCTTGCGCTCCTGTTCTGCTCGCCAACCGAGCGTCGACACTACTGCGAGCAACGCTGCCAAGAGTCCGGCCAACCAAAAGTTTTTCATGGTGGTACTCACTTGCCGAGGGCAAAGCGCTCCCGGTTCTGGATTTCACGATCCCCATTCCGTAAATTTACAGTCACACTGCGAGTCTTTGCCGTCTTCAATTCCACTTCTACACTCCAGTGTTGCGAGGCGCTTTTGAGTACCTTTTCTATTGCTGCAGCAATCTCTCCACGGCTGCGGCAAAACGCCCCTTCTCCTCCGCTCTCCACAGCCAGATGCAGCACACCCTGGCGATAAGCCTCGTTGATCGGATCGGCCAGCGCGTTGAGTTGTACCACGTAAAGGGGCGCTTCAAACCTCGCCAGCCGGTCGGAGATGGTCTGCATTTTATCTTTGACCAGTTGATCTGCAAAACGACGACTCAAGTCTCTGGAATCGCTCGCGTTGATCACGGGGTTTGTATAGTCTTCCCGGTAATTGTATATGTTGCTGTCGCTTACATAAAGTATGGCTACGCGAACCCCACTTCGGTACTTGAGACTATTTCCCAATGCCGCTACCGGTTCAATCGTCGTCAGCAGGCCCGCTTTTCCAGTTGCCGCATAATCGCGAATCGCTGCATTCACCTTCTCGCGGTCCGCAGTTGGGTCCGCTAAAACTTGCAGCGTATCTTGCGCCTTCATTACTCCCACCCAATGGTTTTTCGGTAACATTGCGATCTGCTCAGTCAGAGCCTCACGCGCTGCATCGATCAACGTGGGCTCTCCGCTCAAGTCCAGGACCAGCATCAGGACCATATCATCGGTTGGCCCCTGAACTCGCAATACCTTCGCCGGGTTGCCATCCATTTGGGCGGTAAACGCGTCGCGCTCGAGCGGCGGCACTTGCTCAGTGGCTGCAACCCGAAGCAGGGTCCGCGGGATTCTGGCTGCACCGGGACGCGCTTCCTCTGCTCCCGCCAACAGGGAGCAAAGCAACAATACAGCGGCTGCGCGTCTCAAAAGCTCAACCTCAAGCCAACCTGAATCACTCGCCCGCCGCGCGATTCGGCGATTCTTCCGGCATTCGCATTGGGCGAAATCGCTGGCCCGATCACCATATCCGGGTCGGCCCAATTTCCTGTGTTTGTGAAGTTGAATCCGGTCGCTGTCAATTCCAGAACTCGCTCGGTACTCACTGCAAAACGCTTACTTACCGAAAGGTCATGACTCTGAGACCCCGGCCCCAGCAGTTGTGGATGCGTGCGCGGTCCGTTGCCCGCTGAGAAGTCGGCAGGCTGCGCAAAAGCAGCCGGGTTAAACCAGAGCTGCGGACCCGGATCAGCAAGTGCCGGATCAACGCCCGCCACAAGATTCACTCGCAGTGCATCAATCAGTCCGCCAGTATTGTTGAACTGCGGCCGTAACGCCAGTGGCACGCCACTTTGAACCGAACTGATGCTCGACAAAGTCCAGCCATCGACCAGGTAACGCCTCCAATCCTGATAGGCCAGTAAGGGCTTTTTGGCTCCAAACGGCAATTCATAACTGGCGCTCATTGACAATCGTTGCGGATTGTTGCTCGAAGTAAGAGACCACTCATTCTGACGATTGTGAAAATCCTGAACCCCATAGGGGCCAGAGTAGTCGTCCATTTGCTTCGAAAGTTCATAGGTTGCGTTCAGGCTCAAGCCGCTCGATGAGCGCTTCTCGAGCCGCAGTGCGGCCGCATTTCTCTTGTAGTTTCCACTTGGCCAGGAATTGTAAACATTGAATCGCTGGTACTGAGGGTAAGGCCGGATGGATCGCCGGTAGGATTCAGAATTCAGTGCTTCGCGCTCGTCGAGAAAAGCAAGTGGAATCGCATTCGGATTTGCGGCTCCGTTCGAGACGAAAAGCCGCTGTCCCCGGGAATGGCCAACGCTTAAGGCGACGATGGTCTGGTAAGGCAGCTCCCGCTCAAACGATAGCCCGGCAGACTGGTACAGAGGCACCTTGCCTGTCGGTTCTACCAGGTCGGCAACGGTGAAGTTTGCCGCCTCCGGCCGCAAGTCGGGGAGTGGCTGAGCAAGCGGTGGCACACCTTCGCGCAACACCACTGCTGGCTCCAGTTGAATATTGGATGAGACAAAAGTCGGCTGCCCTGCGAAGCCTTGCGTCGCCCATTGCGTCGTGTAGATGGGGACAGTGCCAAAGCTCAATCCGTAGCTCATTCTCAGCACGCCCTTTGCACTTCCTCCCGGGTTCCAGGCCAACCCAAGACTGGCATCCGGCCTAACAATTCCCGCTTGCAAAGAACGTCGTCGCCCGTTGCGATTTGCAAATACCAGAGCACCCGCGTGGCCATTCTCTGGATTGATTTGCCCCAGATCCACCGTCGAAAATCGATCATATTTTTCATAGCGCGGACGAGCGATCCCCCAGCTGATGCCCCCGCTAAAACTCAGGTTTTTCGAGTATTCGTAGTTATCACTGATCCCCAGACGTCCAAAGTTTCCTCTCCAGTAAGAGGGATGTTCTACTACTGTCGCGGAGGCGCTCTCCGACAGTCCCAGGAGAAAACTGGCGAATTCGTGCCCTGTGTTGTTGATGCCGGGCAATGACGTGAGCGAGGAGCCAAATTGAAAACTGCCAGCTGGATAATTTGGCAGATAGGATTTAACCTGATACTGCCGGATCTGGCCATACATACGCAAACGATGAGCACCCCAGCGGGTAGAAAGCGCGTCTGTTAAATAGTAGTAATTGTGCGAACTCGCCCTTACCGGATTTGATCGGCCCATTCCAAGGTAAGGGTCAAATCGAAAGACAGGAAAGGCGCCGCTGATCGGCCCGCTCAACCCAATCTGCTTGAGTGCATCTGCTTCTCCATCGCGCCCTCCAGAGCTCTGATCCGACTGCGCATCGAGCGTCAAGGTGTGAACTGTAGAGGCATTGCGCGTAAAAGTCCAGTCGACTGTGCCCTTGCGTGCACTATATTTTGAGTCGTTGCCACCTGGGTCAGCGATCGAATTGAAAAGGCGTGGCGCACCAGCCAGGCCATTGGTAAAGGAACCGTTGAAAGTGACCCGATGCTTGTCAGTAACGCTGTGGTCTAACTTGAAAATCATGCCGTTGGCCTGATTGGTTTCTGGAGAAAAAACAAAATAGTTGTTACGAAAAAATGGCCCTGCGCTGGCATTGGGCTTGGGATAGAACTCAAGCGATTTCTGCGCCACAGGATCCAGTCTTTGAACTGGAATGACATTGCCCGGAAATGGACTCCGTGTGTATTGTAAGTTCTGACGGCTCACGCCTAGCGAATCATTGAAACCGGGATTCGGCTGCGTCGATTTCGGATCGTAGATTGGCAATAGTTCACCGGCAAGATCCACAGTTTGCGAAAAATCGCCACGTTGCTCCGGCCCAATGGCCACCGTACGCAAGAAGGATCTCCCAATTCTTTCGCGCACGCCTTCATAAGAAATATTGAAAAAAGTTTTGCGGCCCCCATCATAGAGTCTGGGGATGACGAGCGGACCGCCCACATTGAACCCAAACTGATTGCGCCGCAGCATATTACGCGCCCCCCCGCGCTGCACCACTTCATGCGGTGTGGCGTCGAGCACATCATTGCGAAAGTTCTCAAAAATACGACCGTGCCAGCTATTCCATACTGGCCCACTGCTGCGTTGGACAACCTTACTATCACTGCGCAATCCCAACTCACGTGTTAGTAACTGAAATTCCTCTGCTGCTTTTTCCAGGCCGCTGGCCCGACTGGGCGTTGTGGCAACTTTTGCCGTTTCAGGTTTGACGCGTGGAACTTGCCCCCATCCACACATTGCTCCTGCGAACACCAGGAACCACAATGCTTTCCACCGCGCCATGCTTTCCATGTTCCACAGTATACCGTTACATTGTGAAATCCTAATGTTCTGCCACAGGATGTCCACCATCCTGCCGATGTGCAGCTACCATTGCATCTGCGAATGGAGCATGGGCCCAACCAATAGTAAGAGGGCCTTCACGGTGTCTTGCACAAGACCACGATCAGGAGTTCGGGCCCACTCGCTGACTCCCCCATATATCGCCCCACTGATCGTCTCCGCAACCAACTCAGGAGCAACTGCCATTTGCTCTCTGGACGGATTGAGTCCGGAGAGCATCAGCTTTCGTACAACACTCATCAGCGCCGATTCGAAGTGTGTCTCCAGACGCCTATGTTCCGCGCAATCCCCGTGAGGCAGGCCAGCCAGATAGCCGCACATCGCCAGCGCAATGCCCATGATGGCCTGGGTACATCCACTATCGAAGACGACCTTTCGCTGCACCAATAATTCCTGAAATCGTGTGGAAACAAGACATTCGAGCAGGGCGATTTTATCGGAATAATGATCATAGAAAGTGGCCCGGTTGAGGGTTGCCACATCGGCGATTTCAGCGACCGTTTTCGACTCAAATGACTTGGCTTCGGGCAGTCGCTGGAGCGCCTCTTGTAACTAGTGCCGAGTTCTGCGGATTCGAGTGTCCAACCGATCCGGCTCTTTAGATTCGCAACTCAGGCGGGCTCCATCTCTCTCCATTTGCAGCCCGTTACATTTTCGGAATCCTGTTCGCCTTGTTCAGTTTGAATGGATTGTTTCACTTCATTTCTCAAGTTCCTCCGTCATCTCAGTTGGGACTGAAGTATCTGACTCTGTTGTCAACTTCAAACTACTTCCTGGTAGTCTTCCTGATTGAGCTTGTCGCGGGACTGCTACTATTGGCCAATTGCTATGTGGCTTTGGCGTTGACACTTTTGGCTCCGATCCTGATGAACATCATGCCTTACCATGTCTTTATGGAGCCTGCTAAAGTAGCGCCGAGCGTGTTCCCAACAATTCTGTGGGTGCTCCTATTTGTGCGTGAGCGAGCGGTGTTTCGTGGACTTTTTCAAGTGTCGACTCCGGCATTGAGCTAATCATGGAAATTGGCATCGACAGTTTTATCGCCACGATGGGTGGCGAGGGTGGCAACGCCGCCCAGAAGATGAGTGAGTTTCTTCTCCGTGTTGAGCATGCCGATCAGGTGGGCCTGGATGTCTTTGGAGTTGGGGAACACCACCGACAGGAATTTCTCGACTCCGCACCAACCATGGTGCTTGCTGCGGCTGCTGCAAGGACTCGCAAGATCCGGCTTACCAGTGCCGTCACGGTTCTGAGTGCGGTAGATCCGGTGCGGGCATTTCAGGCATTTGCAACTCTCGACTAAAGTGGACCCCATTGTCAAGACCATTTTTGGCTTTCAATAAGCTAATCTGCGACGGGTCTGAATTAAGAGTTGGGGCGGCCTCGGCCTGGAAGCCGTCCCTTGTCATTCCAGCCC
>JANXLY010000235.1 GCA_025354885.1 Acidobacteriota bacterium | reverse complement strand
TGTGGCCATCGACAAGTACATCGTCAAAAAAGTGGATGGCTTTGACGGCTTTCTCAGTTTGTTGAATCCCTGGCTGCCAGCCGAAGTATGGCCGGGTCTTGCCTTCCTGAGTGCCATCTTTGCGGCCATGCTCTTGTTGCGCTTGTTCATGGAATATGGCCAGCAGCTGGCGATGCAGTTCACAGGCCAGCGCATCATGTTTGACTTGCGCAGAAATCTGTACGCGCATCTCCAGCGTCTCGATGTGCAGTTCTTTGATCGCAATCCGGTGGGTCGCGTTGTGACCAGAGTTACCGGTGATGTCGACCAGTTGAACGAGTTCTTCTCGGCGGTACTGGTTACGATTGTGGGCGATTTGATGATGATTGGCTTTGTTTTAATGGCGATGTTCCGCCTGAGCTGGCAACTTACCTTGATCATGATGAGTGTGCTGCCCTTTGTGGTAGTTACGATGATGGTGTTTCGCAAAAAAGTGAGTCTCGACTATCGCCGTCAGCGCGTGTCGATCGCGAAGTTGAATACATTCCTGCAGGAGCACACTAGCGGCATGAGTGTATTGCAGCTCTTTCACCGGGAAGATAAGGCGAAGCAGCAGTTCTCGGATATCAACCGCGAAAATATGGACGCATGGAAGAGCTCCATCGTCGCCTATGGCTGGTTCTATCCTGTAATTGAATTTCAGGGGATGATATCACTGGGTGCTGTTCTTGCTTTTGGTGGCTTCGCTGCAAGAGACGGTGATCTGACTGTCGGAATCCTGGTTGCGTTTTTTCAGTACGCGATGAGGTTCTTCGGCCCGATTCAGGATCTAAGTGAAAAGTACAACACCTTGCAGACTTCAATGGCCGCCAGCGAACGGGTTTTCGGTATGCTGGACGAACCTGTTCATGTAAGTGCTCCGGCCTTGCCCATCTACACAGGTACCGAGGCGAGTCTTGAGTTTGAAGATGTATCGTTTGCTTATAAGCAGGAAGATTGGGTGCTTCGCGGCCTGAGCTTCCGCGTCGCGCCTGGTGAGACAGTCGCCATCGTGGGCCACACAGGGGCAGGGAAGTCCACCGTCACCAATCTCATGCTTCGTTTCTATGACGTGCAGCAAGGCAAGGTCTGTGTGGGTGGATTGGATGTGCGAGATCTGGATCCGCGCGAACTGCGCTCCCATTTTGGAGTTGTACTCCAGGATCCATTTCTCTTTGTCGGTACACTGCGGGATAACATTCGGCTCGGGGATGAGTCGATTGACGACGCGAAAATTGAAGATGCCTGCCGCCGGGTCAACTTCTGGGACTTTGTCCAGTCGCGCCCCGAGGGGCTCAATCTCGAAGTACAAGAGCGCGGAACAGGTTTGTCGACCGGACAAAAGCAGTTAGTCAGTTTCGCCCGCGCACTTGTTCGCGAGCCTCGATTCCTGATTCTTGATGAAGCCACTTCGAGTGTGGACACAGAAACCGAGCAAAAGATCCAAAAGGCACTTGATGTGATGCTGACCGGCAGAACGGCAATCGTGATTGCCCATCGCCTGAGCACAATTCAGAAAGCGGACAGGATTCTGGTGTTGCACCATGGGCAATTGCGGGAGAGCGGAACGCATCAGGAATTGTTGCGCGAGCGGGGAATTTATTGGCGGCTGTATCAGTTGCAATACAAGGATCAGGAGAATGCGCGCCCGAGTATTGTGGAGTCGACAACCCGCTAAGCGGACCTTGCTTTTTTCGGTTTCTACTCCCTGAAAATGACACGGCCTACTATTGCGGGCTGGCAGAGCTCCGATTACATAAGTGCGACGGCGAATTTCCTCTAGCCGTTGTTCCAAAAACGATCCAGCTAGGGCGCCTCGCGACACTTTTGTCGATTCTTAAGGAGCCTCCTTGCCTGTCTATCGCCCCCGTACCCGTTTAGTGAATTTTCGTCTGAGCGAAGACGAATTTCTGATGTTGAAGGACACTTGCGCCCGTTCTGGTGCTCGGAGTGTGTCCGATTATGCACGTTCTGCCGTGCTGTCTGGATCAGCCCATTCTGCACCACTTCCGGTGACGATTTCTTTTCCCCAATCTTCAAACAATGCTGCAGATCTATGGGAGCGACTTGAAGGTAAGGTCAATCAACTTGAGGCTAAGATGAGCTTTCTGGTTGAGAAGGAGTCGATTCCTACTCATGGCTAAATCCAGCACAGAAGCCCTGATTCCACGTTCGAGGATTATCGAGCAGCCGCACGCGCTCGAACTCAAAATGGAGCCGCTGAGGATTCCTTCACTGGCCGCCGAGCGAGCTCAGATGAGTGTGGATTCAGGGGTGCCACTTGGGCACTACTTCTGGCTGTTTCGCCGCAATGCCTGGCGGATTGCTGCCTTCGTTGTTGCTGCAATCCTTGCAACCTTGGCCCTTTCTTTACAAATGACGCCGGTTTATGAAGCCACTGTGACGATTGATGTCGATCGTCAAACGCCAACGGGAGTAATCGGGCAGGAATCGAACCGGGCCGTGACTAACGACTCGGATCAGTTTCTGGCGACACAGGCGAAGATGTTGCAGTCGGATTCGGTCTTGCGGCCAGTCGTAGAGCGATTTCGGCTTCCACTCAAGAAGCCTTCCCGATTTCGAATGGTGAAGCCTTATACGGAGCAACAGCGCAACGACGCGCCGATGGTGCTGGACGGTCTGAAGGTCTCAAGACCGCCCAACACGTATTTGATGTTGGTCAGTTACCGGTCTACCGATCCGAAGCTGGCCTCAGAGACTGTCAACGCGATTGCTCATTCCTATCTCGACCACACTTACAACATTCGCTATCAGTCTTCCCAGGGGCTGTCGAGGTTTATGGAGAAGCAGTTGGATGAATTGCGGCTCAAGATGGAGCAATCGTCTTCCGCGTTAGCTCAATTTGAGCGCGATCTGAACGTGATCAATCCGGAAGACAAGACCAATATCATCTCGTCGCGATTGCTCCAGATCAACCATGAATATACTTCTGCGCAAGCCGACCGCGTGAAGAAAGAAGCCGCCTGGAGGAGTGTTGAAGGCGGTTCCACTGCGGCGGCACAGGTTTCCTCGCAGGGCGAGACGATGCGAAAACTCGATGAACGCCTCAGCGAAATGCGGCAGAAGCTGTCTGAGGTGCAGGCTCATTATGGGTCCAACCATCCGGAACATCGCCGATCCCAGGCGCAGGTAACCGAACTCGAAAGACAGCTTGAATTACTCAAAACCAACATTCAGCAGGGAGTGAATGTGGAGTATGAAGAGGCGCTGAACCGCGAGCGAATGTTGGAGCTGCAGGTGAGTAGTGCCAAGCGCGAACTCGACCAGTTGAATTCGCGGAGCTTCGACTATCAAAACTTGCGACGAGAGGCAGAAGCCGACAAGAAGCTCTACGAAGAATTGGTGCGGAAAATCAAAGAAGCTGGTATCAATGCGAGCTTCCAGAGCAGTTCTATTCGAATTGCAGACTTGGCACGTATTCCTCTGGAGCCAGTGTCTCCGAATTTGCTGTTGAATACAGGCCTGGCGCTCGTGCTTTCTGTCCTGATAGCGTTGATTGGCGTCTTGGCAGCTGATGCTCTCGACAATACAATTCGTGACCCGGAGCAGGTGAAGAGTTCATTCGGCACTGAAGTATTGGGAACACTGCCAGAGGTCAAGACCTGGCGCCACGGAATTGGTCTCGCGAATGTGGGGGATTCGATTGGTGCCTTGACGAAGTCTGCTAGGGGCGGCTACTCCACCCTTGGCGGTTATGAAGAGTCGATTCGCACTCTGCGCAATGCAATTCTTCTGACGAGTTTTGATCGAAACTTGCGCTCGCTGCTTGTAACCAGTGCTCAACCGGCTGAGGGGAAATCCACTGTTGCCGCGCATCTGGCTCTCACTCATGCGCTGCAGGGCTCTAAGACCTTACTGATCGATGGCGATATGCGTCGGCCCAGCGTTCATCGGCGCTTCGGTATTGAGAACAATCAGGGTTTAGGCGGTTATCTGCAGGACAAGGCGATGTTGAAAGACCTGATTCAGAATTCGAAAGCCAGCGGCAATCTGGACATCCTGACTGCCGGCAATCCGAATCGTAGACCAGACGACTGGCTGCAGGGCCGCATGGACGGCATTATTCAGGAACTCCTCGAATCCTACCAGCTGGTTGTCCTTGATGCTCCTCCTCTGCTTGGTTTTGCCGAACCTCTCGAAATGGCAACCAGCGTAGATGGAGTAATCGTCGTTACCCGCGCGGGCAGCACTTCGCGCAAGCAGGTCGGCAATGTTCTCGAGATGCTAAGGCGATTGCGGGCTAACGTCCTTGGTGTGGTCCTGAATCAGGTAAACCAGTCCATGAGCGAGAGCTACAGCTACTACGGATATTACGGAAAGTATTACGCGGCGAAAGACCGCGCTTAACGCTCATGTCGCAAACGGATCTGGCTCTAGCCTTCAAAGTTGCGGATCCACTTCCTTTTTCACGCAAACTTCTGGGTGATACGGGATGGGTGATGGTATCGAATCTGGCACAAGCCGCAGGCCCGTTTATTGGGCTGCTGGTGATCGCCCGCTGGCATGGAATGTCTGCAGCCGGTGAATTCGCTTATGCACAGGCGCTCACCGCGCCCCTCGCCCAGCTATTCAACTTGCAGTTGAAAGCATTATTGCTGACCCATCCGGTGGCAGAGCTTCCCCTCGCCAATGCTGTTTCTGTGAGGCTGCTCAGCTCCCTTTTTGGCGTTGCCTTCATGCTGCTGCTTCATTTCGTTTCAGGGCCATTGACGTGCCTGTCGATGGGAGCCCGCCTGTCGGATTCCTGGGGCGAACTATTCCAGGCTGCCCACCAGCGGTCGGGCAGAATGAGCCGTGCGGCAATCAGCTCAATATTTCGATCCATCGGTCTAGTAGCCTTGCTTGTCTTGTCGAACAGCCTTGAAGCCGCACTATCGGGCTATGTGCTCTTCAGTCTGTTGCTGCTCTTCACTTTCGATTGGCAGCCCTTAGACCAAAAACTGAATTGCAAGTGGCCCCTCCTAAGGCCTCTGGTTCAAAGAGGCTTCCTCCTGGGAGTCGTGTTATTCCTGCAAGCAGCAAACTCGAGTATTCCGCGCATTGTTCTTGAAAAGTGCACAGACTCTGCCACTCTGGGCATCTTTGTGACTGCTTCTGCAGTCCTCCAGGCGGGAAATCTGCTTGCCTCTTCCTTTGGACAAGTCCTGTTGCCCACCATGACAACCTCATCGCTTTTGAGGATTATCTCCTGGACTTTCATTCCTTTCGCTGCAGCGCTGCTTGCGCTACTCCTGACTGTTGCTGCGAGTACCAGTCTGCTCTCTTTCTTCCGACTTGCAACAAGTCCACTAGCCTCGAACACACTGCTTGCACTTTCCTTCGCACAACTCACGATTTGGCCGGCAACCATGCTGGGTTACGCCCTGACCGCTCGTCGGCTATATCGTGAAATGCTCTGGCTCGGGCTGGGTCTGATTGCGGTTAGTGCTCTGAGTAGCTGGATGCTGGTGCGTCCTTTCGGTAGTGTCGGTGCCGCAATGAGTCTCGCCTCCACAGGCCTCGCATCCGTCCTGATCTGCTTCTGGCTACTTTGGCGATCCAACACTCGCTATGAATCTGCAGAGGGCACGGCGTGAAAGTCCTCCACGTTTTGCGACAGCTGAACCCGGGTGGAATCGAATGCTGGCTCGAAAGACTGATTCGGCTCTGGCCAGGACAATCACGACCCGAGTTTCATATTGCTCTTGAAGAAACGGATTTCGGAAGTCTGGCGCCTGATTTCGTCGCACACGGTGCAGTACTCCACTATTGCCCACCACCAAGACAAGTAAGTAGATCTGCAAATACCTTCCTGTCGATCCTCAAACACAGTGGGCCCTTCTCGGCCGTGCATTGCCACAACCACCATGCCAGCGCTTTTCATCTCCTTCTGGCCGCTGAGTCGAATGTGCCTCTGCGCATTTCACAAAGTCATGCTGATTTGCGCAATGACCCGGGGCAACGATTTGTCGCCCGCCAGTGGTACCGGAAAAGCGCAAGCCTCGCACTCCAACGCCTGGCCAACATCAAACTGGCCGTGAGTCGAGGCGCTGGCAAAGACCTCTTCGGCGAGGATGTTCAGGACCTCAATATTTTTCCCTGCGGATCTGATTTCGAAAGCCTGTTTTCCGCAGAGTCCCGTCCAGATCCATCGCGTTTCACTCTGGTACATGTCGGACGTTTCGTTCCGGGCAAGAATCAACACTTCCTCCTGCAAATCATGGCCGAATTGATACGAAGGCAACCGAATGCCTGCCTCTGGCTGATCGGTGATGGCCCTTTACGTTCTGCACTCGAAAATGAAGCCGCACGACTCGGGATCGACAATCATGTTCATTTCTGGGGCACTCGTTCGGATGTCCCTACGCTATTGGCGGCGGCGAATCTATTCGTTTTCCCCAGCTTTTCCGAAGGCCTCGGGCTCGCTGCGATCGAGGCACAGGCATCCGGTCTGCCAGTGCTTCTAGCCAAACACTTACCAGAAGATTTGGATCTCTTCCCTGGACGCTGTCGACGTTTGGCCCTTGATTTGCCTATTCATTTATGGGTGGATTCCATATTGGAAATGAGCGCAATGCCCGCCATGCATTTGACAGAGAGGCGATCCGCTTTGATCCAGTCCAGATTTTCTATGGATGCAAATATTCAAATTCTAAGTCAGATCTATGCCTGTTAAAGCCCTAAATATCGTTGTCGACCAGCGCTTTAAGTCGAGCCCGGATGGCGGCGTTTGGAGTCACACGCCGCCCACTTATGATTTTTTTGAGGCTGCTCTGGCTTCATTTGACGAACTACGAATCATAGCTAGATGCTCTGCCGTGGCCGCCCAGCCTGACCATGCAAAATTGGTGAACGGCCCGAGAGTCCACGTGATCCCCGTCCCAGGCTATATCGGTCCCTTGCAATATCTCCAGCGTAGGGCCGATATCGCTACAACGCTCGCGAAGATAGCAAGAATGGATGGCGCGTTTCTTCTCCGCATTCCTTCGCAGGTCGCCTTCTTGCTCGCCGAGCTTCTCGAAGCTCAAGGTCGTACCTATGCTGTCGAATTGCTAACCGATCCTCACGACTTTTTTGCTCCAGGCGTTTCACCTAGCGGGCTGGCCTATCTTTTCAGACCCTATTTTTGCCGAAGATCCAGAGAGCTCTGTTCCCGCGCCATCACCGCCAACTACATCACCGGTTCTGCTACCAGAGCGGCCAATCCTGCTTCTGCCGCGAAATGGGTCGGCAGCGTTTCTGACGTGGATTTACCCCCGGAGTCTTTTCTCACTTCAGGAATAGCGCCTCCTTCACGTCCTCTTCAAATCGTAACGGTTGGCTTCCTCGACCTCCTCTATAAAGGCCAGGATTTGTTAATTCGATCTCTTGCCCATTGTGGTCGCATTGGACTTGATTTTCGACTCTCCATCGTCGGTGATGGTCAGAGCAGACAACATTTGATGAACCTGGCCCGCGCACAAGGAGTTGCGGATCGAGTTGTGATTACAGGTGCCCTCGGCGGCTCGACTCAGGTGCGCAGTTATTTGGAGCGTTCCCACTTGTTTGTGCTGCCGTCACGAGCTGAAGGAATTCCGCGCGCCTTACTCGAAGCAATGGCTGCCAGGCTTCCCGCCATCTGTAGCAACGTCGGTGCCATGCCTGATCTTCTCGATCCACAATGGATCGTTCCTGCTCGATCCGAAGCAGCTTTGAGCCAAAAAATCATGGAATTCAGTCGGATGCCGGAGCGATGGCAAGCTATTGGCTTTCGCAACCAGCAGGCAGCAAGTTCTTTTGAACGGAACCAGCTCTGGCCGAAGCGAAAAGAGTTCTACGAGGCCATTCGCAATTCAAGTTCAGAAGCGACTTCTTCGTTACTAAGAAGCTCGGAGCTGTTTCATGCCGCATGATCTCGACCGTCCTGTGATCGTCTGCGGGCTGGACAATTATCCTGATTTTCGGTCAGGCCAATTGCCACCTTCACACCCTGGCCTCACCCGCCTGCTTCAAGAGGCAAATCTCGATCCAGAAAACCCGTTCAGACCTTGGATCGAGCCAGGCATGAGGGTGCTAGTAAAACCCAATTGGGTTCGCCATGCCACTGAAGGTTGGTCCACGATGGAGGCACTTACCACCCATCCCTCTCTGCTACGCCCAATCGTGGAATACGTAGCTCGAGCGCTTCAATCCAGCAATGGCCGCCTCGTCGGTGAGATCATCCTCGCTGACTCTCCTCTCCAAAGCGCGAATTTTGAACGCTTGATTCAGCAGTCAGCGATCAAGGCGCTGCTGGACCATTGGCAGGCTCGCTCGATTCCTGTTCAGCTGCGAGATTTGCGACGCGTGATTGCTGATACAGATGAATCCACTGGCGTCGTGCAGTCTACCCGCTCAGCAGTGGGTGACCCCAGCGGAGACACCGAAATCAACCTGGGAGCTCAGAGTCGTCTTGATTCGCTATTGCAGCAGGGCGGCCAGGTGGGTGTATCCAACTACGATTGTGCCACCACAACAATTCACCACAGGGCAGGATTACATCGCTACCGGATCGCCAATTCTCTTCTCGACAGTGATGTAGTCGTCAACCTTCCTAAATGGAAAACCCATGTCAAGACCGGAGTGACTGGAGCACTCAAAAACTTTGTTGGTATCAATTGCGACAAGGCCTATTTGCCTCATTTTCGCGTCGGCTCTCCTCGTGTAGGGGGAGACGAGTATCCCGACTCGTTTGCAGGCGAGCTGCTTGCGCGCCTGCGTCCCTGGATCGAAAAAGTAATGCCGGGAGAAGTAATCCGCACCGCAAGAAATTCACTGATGAGTTCTGCTCGAAAATCCAACACGCTACTCGTATTCGGTGGCGCTTGGCCCGGTAATGACACGTTGTGGAGAACCATCCACGACATGTTGTTCATCGCACGCTGGCTCGGCAGGGGTGGGGCGAGACGCTCCTCTCCACGTCCCATCCTTACCCTGCTGGATGCCATTGTTGCCGGAGAAGGCGATGGCCCCCTCCGTCCAGAACCCAGGCAAATGGGGGTTCTGATTTTGGGAACGGATCCAGGGCAAATCGATATTCATGCAGCAGCAATTTCTGGTTTCGACTGGAGGAGTCTACCTCTGCTCGCTCATCTCACCGACCCGGAAGCATCGGTGATCACAAGCTTTAATCCCATGTCGTCTCTCCCTGATCCGGAACTATTTCTAAAGCCGCCCGCATCATGGGCCAAATTCCTCATATCCAAAGAAAGTTTTTGTGAAGCAGCTTAGTATCATTTACAGTCGCCTCCCAGTCTGGCTGCAGGATTTGGCCGTGACCGCACAGGGAGCTCTCTATTATCGCCAGCGCTATGGTGCAGCGTTCCGCGACGAACACGCTCTCTTGAAAGCGACGGAATTGGCCACTCCACTCCAACTCGAACTCCTGCAGGTAGCAAGAGTCAGGAAAATGCTCTTTCATGCCTCGCAGCATGTTCCGTATTACCAGTCTCGAATCCCCAAAAGCTCCTGGGAAAGACTCCGCGCTGGAGACTGGTCTAGTTTCTATGAGCTGCCCATCACCGAGAAAGCTTCCTTGAGGCTCGACTCTGAATCATTCCTCGACCAGACAAGCTCCAGATCACGCTGGATTGAATGGAACACTTCCGGAACCACAGGGTCACCTCTCAATCTCTATTACGAACCCGAAGCAGTTTCTCGGCAATATGCTTACGTCGAGCGCTACCGCGAACAGGCAGGCGTGAGTCGCTTCGAGAGGCGAGCGCAATTCACTGGCAAGATGATCGTTTCGGGCGACCACTCCAGCCGATACTGGCGCTACGACTGGGCCAATCGCGCGTTGCTGCTTTCCTCAGTACACCTCAATCCATCGACGATTCCACAGTATCTGAAAGCCCTACGCGAATTCCAGCCAGCTTACCTCAGCGGATATCCATCAGCGATCGCACTGCTTGCCCGCCACGCCTTGCGCTTCCCCCAGCAACGCTTGCCGATCAAATCAATTCTTACGAGTGCAGAAACTCTACTGCCGGAGCAGCGAGAGGCGATGGAGGCTGCCTTCGGGGCCAAGGTTTATGACCAGTACGGACAAACTGAAATGCAAAGCTTCTGGTCGGAATGCCGTTATCGCCGCATGCACGCCCATCCCCTCTTTGGAGTCACAGAAATTCTGCGTCCCGATGGATCGCACTGTCTGCCCGGAGAGACAGGGGATGTTGTTCTAACTGGGCTGCTCAATCGCGCCATGCCGCTTCTGCGATACCGGATTGGCGACCGCGCTTCCTGGTCGGATGAGGACCGTTGCCCGTGTGGCCGCAGAATGCCGATTGTGGAGCGAATCGATGGCCGACGGGAAGACTATCTCTACACTACCCAGCGGGGCTGGGTGGGCAGAATGGACCCGGCGCTTAAGGGTGTGAACGGAATTCTTGAGTGTCAGTTTGTCCAGGAGGAACTGCATCGCATCCGAGTTTTACTCGTGCCGACTGCCGACTTTTCTGACCGCGACCGCTCCATCTTGACAAACAATCTGAAGGATCGGCTTGGCTCGAAAATTCAGCTTGATTTTGAAATCATTGCCCAAATCCCACGTGGCCCTGGCGGAAAGTTTCGCGCAGTTGTTTCGCGAATTTCAGATCCTTCCTTCGAACAACAGGAGATGGAGGAGTTTGCTTGAAAGCAGCACAACGACCCTTGGTTATGCGCATCATTACCCGCCTTGCCGGTGGTGGTCCTCCAGTTCACGCAACGATCCTGAACAGGCAAATCGAAAAATATGGTTTTGATTCGCTGCTAGTCTTTGGAGACTGCGGACCAACTGAGCAAAACATGGAGTATCTCATCGAAGCGGGGGATCGAGTCGAGCGGGTACCAACTCTCGGCGGAAGTCCAAATCCCTTTCTAGATCTGGTCGCGCTCTTTCAGTTGTGGCGTCTGATTCGCCGCTACCGGCCTTCGATCGTGCATACCCATACCGCCAAGGCAGGGCTGCTTGGGAGAATCGCCGCAGTTTTCGCTGGTTGCCCTTGCGTTATACACACCTATCATGGCCATGTCCTCGAAGGGTATTTCGGGCCTACAATCAATCGAATCCTGCGCTACACGGAGCGCATTCTGAGCCATTATTCAAATGCTTTGTTCACCGTAAGTCAGCAGCAGGCGGTCGAACTTTACAGTCGGTTTGCGATTGCTCCCGCCGATAAATTTCATGTCGTTCCGCTCGGTCTCCAACTGGAGCCTTATCTGGCAATTCCTGCACCGGACTTCTTCGCAGCTCGCCTTACCATTGGATGGATGGGACGATTTGCCCCTATTAAAAACCTTAATTTATTCGCACAAGTAATTCATTTGGCTTTACTTAAAAAACTTCCTGTTGATTTTGTGATCGCTGGTGATGGGCCAGAGAGGCTTCACTTCGAGGAGTCGATTCGCTCGCTGGATTTGTCGCATATTCGGCTCTTGCCCTGGCAGGATCGCGTCGAGTCGGTTCTGGCTCAGTGCCACCTCATGATTCTCACCTCCCATCGCGAAGGGACGCCGCTCGCTTTGATTCAGGGTATGGCCGCTGGTCGGCCTTTCGTATCAACTTCAGCGGGCGGCACTATCGACCTTACGGTGGGTGCAGGCATCCCCGAGCCCAATTCCTGGTGGTATGACAATGCTGTGCTGGTTCGTGGTGATGCGGAGGCATTTGTTGCTGTCCTTGAACGATTGCTGAGTCAGCGAGACTTGCTCCGCTCAATGAGCGCTAGTTCGAGGCTTCTGGCACAAAAATCATTTCAGGAATCTCGCTTGGTTTCCGATGTTGCCGGGCTTTACCGGAGCCTACTGGTTCGCCATCAACTCGAAGAAGCGCAAGTGGTTGAACTCACCCCATGACCACAATTTTCAACATTCCCAGTGTCTCCCTGGCAATCCATCGCCAACAATCGCGCGTCTCGACTTGGAAAATTCCTTCGAGTACAACTCTTCTCATCGAACTGCCCTTCTGGGCTGTCCTTCTCTATGGATCGCTGGTCCCTGCTTCGTTGGGGCTTCGCCTCGAGTGGTTCGGTGTACCAATGAGGTTTTCCGATCTTCTGATCCTCTTCAATGCCATGTTTTACGGTATCGTCGCCTCCGTGAATCTTGTGGTTTTCCGCAGAGTTCAGTCATCTAAGGGGATTGTGATTAGCACGATCTTATTATTTTGCTATGGATTACTGTTTTTATTTAATACTTCGCTTGAGATGGAAGATCAGAAGGCAATGGCCTTCGCTCTAATCCTGGCAGCGAGCGCTCCCATTCAAGCTGCAGGGATTCTCTCGAGCTTCGATGCGGCGCAAACTCGTGCCTTTTTGAACCGTGTCGTGTTGTTCCTGGCAGTGGTGAGCCTGATTTATACGGCAGAAAGTGTATTTGGCTTGGGGCTTCGAAGTGAAGAAAGCCAAAGCCTTTTCAATGATTTTGGGATTCAGAGAGTGCGCGGACCGCTTTATGGACCAAGCACGGGATATTTGCTCTTATTGCCGGCCATCGGCTGGGCGCTGCAATCGTTCTTCCTGGCAAGCACCGGTAGTGCATTTGCGATCTTCACAACTGTCTGCTTGCTCAGCGCTTTTCTTGGTCTAGGCAGCCGGGCTGGTTTAATCCTCCTTGTTCTTTACCTTTTATCGCTCTCCACGCTGCTCAAGAGGTTGAAAAAAAGTGAAGTAACCGCCCTGGTGCTTGCCGCCTTCGCTGTCTGCGGTGGATTTCTCATTTACTCTCAGGCAGACACACAGCGACTCGTAAAGTTTGACGACACCCAGCGCCAACAGACCTATCAAACTGCCTGGAACATTATCAGCTCGGACGACAGCATCTCACTTGTCTTTGGGCAAGGCTATGGCGCAATCTGGCCCTGGTATCGCCGCGATACTCTCAGGGCGGATATGGTTGCTCTGGGCGACAACACCGTATCCACCGGCTTCGGTGCCAGCCTCTACCACTCCCACTCGACCATACTCGAATTGGCCGTCGAGTTCGGACTGATTGGCCTCGCCTGGCTTGCCTATCTGTCCACACGGATCGCGAAATTGGCCTTCCAGCCGCAAGGTGACACGGCCTGGAAAATCTTCGCGTTTTCCCTCTTCATTTCGCTCTTCTCACTCGGTTTCGACTTGTTTCTGTTTAAAGAGGTCCGGGTAAATTCAGTCTGGTGGCTTTTCGTGTTCGCCGCATTTCAGATCCATCACCAGCAACGGGGAACCGGGTCATGAAGTCGCTGCTTGCACTCTTCCTGATTTCTTTCGGTCTGAGCGCTTTACTGGTTCCGGCAATACGCTGGGCCTTCTTGCGCCTCGGCAAGTTGGATCATCCCGGTCCACGCAAGATGCATTCCGTTGCGGTTCCCCGGTCTGGAGGCTTAGCGGTTTTCAGTTCCTATCTGCTCGCCGTGGGCCTCTTGGCCCTGCTCCCAGCTGGTGGAAATTATGTGTTTGAGCGCTACGAAAGCTTTCTGATCCGCCTCGTGCCCGCAATCGGCATTGTCTTCCTGACAGGATTTCTAGACGACTGGCTTGACCTAAAACCCGGCTACAAGCTGATCGGCCAACTCGCGGCTTCCTCATTCGCTTACTGGGCAGGTGTCAGGCTTTTCGATGCCCCACCCGGATGGGAATGGCTTTCCTTCCTGGCTACTTGTTTCTGGCTCATCCTTTGCTCCAATGCAATCAATCTGACCGATGGCACTGATGGCCTTGCAGGCACCGTGGGCATTGTTTCGTGTATCGGCCTGATCGCAGTTGCGCTTCGACTCGATTACTATTCACTCGCCTTCGTCTTCACACCGCTTCTTGGTTCGATCCTCCCCTTCCTTCGATCAAACTGGCCGCCCGCATCGCTGTTTCTTGGCGATACAGGAAGCTTGACTTTGGGTTTCATGATCGGCTGCGGCGGCGCTGCCTTGGCACGCCGATTCCCCAATGGCGAAGGCCTCATCGCCGCCACATTGATTCTCACCCTGCCCCTGATGGAGGTCGCATTGAGCACCCTTCGCAGGCTCCTGCGCGGCCAGCCGATTTTCTCCCCCGATAGCCATCATATTCACCATCAACTCAAGCGGCAGGGCCTTGGAGCTGCTCCGGTCCTGCTCCGCCTCGGCCTGCTTTCCCTTTTGGGAACAACGATTGCCGTCCTTCAGATCTGGTGCAACCCCTGGCAACGCGTTCTCCTCATCATCCCGTTCGTAATGATTCTGGCCTTCGGCATTGCCGCGCTTCGGTATCCGGAATTCAACGTCTTGTGGGCTGCGGTTCTGGGAGGGCGGATTCGCAACTGGCTACGCCATCAAATCCTTTTACGCAGCATGGAAGAGGAGCTGCTCGGTGCTCTCAACATGGCATCAACACAACTGATCCTGCAAAAATACGCTGTCAGTTTTGGACTACTCGATCTCAGGCTCAACCTGGCTGGAATCAGGGATCAGGCAAAAAACTCAGAGCTCCGAGGCCTGTCAACCTACCTGGTTCGCATCGACCTTCCGCTCGAATCGTGGGTGAAGTTCCGAGTTCCTCTCAGCCTGAAGCGAACCGAAAATCCAGCGGCAGACTATGCTTCGCTGGTTTTACGTACGCTCAGCTTGCAGCGGCTGGCGTTACTCCAGCCGGAACTGAAGGATGCTTCCCGTCAATACTCGAAAGTTCTTGCGTTGGATCAATCCTGGTAAACAGATACGCGCTGATAAACAGCATGATCGCAAACACCTTCAGCGGAACATCGTAGTTGTGGTAGTAATCCACCATGTATCCAAATGCAACGCTCGACCCGAAGGAACCCAATTGCCCCGCCATATTCATTGAGCCCGAAAGCGCGCCGGCATAGCGCTTTCCCACATCAAGACAGATCGCCCATGACACCGGCAGCATGCAATCCATCGCCCCATAGCCAAGCGCTAACAGCGTAATAGACTGGATCGGGTCCGCTGTATATGCCGTGCACATCATGCATACCCCGCTCAACGCCAGTCCGGCCGCTCCAACCGTGCGTCTCCCAATTTTCAATCCAAATTTCTGCGAAAGGTAATCACTCAGAAATCCGCCAAACAGATTCCCGCAAAAGCCCGCCAAAAAGGGCAGCGCCGAAAGCGACTTCATCTGATCCTGGCTCATCCCCCGACCCTTCACCAGAAACGTATGCAGCCAGGAAAGATAGAAGTAACTTCCCCAGCAGTAAGTGTGGTACATCAGCAGGATCATCCAGTAATTGGAGCTGCGCAACGCCACCGCCCAGGGCAGTTTATGATGACCCGCATCCGCCGGGTTTCCATCCGCAGCCATCTCTGCAACTTCCTCTGGACTGGTGCCAGTCTTCTCAGCAGGTGTATCCCGAAACCAGAAGTACCAGACCGCCACCCAGATGAGTCCGATGCTGCCGAAGATAAAAAACGACATGCGCCAGCCATAAGCCTTCTGAATCGGAATCACCAGAAAAGGGCTGATCGCTCCGCCCAGTCTGCTTGCACTCCACACAACGCTCGACGCTCTGGCCCGCTGCAATTTCGGGAACCAGCGCGAGATCGTCGAAGCAGCATTTGGATAAGCACCCGCCTCGCCAATCCCAAACATAAAGCGCGTCAACATAAGCACGGTGAAACTCGAAACGGCTCCCGTCGCCGCCGTAAACGCACTCCACCAAAGCACGATGCGGCTCAGCGTGATCCGCGACCCCAAACGATCCCCCATCGCCCCCGTCGGGATCTCAAAAAGCGCGTACGAAATCGTGAAAGCTCCCACCACCCAGCCCCACATCGTAGGTGTTAACCCAAGCTCTTCCTGCATGACAGGGCCAGCAACAGAGATGCAGACTCGATCAATGTAGGTGATCATCGAGAGAAAAAACAGCAGGACAAGGACCCAATGGCGATTCTTCATAAGCAACGCTCGATTCTTTCACAAAGTGGTGTA
Source organism: Acidobacteriota bacterium (assembly GCA_025354885.1). Taxonomy (GTDB): domain Bacteria; phylum Acidobacteriota; class Terriglobia; order Bryobacterales; family Bryobacteraceae; genus Bryobacter. The sequence goes on along the minus strand of JANXLY010000235.1, from coordinate 632 downwards.
GTTTGGGTGACATGGCTTCGATTTCACGACGAGCGATCTTGGCATCTACGCTGACACGAATCACGCCTTCCGCAAGTGCTCAATCGCGAAAGCGCCGTGCCGACAGCTTCTTCGGCATCCATTTTGACCTCCATCCTGGTCCCGGCGACAAAGAACTCGGCAAGGATTTGAGCGAAGAGAATATCAACCGCTTCCTCGCCGCAGTTCGTCCCGACTACGTGCAGTACGACTGCAAAGGTCACGCCGGCTGGCTCGGCTACCCCTCAAAGGTCAGAAAAAGCGCCCCTGGCATCGTCCGCGACTCGCTTGCCCTGTGGCGCGACCTCACCGAAAAACACGCAGTCGCCCTCTACATCCACTTCTCCGGCGTTTGGGATTCGCTCGCAATTCTCGACCACCCCGAGTGGGCGCGCATCAAGCCAGACCAGACCAGAGACGACCGTCAGACCAGCCTCTGGAGCACCTATGTCGACGAGCGCATGATCCCCCAGCTCCTCGAAGTCTCCGAAAAATACCGTCTCGATGGTGCTTGGATCGACGGAGAATGCTGGCAAACCAATCCCGACTATTCCGCAGCCGCCCTCGCTGATTGGCGCAAACTCGCTCTCGGCATGGACGCACCCCGAAAGCCG
>JANXLY010000188.1 GCA_025354885.1 Acidobacteriota bacterium | reverse complement strand
CATTCATTACCTTCAATCGATCTAGTTCTTTTTGGCTTAGCAATATCCGTTCCTGTTCGTGGGTCACTATCTAGAGTCGCCATACTCATCAGGAACTTTCTACTTTGCTCATACAGGAACTTCTCACATTGCTGCGACACTCAAAACACGATTTTCTCCCCCCAAGTCCCTCTCTTGATATGCTGATTCGGTTATGTCTGAAGTCTTCCCAAAGCTCCACAACGCCATGTGGCCCGGCCTCGTCGGCAAGGGTCCTGATTCTGAACCACCCATTGATCTCGACACCATGCTCGATCTGACAGCCAAGGCTGAGGTCAACGGCACCCGTTTCGACGGCGTCGATCTCTTCCTCTTTGAGCCGCACACCAGCATCAATGCCGACGACGACACCATCAAAGCATTAGCCGACAAGGTCGCCGCCAAGGCTCTTCAAATCGGCAGCGTAGTCGCTCCCGTCTGGCCTCCCACCGGCGGCGGTTCCGCCATGGGCAACGACGAAGAACGAGCCGCCTTTCTCTCCAGCGTGCGCAAGTCCTGCAACATCGCATCCAGGCTCCGACAGCTGGGCATCCGTCCCAACGGCATCGTCCGCATCGATTCCGCCACCTCTCCTCATGACTGGGCACAAGACCCTTCCGGCAACCAGAAGAAGATCGCCGCCACCTTCAAACAGGCCGCCGTCATCGCCAGAGATCACGGCGAACGTCTCGCCGCCGAAGGCGAAATTTGTTGGGGTGGCATGCACAGTTGGAAGTACATGCTAGAACTCCTCGAACTCACGGACGAACCTCAAACCGTCGGCTTCCAGGCCGACATGGCTCACACTCTCCTCTACTCGATGGGCTACAACGCCCCAGAACATCGCATCCTTCCAGAAGCCTACGATTGGTCGGATCGCAAACCCCTCGAAGCCGCTCTCACACAGATGACCGCCGCTCTCCGACCCTGGACCTTCGACTTCCACGTCGCGCAAAACGACGCCACCGTCAAAGGCGCAGGCTCCCACGATAAGACCGGCCGTCACTGCCTCCCCACCGATCCCAACGGCAAACTCAACGTCGCCCACGACGCCGGTTACTGGCTCCGCGATGCAAGCGGACAACTCACCAAAGCCTTCCGTCACATCTGTTGGGATGGCTGCATGTTCACCAACGAAACTTTGATGCAACAGGAGACCTGGAACAGCATTCTCGCCACAATGATTTCCGTGCGCGACGCTCATGGCTGGACCGAATAGTTTTATGGCTAAAAAGAAACTCAACATCGGTATGGTCGGCTACGGCTTCATGGGCCGTGCCCATTCCAACGCCTTCCGCAAAGCGGGCAACTTCTTTCCTCTCGACTACGACATCGTCCTCAAATCCGTATGCGCTCGCAACGCCGAAAAGGCGCAGGATTTCGCCTCAAACTGGGGCTACGAATCGATCGAAACCGATTGGCGTAAACTCATCGAGCGCAAAGACATTGATGTCATCGACATCGCCAGCCCCAACGACACTCACAAAGAAATTGCCATTGCCGCCGCCGCCGCTGGCAAGATGATCCTCTGCGAAAAACCTCTCGGACGCAACGCCGCAGAAAGCGAAGAAATGGTCGCCGCCGTCGAAAAGGTCGGTGTCGCCAACATGGTCTGGTACAACTATCGCCGCGTCCCCGCCGTCACCATGGCCAAGCAGTTGATCGACGAAGGCCGCCTCGGCCGCATCTTCCACTACCGCGCAAAATTTCTCCAGGATTGGACCATCAACGCAGATCTTCCCCAGGGCGGCGCTGCCCTCTGGCGTCTCGACGTCAACGTCGCTGGCAGCGGCGTTACGGGCGACCTCCTCGCCCACTGCATCGATACTGCCATGTGGCTCAACGGTCCCATCACGGAGGTCTCGGCCGTCACCGAAACCTTCGTAAAGGAACGCATGCACACTCTCACTGGCAAGGTAGAAAGTGTCGGCATCGACGACGCCAGCCTCTTCATCGCCCGCTTCGCCAACGGCTCTCTCGCCACCTTTGAAGCCACCAGATATGCAAGAGGCCACAAGGCTCTCTACACTCTCGAAGTGAACGGCGAAAAAGCATCTCTCTCCTGGGATCTTCACGACCTCCACCGTCTCCAGTATTTCGATCACGGCGACGAAGGCAAACTCCGCGCATGGCGCAACATCCACGTCTCTGACAGCGACCAACCCTACATGAAAAATTGGTGGGTCCCCGGCTTGCAGATTGGGTACGAGCACAGCTTCGTTCATCAGGCCGCAGACTTCGTCATGGGCTTGGGGCAGGGAAGCATCCCCGGCCCCAACTTCCGCGACGCCCTCCAAACCGACTACGTCACCGACGCCGTCCTCAAAAGCGCCCGCGAGCACAACTGGCAGTCCGTCAAGTCCGCAAGCTAAGATTAATTAGCCATGGCAACACGGAGAGCCTCGTCAACTGACAATCGACTCACTTCGATTTCGATTGAAAATTTCAAAAGCATCTCTTCGCCTCAAGTCGTGCAGGTTCGTGGTCTGACCTTGCTGGCCGGCGCAAACAGTTCCGGAAAATCCAGCGCCATGCAGCCCTTGCTGCTCATGAAGCAAACACTCGAAGCGACCTATGACCCTGGAACGTTTTTACTTGACGGGCCAAACGTCCGCTTCACTTCCGCAAAACAGGTTCTCTCGATAGGCAAGAAGAATTTCTCCGTTGGTTTTGGGATCGGCCAAAACTTGGAGGCTACGCTCAGCTATGTATCTCAAAAAACAAACGGACTTCAAATTGCCAAGCTGACAACTTCTTCGAGTTCGAACACGGCTGTGGTCATTCGCATAGGAATGAGCTATGCAGAACTTCGTGAGGCAACAGGCAAATGGTTTGACCTAGGGCCTCGTCCTGCGATTGAGTTTAAGAGCTCGTTCAGAGTCTCGAGTGAAAGATGTCTTTTGAATTTGGGGATATATGTCCCCCCCCCTGACTTCGGAGGAATTCAAGCGGACCTTGGGCGTAGCCAAACTGCGATTCGAGACTTTTTGCTTGACATGCTGCACTTGCCGGGACTTAGAGGCAATCCCGAGCGAACCTACAAAACGACATCAACATCAAATCGTTTCCCAGGCACATTCGAGATTTATTTTGCGAGCCACTAGTGTCCGGCTATAAGTCGAATAGAATCAACTGGTTGCTGAAACCTACTAAATCGGGTTGGGAGTCGATGCCTTGAATCGCCTGCAAAAGTGGTGTTTTTTCAAAAATCGTCACGCTCAAAATCTGTAGAATTTGGTAAAGGGTGGCCTCCAGTCCGAGGCGCTTCCGAATGATGGTAACCAGAACGTAGACTGAGCCTGCGATCCAGATTTGGGTCTTCACGGCGTTCTCGCTTGTGCCAAAGAACGACTTGATGCGCAGGTGTTGCTTGATCCATTTGAAGAACAATTCGACCTGCCAGCGGCATTTGTATATCTGAGCGATTGTAAGTGCGGGTAAAGCGAAATTGTTG
>JANXLY010000187.1 GCA_025354885.1 Acidobacteriota bacterium | reverse complement strand
CTGAACTCAGCCCGGGTCTTTCCGCTCCCACGATACTCCCCAGCTACTCCCATTCCCACTTGCGCTGTCTTTCCTAGCTTCATCCCTTTAGACAATCACGAATGCCGCGCACATGGAAGATGGTTTGCTCGTACGCTTACGATTCAAGTGCCTTATCGCCGCGAAATAATCGGGATTGCAGGGCCATGGGGAATTCTCCTGCTCAAGCTTAGCAATTACTCTCCCCTAGGGCTTCCCCAACGCCTCAGCAATCGCCTTCTCAATCACCGGCGCCATCAGCGCATACCCTGCCTCATTTGGAATCAACCCGTCCACCGTCAATTCCTTCTTCATGTTTCTTCCCTGCCCCAGCACCGCATAAACATCCGCATAAACAGCCCCCGACTTCTTCGCATACCCCTTCAACCACCCGTTCAAACCGAGAATCCGACCCGGCGGCCGCCTCTCGCTCAGAATCGTGTAGCAGTCACAAATCGGCGTCACCGAAACCAGCACAACACGAATCCCGTGAACCTTCGCCAGTTCCACCATCGTCTCAAAATTCTCGGTAATCGTGCCCTCGGTAGCCGGTCCCGCAAAGCCCGCAAAATCATTAGCGCCACCAAGAATCACAACCACCTTCGGCTGCAGCCCGATCACATCCTGCCGAAACCGCACCAGCATCTGCGGCGTGGCCTGATGCGTAATCCCGCGATTCAGGTAATCTTTCTTCCCCGGAAAAAACTTCTCCCACTTCTCGAAAATATCGTCCCCGAAAAACACCACCCGCGTCTCGCCCTCTTTCGGCGCACGCAACTCCGCATTGTCGCTACCGTATTTGACTAACTGTCCCCAGTCACTCAAGAGACGCAGGTACCGCGCGTTCTCTGCCTCTAACTCCGCAACAGTCTGACCCTGCAAAGGCAGACCCAGCGCAGCCACTAACAGCAACCACCGCATAACTACTTCTTCAAGCCAAAGCAGTAAAGCTCGCCGTCAAAAGTATTGATGTAGATACGGCCATTCGCAACAGCAATCCCGCTCCAGTGATTCCACTTGGTAATCTGCGTACCGCTATTCCAAAGTTCCTTACCCGTCTGGGCATCCAGCGCATACAACACCGCATGAGTCGACTTAGGCGCGCGTCGCTCAATCCGGAAATCCAGCCCCACATCCGGAAAGGCCTGCGCCGTATTCTCGCCACTTCCATAAGCAAAAATCACACCATTTGCAACCACCGGTGGCTCAGCCTGATCCATATCGCGAGAGATCCACGCCGGCTGCAGTGTCGGCTTTCCATTCTTGCCATCTACAACCTTGAACGCCGCAATCGCACCCTTCTTCACCAATCCATTCTCGATCAGTGCCTTGTACTTTGAATGCTTCGGCCCCCAGAACGGAGTAAGTACCCAGCGCTGCCCCTTGCCGTCTTCCCACGACGTCAAAGAACCCCAGATTCCCGCCTCGGCAAAGTCCACCATCTCATTGCAAATCAGTGGCGTCCGCTCGAGCGGCGTGCGATGATCATCCCCGCCAATCGATTCGGTATCCATGAAATACAGACGGCACTCCTTACTCGCATCCACCATGTACTCCTTACCCTTGTAATTGAAAATAGTGGGAGTAACTTGCATATCCAGATCTCGCTTCACCAGCCACTCCGCATTTGATGGCCCGTAATAATCCACCAGGTCCAGTGCCTTCGTAGTCTTGTTCTGCTTCACCCCGATCATGCCATTGCCGTAAACACCGTTCTCCGGATCCCACTTGCCATCGCCCGTTCCCGTGTACATCGTGTCGTGCACAGCACTGATCGCCGGTCCCGAGCGTCCCCACATACCACCACCGGCAGGCCCCCAGCTCCCCACCTTGTTCGTCGCCAGATCATAAGCATACGCAACATTCGGATTCCCGCCGCAACCCTGCGCCGAGTGCGTATAAACCACATTCTTCCAAAGATTCATCGCATAAGGCTTGCCATTGGGCGGCATAAACTTGTTCGGCTCGGTAATGTGTTTTCCGTCGGCTGCATTCAACTGATGCAATCGCCCATCCCACGACGCCGCATAGATCGTGTAAGTGCCCGCCGCCCCTCCTGGTCCAATCGTCACATTCGCCGTCATCCCTCCCGGACAAAGTACCTGCGGATTTGATCCCCGTGCAGGCGTGAAAGTATTCTCAAACTGCGTATGCCAGAACACCTTGCCCGTCTCCACATCAATCGCGTAAACATGATCCGACACACCCGCTTGAATCGCCAGTTGCTTCTTGCCACTCGGCGTATCCACACTCCCAATCACCAGCGGCGGCAACAAATTATGCATCGCCCGTGTCTCGTTCTCCAGCTTGATCTTCCACAACAGCTCAATATCCTTCACGCTTGTGATGCTCAGCAGCTTCTCATCTTTTTGCCAGTTGTTGCGCTGCGGATCTCCTCCGTCGGTCAACCAGTCAGCGCCGGAAACGGCCAATATTGCAAATAACGAGGCGAACGTAAAACTCTTCATATGGAATGTCTTTGAATCGACCAATATATAACAAACTCGATGCCCTTCACCCCAAAAACTCGAGTTTCGGTATATGATCTTCTTTCGGTGATCCCTTCCCGAGGAGTTTTCAGCATGCCCCGTTTTTCACGTCCATTTCGAATCGCCACCTGTGCCTTTCTTTCCCTCTTCGTCGCCAGCGCCCAGCGCGGCGGCAACGACTGGATGACCGTCGGCAACGACGTCCAGCGTTCCTACTGGCTCCGCTACGACGGGAAAATCTCCGAGCAGACCATGCGCAAGCCAGGCTTCGAAATGGTCTGGAAGATGAAGCTGAAAAACACCACCCGCCAGCAACAGTCCATCACCCCTCCAGCCCTTCTAGATTTCTACATCAGTTATCGCGGCTTCCGCACTCTCGGCTTCTTCGGCGGCTCCGGCGACACCACTATCGGAGTCGATACCGACCTTGCCCGCCTCGAATGGCAGAACGGCGCGGGCACCTCCATGGCCAAGCCAGGCACGCCCGCTTGTCCCGGCGGCATGACCTCAACAATCTCCCGTCCCACTCAGGTCCCATACCCGCCCGCAGGCAATCGCGGCGGTGGTCGTGCCAATCCCGCCCGCTCCGGTGTCGGCGAGCCATTTGAAGGTGCTGTCACTCTCAAAACAGCCCCGGTAAGTCGCCCCGCGCCTCCCCCGCAGGCAGACGCAGCCAAAGGCCCTCGTCGACAGTCCACCCCGCCCAATCCCTTCGGCCGCACTCCCCTTTACGTTCACGCCGTCACCGACGATGGCATGCTCCATCAGATGTATGTCTCCAACGGTGAAGAGCCCAAGCTTCCCCTCCAGTTCCTCCCCAAAGGCGCCCACTCTCTCGGCCTCACAGCCTTTGATGGAGTCGCCTATGTTGCCACTGTCAACAATTGCAACGGCGTCGAAAACGGCATCTGGGCGATCAACATCGAATCGCCAAAAGTCTCCCACTGGAAAGCCACTGGCAAAAACATCGAAGGCTCTGCCGCTTTCGCCGTCGGTCCGGAAGGCGAACTCTACGCCGCCTCCGGCTCTCAAATCGTCGCCCTCTCAGAAGGCACTCTCCACCAGCGCGCCGCATACTCTGCCGGCTCCTCAGACTTCGTCTCCTCCCCGGTCGTCTTTTCCTTCAATGGCAAGGACTTCCTTGCCGCTTCCACCGCCGATGGCAAAGTCCATATTGTTGACACTGCCAACATGACTTCCGTTGTCACCAGCGACGTCATCGCCAAGCCAGGCTACGCTGTCGGCGCACTCGCCACTTGGGAAGACGAAAACAAGGTCCGCTGGATTCTCGTCCCCACCGGCACCAACATCACCGCTATGAAACTCACCGACGCCGCCACTCTCCAAAAAGGCTGGACCTCACCCGACATGGTCGCCCCCCTCACACCCTCCATCGTCAACGGCGTAATCTTCGCTGCTGCCGCCGGCAACGCTCGAGGTGCCAAAGCCACCCTGCACGCCCTCAACGGCACTGACGGCAAAGAACTCTGGAACAGCGGCACCGCCATCGCCTCCTACATCACCACTGGCGGCCTCGCCGCAGGCGGCGGTCGCGTCTACCTCAGCACGGTTGACGGCACCCAATACGCCTTTGGCTTCCCCATGGAACACTAGTAGCTCATTGCTGACCTGCACGATTCGCTAACGACTTCCGAGCGCACCTTCCGAGCGCACCTTCCGACTGCACCTTCCGACTGCACCTTCCGAACCACGACCGTCAGGGAGTGAACAATGCTCATTTCTTTAACTAGTTCCTAGATACACTATGGCTATGCGTTACCTGTTGCTCTTCGCAACTCTCACCAGCCCTCTCCTGGCTCAATTGGCCGACGGTCCAGGCATGGCCGAAACCGAGAAAAACTGCAAAGGCTGTCACGAAGTCGAACGCTCTGTTTCCCTCCGTCAGGACAAAGGCGGCTGGAACAACACCCTCACTAAAATGGTCGGCTTTGGCATGAAAGCGAAGGAATCCGACCTCGCCATCATTGCCGACTACCTTGCAAAATACTACCCTGCCGACTCGATGCCGCCTCTCAACATCAACACAGCCGCCGCAACAGAACTCGAAAGCCGCCTCGGCATGCGCCGATCACAAGCCGCCGCCTTCATCGAGTATCGAGAAAAGAATGGCAAGTTCAAAACCATCACCGAATTGAAACAGGCCCCGGGAATCGATCCCGCCAAGATCGAATCGAAGAAGACCGAAATCATCTTCTAGCGCATTTGTTCCACCACAGATTCGCCAATCCTCAAAATCTGCCCACACCGGATCCCGCCAGCCGAATACATAGCCTCCAAAAGCGCTCCACGTTGTCGATAAACAAAACACGTCCCCGTTCACCTCACCATTCGGCTTATTAGCAACACCCCGAAACACCCGTCCGACATAGTTCCATCCCATAGTGACTCCTGGGATAAACTCCAAATCATGCGGCCCTCTTTCATCCTCCTGACACTAGCCGCATGCCTCCTCGCCCAAGAGCCCATCCGCGTCACGGTCACACTCGTCCAGGTCGACGCCATCGTCACTAACAAAGCCGGCAAACACGTCAAAGACCTCACCAAAGACGACTTCGAAGTTTTCGCCGACGGCAAACTCCGCCACGTCACCAGCGCCACCGACATCGAGTCCAACCAGCAGCCACCCTCAAACAAAGTAAAGCGCAACTTGCCGACCGCCACTCGTGTCCAGCGCGAAAACGTCACCCGCACCATCGCCCTCCTGGTCGACGATCTCAAGATGAGCATGGAATCCGTCCATCGCACCCGCCTCGCCCTCCATAAATTTGTCGACACCCAAATCGCCCCCGGCGACCTCATCGCCATCCTCTGAACCAGCGGCGGCATTGGGGCCCTCCAGCACTTCACAACAGACCCCCGACTCCTCCACAAAGCCATAGACCGCATCCGCTTCCAGCTCGCCGGCGCAGCCGCTACTACAGATCACAACCCCGGCGACATCGCCTATCTCGTCCAGCGCCGCTTTGCGCTGGGCCCCATGAGCGCCATCAAATACATTTCCGCCGGTATGCGCAATATGCCTGGCCGCAAGTCGCTAGTCCTTCTCTCGGATGGCTTCGCGCTCGCAAAGGGTCTAGGCCTCAACGATCCAAACGTCACCATCAGCGAAGCTCGCGACGTCCCGAATAATGCCAACCTTTCCGCAGTTACCCCTACGCAATCGACTCCCGTGGCCTGATGCCGCCACCACTCCAGGCGCAGGAAAATTTTCAGGGCATCGAAGACGAAGAAATCCGCGAACTCCTCGACGACAAGCGTTCCAAATTTACGGACAATCAGAAAGGTCTCAGCTTCCTCGCTCTCGAAACCGGCGGCCTCACCCGCTTTGAATCCAACGACATTCCCGACAACCTCAACACCATCCTCCAGGATCAATCCGGCTATTACCTCATCAGCTTCCCGCCCAACGCATCCAAAGAAAAACACAGTCGCATCCTGATCCGTCTCAAACGTCCCGGCCTCACAATTCGCTATCGCAAATCTGCCATCATTGATCCGGCTACCAGCGAAGCTCAATCCCCCAAAGCCCGCCTCTTCGCTGCCGTCAGCGCGCCCTTCACCATCACCGACATTCCACTGCGCGTCACGCCCGTCTCCACCCTTGCCGCTGACAATTCCCGCTGGCAGCTCGGCGGCCTCCTCCACATCAATTGCGCCAATCTCAACTTCACTGCTCCCGACTCCAAAGGCATCCACACCGCCGTCCTCCACATCCTCTCCATCACCGAGGGCGAAACCCCATCCCCAGACTCCACAACAGAGCGTACTTACACCATTCGTGCCACTGCTGCTGAGCTCGAGAAACTCAAAGCCGACGGCCTTGTCTACAGTCTCCAGAGTGTTCCCCGCAAACCCGGCGCTTACCAGATCCGTGTCGCAGTCATGGACAATGACGCTGGCACCATCGGCGCTACTTCTGCCTTCGTCGATTTACCAGACCTCTCCAAATCCACTCCCACCCTTTCCACTCTCAACATGGCAGACGATTCCGATCTCAGCCCGGCCGTCCGCAATTTCCAGCGTGGCAAAGTTTTCGCCTACAGCCTTACTCTCTTCAACTCCAAACAGGCCTACGACCTCCAACCTCGCCTCATTAGCAACGGCAAAGTCGTCTGGGAAGGCAACAAATTTCCTGTAGTCCTCCCTCCCAACACCAATCCGCGCCGCATCTCCACCGGCGGCATTCTCAACCTCAGCCCCAACACCACACCAGGCGAATACCTGCTCGAAGTCCTCGCCATCCCCCGCGACGGCAAATCCCCGACCCTCACCCAATGGACCGACTTCAACCTCCTCTAATCAAAATATCTGAATTTAATTCTTGCAATTAATAGAATAATGATTCATATTGTTTTCATGGAAACCGAAGAGACGAATTTAAATACAGCCGATTTTATCCGAACACATTTCTACACGAAAACCCTCCCCCACTTAAATACCCACCAGCAGGCCGACTACAATCTGCTTCGCCGGCGTCTCTTCGACGAAATTGAACCCCACAATGCCATGGAGCACGAGATATTCGAGCAACTCATGCACGCCTCCTGGCAGCTCGATCGCTCTAGAGCCCTCGAAGATTGCGCTCTATTCCAACTCTCAACTGATCCAAATAATAAACAATTTCGCAAAGATTTAACTGCATTCCAGCGCTCCCGCTCTAGCCTCGAGCGCACGCAAAACATGGCAATCCGCGAACTCCGCCGCCTCATCGCCACCCGTATCCTTGCCGTCGCTATCGATTGCAGTACCCTTCTCACCACAGAGACCAACGCCAGAGTCCCCGCACTCCTCGATCTCCGCCAAACTCTCCCAGCTTCCGAAACGCGCCCCCAGCGCAGCGTTCTCTCCATGTCCCTGGCCCGCCTCAAAAATCCCCTCGCCGGCTACACTCCGCCTGAAGAAGCCATCCAGCGACTAAAAGCTAACGCAGCTTAATAAATTTGAGCAATTCGCTTTCCAAATACCGTCAATCGTTATAGAATCGACGCAACTGCATCCAGTCATGCTAACTTCACAAATTCTGAGGAGAATTTAAACCATGTTGCGTCTCGTCTTACTATTCCTGACTCTTGCCTCGATGGTCTGGGCTCAAAACTCTGGCACCATCACAGGAACCATCACCGACAAATCCGCTGCTGCCATTGGCTCCGCCAAAGTCACAGTCCTAAACCTCGATACCCAAGTCTCCCGAGACGCTACAACAGACGACAACGGTCTCTTTCGCTTCATTCTCCTGCCCCCAGGCCGCTACAAAGTCAGTGCCAACAAGGCCGGCTTCAGGCCCGTCTTTCAGGATCTCGGGCTCGAGGTCAACCAGACCGCCCGCTTCGACTTCCAGCTCGAAGTCGGCAACGTTACTGAATCCGTCGAAGTCCGCGCATCCAACCCGCTGATCGAAAGCGATACCTCTTCCATCGGCCAAGTCGTGGAGCAGCGCGCAGTCGCCGAACTCCCGCTGAATGGACGTAACTTCGCTCAACTCGCCACCCTTGGACCAGGCGTCACCGGTGCCGGCTTCGGTGCTAAAGGAACGATCATGTCGGGCACACGCCCGGACGATCTCCGCCCGGGCAGCGAAATCTTTGCCAACGGCAACCGCGAAGGCTCCAACAACTTCCTCTGGGATGGTATCGACAACAACGAGCGCCTCACCCTCTCCATCGTGCTTCGTCCTTCGGTCGAAGCAGTGCAGGAATTTAAGATCCAGACCAGCCTCTTCTCTGCAGACCAGGGCCGTAATTCCGGTGCCACAATCAACGTCATCACCAAGTCCGGCACCAACCAGCTGCACGGAAGCGCCTATAACTTCTTGCGCAACGACAAATTCGACGCTCGCAACTTCTTTAGCGCCGTCAAACCAACCCTCCGCCAGAACCAGTTCGGTGGCTCGCTAGGCGGGCCGATCATCAAGAACAAACTCTTCGCCTTCGGCAATTACGAAGGCTACCGCCGCACCCAACAGCAAACCTTTGTCAACACGGTCCCCACCAATGAAATGCGGGTAGGTAACTTTGGGGCAGTTCGCGACATTTACGATCCTTTAACCCTCCTCGCCGATTCCACTGTGGCAACAGGCTTCACTCGCCAGCCCTTCCCCAACCGGCAGATTCCTCTCAACCGCTTCGATCCTGTAATGGCCAAACTGCTCGCTGCCTATCCGCTCGCCCAGCGCGCTGGCTTGGTCAACAACCACGTCACCAACCCTGGCGTAAAACAGGCTTGGGATCAGGGCGACCTCCGTGTCGACTGGAACTGGAACGAAAAAAATACTGTCTTCGGCCGCTACTCGCGTCAGGATACGGTTACCACTCGTCCGTCCACCTTTGCCCCCGTTACGCTTCCAGGCATTAGCACTCCAGTAAGCTTGGGCAATGAAGACACCTTTGCGGGTTCTTCCGATCTGCACGCCTATCACTCGGTCCTCAATTGGGTTCGCACCATTTCGCCAACCTTCATCATGGAAGCCCGCATGGGTTTCAATCGCTTTGCCCATGTTTTCCTCCAGGAAGGTGCAGCCTCCGGGGCCCAACTCGGCGAAAAACTCGGCGTCAAGGGATCCAATCAGGGGCCGAATTCCGACGGCATTCCGATCTTCTCCCCAGCCGGCTACACCGGCATTGGTCAAACCCGCTCCCTGCCCATCATTCGCATCGAAAACACCTATCATCCCGGTGTCAACTTTACCAATCTGCGCGGCCGTCATACGATCAAGTTCGGTGCTGATTTCCGCCGCCGGCAGGTAACGCAATACCAGACCAACCGTGGCAATGGCCGCTTCAACTTCGGTCGAACATTTACCGACAACCCCAACAACGCTGGAGCAACAGGGGATGCGATGGCAGCCCTCATTCTCGGCGCCGCCAACTTCATCGAGCAGGACTTTACCCTCTTCGCCCCCGGCATTCGCTTGTGGGAATCCAACTACTTCGTCCAGGACGACTGGCGCGTCAATGATCGCCTCACAATCAACTTCGGAGTGCGCTATGAATACGACACGCCCTCAACCGAAGTAACCAATCGCTGGACCAACTATGACGTCGTTCAGGCCAAGCTTCTGATCGCTGGCTTCAACACAGACTCACGCACAGGCGTCCTTGGCGACACAAATAACTGGGCTCCGCGCCTCGGCTTCGCCTACAAACTCCGCCCGGGCACCATCCTTCGAGGTGGCGCAGGCATCTTCTACAACCCCGCTGGCAGTGAGAACGTCATGCTCCGCCGCCATCGCCAGTTGCCTTTCGGCCCGATCAATACGATCGACATAAATCAGTTCGTCGCCAACCCGCGCCTCGTCAGTGCTGGCCTCCCCCCCATTCCAAGTCTTGACTTCGCCACTGCTGTCGCCAATCCCGTTGGCAGCTTCCTTTCGGTCGTTTCAGACTTCAAATCCGGTATCGCCCAGCAATACAACCTTCAGATCCAGCAGCAACTACCCATGAATCTCGTTTTCAAAGTCGGCTATGTCGGCAACATGGGCCGCCGCCTGGACAACGTCTACCCTTTCAATCAGCAAATCCCCGGCCCTGGCGCGGTAGGCCCGCGCCGTCCGCTCTTTAGCAGGGCACCAGGCATCGTAAACGTCGACTACATGGTTTCCGATGGCCTCAGTAGTTACCACTCCCTGCAAAGCACTGTCGAGCGCCGCTTCTCGAGTGGCCTAGGCTTCCTGCTCGCTTATACTTGGGCCCACTCCATCGACAACGTTGGAAATCAGTTTGGCGGCGGCGACAACGGGCCCCTCCCGCAAGACCGCCGTTACCGCAATGCGGATCGCGGCACCTCCGGCCACGACATTGCACACCGCATGGTCTACAGCATGAACTACGAACTACCTTTCGGTAAGGGTCGTAAACTCGTAACTGGCGGCGGCCTGCTCAACGCCATCGTAGGTGGCTGGGATGCCAACCTCATCGTTGCCGCACAGACTGGCCTCCCCTTCACCCCCGTCCTCAACAGCCCCGTTGCCAACGCCGGCGGCAGCCGCCCGGATCGTTACAAGGTGGGCACCCTCGACAACCCAACCATCGCCAAGTGGTTCGATACCAGCTTCGGTACCCCCGCTAGTGGTGCTGCATGGGGTGCCCCCACTATCTTTACCTACGGCAACGGCGCTCGTAACCCTCTCCGTGGACCCGGCCGCACCAACGTCGATTTCTCGATCTTCAAGAACTTCATGATTACAGAACGAGTCAAACTCCAGTTCCGTACCGAGATGTTCAATCTCTTGAATCACACTCAATTCGATTTGCCCAACACCGCCATCGGTGGAGCTTCTGCCGGCATCATCAGCGGCATTGTCGGCACTCCCCGCCAGTTACAGTTCGCCCTGCGTCTCTCTTTCTAAGAGCGACGTTCAACCCCAACCCAAAGCGCCCGCCGAACAGCGGGCGCTTTTGTTTGGTGATCTTTCTGCACTGAGCGAGACCCAGGACTACCCAACCACGGTTACCACCCTACCGAACCGCGACCGTTAGCCCGGTCTTCTCAACGCCTTCGCGATACCGCGACCGTTAAGGGAGAATGTTAATTTATGCAATTACTCACGAGAACACAGCCCTAAACGCCGCCGTGATACCCGCGTGAAATGCGCGACCGGATCTCTGCCGCCGAGTACGCATCAGGTACACGCGTCCCCGGCCTCACGGGGCCGGGCGTGCTCGTATCGGTAATTTCTCCGCTCGTATCCGAGACCGGTGCCGACACCATGCAGGTGGCAAGTTCATAAACTGCCCCGGTGGCCCGCGCCACACGCATCGCATCGACACGATTCCGGCCCATTGCCATGGAAGTAACAAAACTCAGCGCCGCCATCGGATTCCCCCGCAAGGTATCGAGACCGTCGAGAAGCTGTTGCCCGGGATCCATCATTGCCGGAGTAATTCCTGCTGAGCGCAACCGACGGTTGTACTCGATGGATTCGTGGCTCTCCGGGCCGATAGTGGCAGGAGGATCGGCCATGATGTCGGGCGTGGTCCAATGTGCAAACGAATCCTCAATGTAGCGTCTACGGACTTCATCCGCACTCGGCGGCTCGCTCACGCCCTCGATGTCCGGATAGTCGCGCTCAATGAGGGACCAGATCGTCGCAGGGTTGGACATGTCGTAGGGGCCGCTCGAATAATGAGCCATGACTTCGAGAACCAGTCTTGTCAGTTGTTCCGCCGAGATCACCATTGCATTGTTCCTTCCCAACAGCCTTGACCTAAAGTATCCCTCAAACTCCGACTATTTCCAGTTTCGAATCGATTGGGCTTTGGGATAAGGGTAGATGTACAGGCGACGGTACCTTGACTGAGGAACACGTTTTGTCGCAACACAGTTTCCGAGCGTAGCGTCGCGCCTGGTTGCGGCAGGTGCTTTCGGAGCAAAACCCTTGTATCCGCCTGGAGGAGGCCAAATGGAGCGGCCAAAAGGGCCAGATGAGACGGCCCAACGCAACGGCCATCAATTGCGGCGGATCGTCGTCGCTCAGCAAGCCTTGCGCCTAGAGCCTGGCCCCTGGAAAACCTGGTTTGCATTTACCCAGTGCCGACGCGCCACCTATGCACAGACTCCCCAATGTGCAATGTCTCTTCCACAATCGCTCGACGTTCTGCCTGCGTATGTCGAACCCGGCTCTCCTTCCTGCCATTGCGAACTATTGCCGCACCGCCGTTGCTCCTGCTATCCGTCCCCATCCCTCCAGCTTCCGCTTCATCCTCGGTCTTGTCTAGAAGGCCAGCACCGGACGCTTACGCTGCTCATCCCGTTCAGTATCCATCACTTGCACTCTCAGCCGCCCTTTCAACTGCTTTTTCTAGACATCTGAGCTGTTCCGTCAAGTGTCAAGGCCCATAAATTTGCTCATGCCTGTTTTTGTTTCCCACTTGATTTCCACAGATGGGCTGGATTTTGGTTGAGGTTTCTTTGATGCGGCTGCTTGGGTGTAAACGAGTTCGCTGTAG